>NC_021505.1:2420567-2731911 GCF_000412675.1 Pseudomonas putida NBRC 14164 | reverse complement strand
TCTGCTGCCTGTACCGGCCTCTTCGCGGGTAAACCCGCTCCCACAGGTTCATTACCGTGTTCGAATTCCGTGCGGTCCCTGTGGGAGCGGGTTTACCCGCGAAGAGGCCGGTACAGGTAATGCATCATCCAGCAGACAACTCCGCGACACTGATCTCGCGCATCCTGAACTTCTGCACCTTGCCGGTCACCGTCATCGGGAACTCGTCGACAAAGCGGAAGTACCGGGGCACCTTGTAGTGCGCAATCCGCGCCCTCGCCCACTCACGCAGCGCTTCTTCACTGGCAGTATGCCCCGGGTGCAGCCGCACCCAGGCCACGATTTCTTCGCCGTACTTGCTGCACGGCACGCCAATCACTTGCACATCCGCCACCGCCGGGTGGGTGAAGAAGAACTCTTCCAGCTCGCGCGGGTAGATGTTCTCGCCGCCGCGAATGATCATGTCCTTGCTGCGCCCGACGATGCGCACATACCCCTGCTCGTCCATTACCGCCAGGTCGCCGGTGTGCATCCAGCCCTCGGCATCGATGCTGTCGGCCGTGGCCTTGAGGTTGTTCCAGTAACCGAGCATCACGCTGTAGCCGCGGGTACACAGTTCGCCGATCTCGCCACGCGGCACGGTATTGCCGTCGGCGTCCACCACCTTGTTCTCCAGCCGTGGCTGGGTACGGCCAATACTGGTTACGCGGCGCTCCAGGTCATCATCGGGCCCGGTCTGCAGCGACACCGGGCTGGTTTCGGTCATGCCATAGGCAATCTGCACCTCGGCCATGTGCATTTCGCCGATCACCCGGCGCATCACCTCGATCGGGCAGGTGGCGCCGGCCATGATCCCGGTGCGCAGGCTCGACAGGTCGAACTCGCCGCGTTGCGGGTGGTCCAGTTCGGCGATGAACATGGTCGGCACACCGTACAGCGCGGTAGCCTTTTCCTCCGCCACCGCACGCAGTGTGGCCAACGGGTCGAACGCATCGTTGGGGTAGATCAGGGTGCTGCCGTGGGTCATGCAGCCAAGGTTGGCCATGACCATGCCGAAACAGTGATAGAGCGGCACCGGCACCACCAGCCGGTCGTGCTCGGTAAGGCCCAGGCTTTCGCCGACCATGTAGCCGTTGTTGAGGATGTTGCTGTGGCTGAGGGTGGCGCCCTTGGGGAACCCGGTTGTGCCGGAGGTGTACTGGATGTTGATCGGGTCATCGCAGCGCAATTGCGCCTGGCGCTCGGCCAGGGCCTCGCGGCTGACAGCGTCGGCGCGGGCTTGCAACGCGGGCCAGGCCAGGAAGCCTGGGGGTGGCGAGACGGCCAGGCTGACCACGCCGCGCAGTTCGGGAAAGCGCTCGCAGATCAGCGCGCCGGGTTGGCCGCTGGCCAGGCCTGGGATCAGCCCCTGCAGCATGGCGTGGTAATCGGAGGTCTTGAACGCGTCGGCACAGATCACCCAACGGCAGCCAGACTGCCCGAGGGCGTAATCCAGCTCGCTGGAGCGATAGGCCGGGTTGATGTTGACCAGGATCGCGCCCACCTTGGCGCTGGCGAACTGGGTGATGCACCACTCGGCGCAGTTGGGTGCCCATATACCCAGCCGGTCACCGGGTTGCACGCCCAGTGCCATCAGCGCGCGGGCGTGCTGGTCGACGGCCTCGGCCAGTTGCTGCCAGGTGTAGCGCAGGGCCTGGTGGCGCACCACCAGCGCATCGCGGTCGGGGAAGCGGGCGACAGTGGTATCGAAGGCGTCGCCGATGCATTGGGTAAGCAGGGCTTTGTCTGGATTGCCCTGGGAGTAGCTTGGCTGGGGCATGGGCACTCTCTTGTTGTTTTTGTGGTGTCTGGGCCGGCCTCTTCGCGGGCTTGCCCGCTCCCACAAAGACTTCCACAGGATTGGAATACGGCGCAAATCCCTGTGGGAGCGGGCGAGCCCGCGAAGAAGGCAACGCCGATCTAGCGGATAAACACCTGTGGCGTAGTGGTAGACATGTCACCACCGGGCAACTTGATGTTCTTCACCTTCTCCAGCGTATCCGGGTTGAACACTGCCAGGTCGTTGAAGGTGCCGCCCAGGTACAGCTTCTCGCCCTTCTTGTCGAAGGTGACGCAGTAGTAAGTGTGCTCAAGGTTAGCCGCCTTGATCAGCTTGCGCTGCTTGATGTCGTACTTGGCCAGGCGGTTGAGCACGCCGTAGATCTGGTTCGGGTCTTTAGGCGAGCGCAGGCCAGTGAAGTACAGCTCGGTCAGGTCGGCGAATTCCTGGGTGTGGGTCTTGCCGGTCTTGAGGTCGACGCTCAGGTAGCCATACAGTGGCTCGGCGGTGGCCGGGTCCTGCTTGTCGTCCTTGAACCTGGCAATCGTGTACAGCATGGTGAACTCGTGCCGCGGGCTCTGGTGCGGCCAGAAGTACAGCACGTCCGGGGCGCTATAGCCTTTGCGGTTCCAGTTGCGCAGCGGCAAGGCCACCGTGTACTTGCCGGTTTTCACATCCATCTTGTAGATGTCCGGCCCTGCGACAAACAGGCTGCCATCGTCGGCAGCACGCATCAGGTACACCTGGCGCGGCATCGGGAAGGTGCGCACCGGCTTGGCCTGCAGGCCATCGTCGGTGCTGAACACCTCCAGCCGTGGCGGCTTGACCACGTAATGGTCGTTCAGCATCTGGGTCGGGTTGACCGTGGCGTACACTTCCTTGCCATCCGGGCTGATGGCGAACGAGTACATCGACCGGCCCACTTCACCCGCCACGCTCGACAGGTTGGCCCGGAAGGTGTTCTTGCAGGTATCCAGGTCGATGCCGTAAATGTCGCCGTAGTGATTGTTGAGCACGTAGGCGGTACGGTTGTCCGGCGCCATCATCGCAGTGCCAGGGCCGAACTTGTCGGGCATCTGGCAGCTTTTGTACACCGTGTCGGCGGCCACATCGACCACATGCAGGTTGTTCGGGTAGTTGGTCACGATCATGTATTCGTGGCCAGCCTTCAGCGCAGGCCCGGTGTCGTCAGCCTGAGCCAGCCCGGCGCAGGCCGTGGCGGCGATGGTGAGCGCGAGTTGCGCGCAGCGTCCAGCTTTCATGCGGTTTCCCCTTGTCATTCTTGTTGGGCCGGTCACTTGTCTTTCGGGAACACAGTGCCCAGGTTGCGCCAGTCATCCGCCGAGTTGGTCGCCTGGGCGTTCCAGTCCTGATAGGTGCTCATCATGTCCGGCACCTGGGCCGGCCACCAGCAAGGGTCGGAGCAGCCATACAGGTCGGCCTCCATCGGTTGGCACAGCGAGCTAACGCCACCAAAGGCATCCACTTCCCAACCCGGGTCCGTGGTGGCCGTGCAGCCGGCCACCGCACTCATGGCCATGACTTCTTCGATGCGGTCTTCGGCAGCGGCCTGCTCAAGGATGCGCGCCTTGTTGTTCAGGGGCTTCAAATGCTTCATGTCAGTGCGCCTTCCGCGGGGTGATGTAGCGGTCGATGAAGGCCGGGTTGGCGGCCATGATGCGGCTGTAGACTTCGATGCCGAAGTCGACCCAGTCGCGCATCAATTCGCAGTAGTGGTAAGTCGGGTGCTGCGGGTCGCCGTAGCGGGCGTAGCTTTCGTGGTAGCAGCCGCCAGAGCACAGGTTGCGAATGCGGCAGCTCTCGCAGCCGGTGTTGCTGCGGTCCAGGCGCTGCGACAGGAAGTCGTTGAGCTCCACCTGCTTCACCCCCTGATGCACGTTGCCGAAGGTCGGCAGGCTAGAGCCGGTGAAACGGTGGCACAGGTTCAGCTCGCCTTCATGGTCCACCGCCAGCATTTTCAGCCCGGCACCGCATGGCAGGGCCTTCTTGTGGCCCTCGTGAATGTCGGTGATCAGCTGGTGCAGGTTGGAGAAACCGATGTTGCGGTGTTCCAGCGCTGCGTCCAGGTAACGGCGGCCCAGCGCCTTCATGTTGGCGAAGACCTCAACCAGTTCTTCGCCGGTGAGGTTGAAGGCCGCCATGTCGCCGGAGGTGACCGGGGCAAAGCCGACTTCGGCAAAGCCCATTTCGTTGAACAGGTGGTTCCAGATGGTCTCGATATCGGTGATGCCGCGGGTCAAGGTTACCCGCGCCCCCACCGGGCGACTGTTGTAACGCGACAGCAGCATGTCGGCCTTGCGCCGCACCACGTCGTAGGTACCCTGCCCGCCCACGGTGATGCGGTTGCGGTCATGCACGGTCTTGGGGCCGTCGATACTGATCGACAGGCCGAAACGGTGGGCATTGAGCCAGTCGACAATTTCTTCGGTCAGCAACGTGGCATTGGTGGTCATGATGAACTCCACCTGCTTGCCCGCCTCGGCGAAACGCCGCTCGCAGTAAGCCACCATGTGCTCGATCAGCGGCCGGTTGGACAACGGCTCGCCGCCGAAGAACACCACGCTGTAGCGCTCCTCGTCGGGCGACTCTTTGAGCAGCATTTCCACCGAGGCTTCGGCGGTGGCGGTGCTCATCTTCTTGCCGGCAGAAGGCTTGTCCAGGTCTTCCTTGTAGCAATAGGTGCAACTGAGGTTGCAACCGGTGTTGACGTTGAGCACCACGGTATTCAGCGCGGTGCGCTCGACCCGCTTGGCGCCGATTTCCGGGGTCAGCGGCGAGCCGTCACTGACCAGCTCCAGCGCGATCAGCTCGCGCAGGGTGTCCTGGATATCATTGCCGGCAAACTGCTGGCCCAGGCGCTGCATCAGCTCCTCGGCCGAACAGCCTTGCTGGCGCAACATGTCGATGATGCCCCCGGTCACCGCGTCGGCGGTGAACAGCGAACTGCTGGGGATATGGAACAGCATGCGGTCGGCATCAACCTGCACTTCATGCAGGTTGCGTTCGACCAGGTTCAGTAGTGCGCCCATGGCGACCTCCCGGTAATCGATCCGATGGAAAACCGTTGCACCCTGCCGTTACGGCAGCGGCGGGTTGTTCCAGCGCTGAACGGTGACGATCATGTGCCCTTCGCCGGTCTGGCCACCGTCGGCCAGCGTGGCGATAACCTTCAGGTTGCCCGCGTTGTTGGTCATCATCTTGCGTTCAGGGTTAGGGCCGGCACCGCCTGGAACGAACACGCCATCGGCCTGCATTTGCCCGGCGAACTTGACGTCCTCGTCCTCGACCGCACGCTCGTTGAACGGCTCGACCTTCCAGGTGGCCGGCAGGTAGCCGATGCGCAGCGGCTGGCCACTGGCATCCTTGCCCCAGGCTTCCGCCTCGAAGCGGCCTTGCACCTTCGGCACCGAAGCGCCGTTTTCGCCGATGCGGGCAATGGAGAACGCCGGCACGACTTTCACTTCCTCGACCTTGTCGTACACCGCCAGGCTCACGCCTTTGAGCGCGCCCACTGCAACTTCGCGCTGCCCTGGCTTGGCGTCGGCCGCCGCGCGGGCCTTGACCCGTACCAGCGTCGGGGTCTGCTCCAGTACCTGGGTCACCTCTACCCCGGCACCCAGGTCGGGCTTGCCGTCCAGGCCGCTGCCCACCAAGGTGATCTCGCTCTCGCCACCGGCCTTGATGAATGCCGGTTGCACCGCCAGCAGGCGCGCCTTGCCTTCCTTGGCTGCCATGAAGTCCAGGCCACGCTCGTCGTGTTCGGCCTCGAACATGCGGCCTTTCATTTCGCCATCCAGCGCCGCGAATACCTGGCGCAGATTGGTGTCGCCAACCTTGACGTTGCCGCGCCATTCATAGCCGTTGTACAGGATCGCAGTGCCGCTGCCGTTGAAAGGAGTACCGTCGGCATAGGCGCCCTTGACCTCGACCTTGAAGGTGTCGCCCTCTCCGGCCGAAACGCTCATCACACCGCGCACATCGCCCTTGGCCAGCATGTGGCCGCTGAACGCCCACTGCCCCGGCAGCACGTCGGCCTTCGGTTTTGCCTGCTGCCATTCAGCCCAGGCCGGGTTGTCCAGCGGGTAGCGCCTGGCGAGTTCCGGCACCACCTGTTGCAGGGCAATCGGCAACCAGTCGCGGTCCCGCGCCTGGGCCTGGTATTCGAGGGACGGCCACTGGCCGAGGTGGAAGTTGACCAGGTGCTCCCACTCCTTGGCGGGGCGGCGCTGCAAGGCGACGCGAGCACCAGAGTGGCAGCGGCCACAGGTTTCGCTGAGCTGGGTGTCGAAGTGCTCGACCGTGTTCAGCCGGCGCTCCATGGCGTAGCGCACGCCATCGGTTTCGCTGGGCGCCAGGCCCTGCTTGTCGGCCAGGTACTTGACCAGCGTGCGACGGTCGTCGTCGCTGATCTGCAGGCCGTGCATCACCTGCATGCGAGCGATGCTCATCAGCCAGCCTTCCGGCGTTTTACGCTGATGGCTGATGCGGCTGTAGGTATCGTTGCCTTCGGGGATATGGCACCCCATGCACTTGTTCTGCAACAGGCTCGGGCCCTGCTCGGCCGCCATGGCCTGGGTGCTCAGCAGCGCGGCGGCGACCAGCGCCAGTTTGCCCGCATGCCGCCGGAGTCGAGTCGTCTTCAAGGTCAGACCTCCACGGTTGTTGTTCTTATCGTTTTTCGCACGCTTTGGTACAGCAGGTGTGCATGTGGCAGATGTGATACAGGAACTGTGCCAGTTGCAGTAAAAGCGTGGCCTTTCAACCTCTTAGGCAGTTTCCGTGGCCTGGCCAGCAACCAAGATGGCCACTTGCAGCGTGCCATTTCGCGACTAGGTGTTTCATCCTGAGACAAGGGCCTGCCACGCAGGCCTTCGCGGGCATGCCCGCTCCCACAGGAATGGCACAACGCCTGGGGTCAACGCTGTACCTGTGGGAGCGGGCAAGCCCGCGAAGAGGCCGGGACATCCACTGTTGCACCACCGTCTCACACCGTCTCAATGTGCAACAGCGCACGCCTGCAATCACAACCTTGGGCCCAGGCAAAACCCAACACCTTCAACGCCTTGCGGCCATCTGCCCACCTTGGCACGCCCATTGCGCCTGTGCCCTTTACACCCAATGACAAGAGGCACAGCCCCATGCTTTGTGAACTGCCCATCCTGCCCGCCACCCGCGCCTTTCTCGAACGCAAGCTGAAAATGCGCATCGGCGCCGACTGGCAGGACGCCGCCAGCGGTCGCACCCTGTCGTTCCGCAACCCGGCCACCGGCGAAGTGCTGGGCGAAGTGCCCGCCGCCGACGC
The DNA here is from genome assembly GCF_000412675.1 of Pseudomonas putida NBRC 14164. Taxonomy (NCBI): domain Bacteria; kingdom Pseudomonadati; phylum Pseudomonadota; class Gammaproteobacteria; order Pseudomonadales; family Pseudomonadaceae; genus Pseudomonas; species Pseudomonas putida. Next base: position 2,724,790 of record NC_021505.1, on the reverse strand, counting down.
CGAGGATGTCGACCGCGCCGTGCGCGCAGCACGCCAGGCCTTCGACGACTCGCCGTGGAGCCGCCTGCGCCCGCGGGAACGCCAAAACCTGCTGTGGCGCCTGGCCGACCTGATGGAGCGCGACGCTCGCCAGCTGGCCGAGCTGGAATGCCTGAACAACGGCAAGAGCGCCGCCGTGGCCCAGGTGATGGACGTGCAGCTGGCCATCGACTTCCTGCGCTACATGGCGGGCTGGGCCACCAAGATCGAGGGTAGCACCGTAGAAGCCTCCATGCCGTTGATGCCCAACGACCAGTTCCACGGCTTTGTGCGCCGTGAGGCCATCGGCGTGGTCGGCGCCATCGTCGCCTGGAACTTCCCGCTGCTGTTGGCCTGCTGGAAGCTCGGCCCGGCCCTGGCTACCGGCTGCACCATCGTGCTCAAGCCCGCCGATGAAACCCCACTGAGCGTGCTGAAGCTGGCTGAACTGGTAGACGAAGCTGGCTACCCGGCAGGCGTGTTCAACGTGGTGACCGGCACCGGCCTGAATGCCGGCGCCGCGCTCAGCCGCCACCCCGGCGTCGACAAGCTGACCTTCACCGGTTCCACCGAAGTGGGCAAGCTGATCGGCAAGGCGGCCATGGACAACATGACCCGCGTCACCCTGGAGCTGGGCGGCAAGTCGCCGACCATCGTCATGCCCGACGCCAACCTGCAGGAAGCTGCTGCCGGCGCCGCCACGGCGATCTTCTTCAACCAGGGCCAGGTGTGCTGCGCTGGCTCGCGGCTGTACGTGCACCGCAAGCACTTCGACAATGTGGTGGCCGACATCGCCGGCATCGCCAACGGCATGAAGCTGGGTAACGGGCTGGACCCGGCCGTGCAGATGGGCCCGTTGATCTCGGCCAAGCAGCAGGACCGCGTCACCGGCTATATCGAGCTTGGCCGCGAACTGGGTGCGACCATCGCCTGCGGCGGCGAAGGCTTTGGCCCGGGTTACTTCGTCAAGCCGACGGTGATCGTGGATGTCGACCAGCGCCACCGCCTGGTGCAGGAAGAAATCTTCGGGCCGGTGCTGGTGGCGATGCCGTTCGATGACCTGGACGAAGTAATCGGCATGGCCAACGACAACCCCTATGGCCTGGGTGCGAGCATCTGGTCCAACGACCTGGCGGCGGTGCATCGGATGATCCCGCGCATCAAGTCCGGCTCGGTGTGGGTCAACTGCCACAGCGCGCTTGACCCGGCGCTGCCGTTTGGTGGCTACAAGATGTCTGGCGTGGGTCGTGAGATGGGCGCAGCGGCCATCGAGCACTACACCGAGCTCAAGTCGGTGCTGATCAAGCTCTGATCCTCTGCCTGTACCGCCCTCTTCGCCGCATACAAGCGCAAGCGGTTCCTGTAGGAGCAGCCTTGTGCTGCGAAGAGGCCGGCCCAGGCAACCCAAAAACAACAATAAAAAACCATGGAGCCCCCCATGAGGCACACACTCGCCTGCACATTGGCCCTGCTGCTCGCCGCGCCCGCTAGCCAGGCCTACGAGCTGTACAACCAGAACGGCACCACCCTCAACGCCGACCTCGAAGCCCTGTTCGGCACGTTCCATAGCGACGAAAGCTTCAACCAAGCCGGCAACCGCCAACCCGGCAGCACCGCCTGGCAGGAAGGCTACGTAAAATACGGCCTCAGCGGCAGCCAGGCCCTGGCCGATAGCGGGGCCGCGTACGGCGCCTTCAACCTGCTCAGTTCCGCCACCTGGGGCGACGGCGATGCTGCCGGCCTGACCCTGGGCGATGAGCGCCGTACCGCCATCGAAGATTTGTACCTGGGCTGGCGCTCGGCCAACCTGTTCCCGGCGCTGGGCGAAGACGGCGTGGATATTTCTGGCGGCCGCCAGGTGGTGACGCTGGGTGACGGCTTCCTGATCCAGGGCGACCCGGTGAACCTGGGCAAGGTCGACCTGGGCGCCAACTTCGACCGTGGCGGTGCCTACTACCTGGCTGCCCGCAAGGCCTTCGACCGCACCGCCGTGCTGCGCCTGGGCGGCAAACAGGGCTGGCGCGGCGACCTGATGTGGCTGAAGTCCGACAACCACTACCAGGCCGACACCTCGATGGCGGTGGCCAACCTGGAGCACGTCGCCGACGCCGGTACCCTTGGCCTCAGCTGGATCCGCGGCCTGGACGTGGACCAGCGCTACGCGCAGATCATGGGCCTGGAGCACCGCGACGGCATGAACACCGCCAGCCTGCGCGGGCGCGGCAACCTGGGCGTGAAAGACCTCGAGCTGGCTGCCGAGTACGTGACCCAGGACAAGACCGGCGGGCGCGAGAATGCCTGGTACCTGGAGGGCAACTGGACTTTCTCCGAACTGCCCTGGTCACCCACCGCCACCTACCGCTACAGCCGCTTCTCCGAAGGTTTCGACCCACTGTTCTACGGCCTGAGCCGAGGCTATGGCACCTGGTTCCAGGGTGAAGTGGCAGCCAACTATGCCGGGCCGTTCAACAAGAACAGCCAGGTGCACCACATGGCGCTCAAAGGCAAGCCACTCGACAACCTGACGGTGGGGGCGCTGTATTTCGACTTCGATACGCTGGATACCGACCAGGGCAACCTCGGCGGTCGGGAGCTGGATCTGTATGTGGAATGGATGGTCAACGACCACTTGTTGATCAGCCCGGTACTGGGGTTCTACAAGCCGGAGCGCAGTGCAGCGAATGGTGGTACGCAGTTGGGCGGGCGGGATACCGGCACCTACATGCAGCTGGTGGTCGGGACCTTCTTCTGATTTTAAGTTCAGGTCCCGCCCTGCAGCCCAGCGCAACACAAAAACGGTAGTGTCTTAAAGGAGAATCAGAATCTGGAGTGATAGCGTCCAGGGACGGCCGGAACTACGGCGCTCTGCATTCAACTACTGCTTCTCGTTTGAGACACAGCAACCACCAGACGTGCAAGTGCCAGCGCCTGCGAAGCGGCCTGCTGGCCAGATGGCGTATTGTGGTTAGGGATGTAGTTTATATAAGCTATTTCTATCGGATATGGAGGCGACCCTCCTCGGGCCTGCCTTTGCAAGTGCCCGACCAAGGTGGGAACAAGTCTCGACCCAGGGAGTAACTGAGAACTAATAAATGGATAGGTTTGAGCAGTTCGCATTGTAACGGCTACATTCTCCCGTTCTTCCGCTGTGAAGGGACCGCTCATCGGAAGCTGTGGGGCTGCTTGCCGATGTACTCTCGCTGGAGCTGGTGGATCTGCTTGCCGCTGTACTCTCGCTGGAGCTGGTGGAGCTGCGGCTGGACCATCTACGAGCTCGCCGCCGATTCGTGGGCGTACCACCGCAGTTGGCAATGCGGGATCTCGTGGTTCAAGTATCCGTGTTCGATTTCGTGTCAAACGCTTCAGGGCGATATTATATTTTATATTTCCCGTTGGATCCGTATAGTTGATAGGGTCACCCCCACAATATGCGTATGCATTGACACCACCCAGGCCGAATGGACTGAGATCATCAGGCGAATTGAAGCGCATGCGCAATGGACTGAATGCTCTCTTCCCATTCCCTAATAAATCAGAATTGATCACAGGATCACGTGCCTGACCATTGAAGCCCAGCGCACAGCCATGACGAATCAGGTCAAAATGGCCATAGGGGGTGTAAACAGTGGTGCCCGCCGCATGCACAACTGAGTTTGCGGTATCGGTGGAAATAAGGACAGCACTAGCAGCTACTCCTGCCCATTGCTCGGCAAGTGGTGCAAAACTACTCTGCAGAATCACGCTCATCTGATTGCTCGGGCCGAATCTCGATAGCTTGTTGCCTTGGTAGAAATGATGCTTCTTCATAGCACACCTATTTGTGCAAGAGGTTGTCATGCTGCAATCTGAGCAGTAACCATTCCTACCCACAACTGGTAGTTTGGATAGTTGCCGACATTCGATATTCATGAAAAGACGGGATCATGAGGAACTGTCGGCCTAATCGAAATTCACATGCAGTTGGGCCCCGGAAATATCAAACCAGTCCCAGTTCCAACAGCCAGCGTCTAACCATCATCTGCTGTTCACCCGACATCCCTGACAGAACAGCCTCTACGGCTTGCCCAGTCTGCAATGCCCGCACCATCGGCGCCAGCTCCACCCCCTGCAAATGCCAAACCCCCAGTGGCTGATCCGTCGTCACCACCACTTCGGCCTCATCCACCAGCCCATCACGCAACACTGGCCGGCGCTCAACCCGCACTGCCTGCCAATCCGCCGCCTGATGCAGTGGCAGCGCATCCGGCCAGCCTTGGCGCTGGCCCCAGAACGGCTGCCCCGCCCGTCTCTGTTCCTGAGCATAGAAATCGCGGCCAATGCGGGCAAAGCGCAGGAACAGCTGCTCGACCCTCTGTTGGTGAAACTGCCGCGCCAGCTCCGCCCGCTCAGGCCTGCGCAGCAGCGTATTGATCACCACCGGGGCCTGTAACGCCGAAGACAACGACTGGAAAATCCCGTTGCCCGACAGCGGATCGACCGCCATCGCCGCATCGCCCACGCGTATCCAGTCCGGCCCAACGCACTCACCGGCAAGAATGGCGGTACTGCTACGCGCATGCACCTGCGCGGGTAACGATGCCTGGGCGTCGAACAGCTCGGCCACCAGCGCACTGCAGCCACGCCGAGCCGCGCAGTAATCTGCCAACCCAGCCTTGCCTGGCAACCCGGCAGCATCCAGGGTGACTTGCCAATAGCAACGCCCATCCTCAAGCCGTGCCATCCACGCCCAACCATCCTCCAGGCTTTCCACCGCCGACGCAGGCGCCCCGGGGCTACCTTGCCAGGCATTGAGCAGGCTGACCGTCTCTGGCCCACGCAGGCGGTCTGCGGCAAGCGGCGCCTGGCGACCACGAGCCTCAACGAGGAAGTCAGCGATCAGTACCTGCCCATCGTCCAGACGGACATGGTGAACGTTCTCCTGCACAACGTCGCGCACCCGCCCCTCGACCACACTCACGCCCGCACGCTGAAGGTCGTCGCGCAGCGCCCGGTCAAACCGTTGCCTATCCAGCAGGAATTCCTGGTTCATGTGCAGGTGCTGGCCATTCCAGTGCACCTGCCGGGTAGCCGGCATGGCCGCCTGGCCCAACGCCCCGCCAAGGCCTGCATGCCGCAAGCCCTCCAGTACCCGTTGCGAAACCCCTTCCACTGCCGCGAAACGGCGCCATTGCGACACCACCGTCACGGTGTAGCCAAGCCGCCGCAAGCCGATGGCGGTGGCAGCACCTGCAGGGCCGGCGCCCAGTACCACAATGCGCGGTTCAGGCATGGCTGGCACCCCGTCGCTCAGGGCCGGTAAACGCTGCATTGCGGCGCAACCAGTCATAAACCTGCTGGCGGTCCATCGCCGGCTCCTCACGCATCAGCGCCGCGATCCTGCCGCTCAAGGCTGCGCAACCCAAACTCGCGCCCGCCCTGCCGCCTGCCCCGACATAACCGCCAAAATCTGCCTGCCGGGTGCCCAGCCAGGACCACTGGCCGGGCGCGCAACGGGCATCCCCGGTAACCCGGAGCACCCCGGGGTAGCTGGCCGGGTACACCGGCTCACCCTGCGCCGGGCTGGATGCACACAACAGCACGCCAGCCGCCAGCGCTTCGGTGCAGGCCTGGTGCAGCACAGGCCGGTCCTGCTGCAACCCCAGGCTGAGGTTGACCAGCGTGGCCCCTGCCTCCACCAGCCACAACAGCCCGGCCGCCACCTGCAAGGCGCTGGTGCTGGCCTGGCCACCAAACACCTGGGCCACCAGCAACGGTACCGGGCCGGCCTCGCGTTGCAAGCCGGCAAGCACCGCACTGCCATGTCCAAGCTGGTCCGGCCGTATTTCTCCTTCACGCAACTGGCCGTCTTCCAGCCAGAATCGGCGGGCACCCAGCAAACCGTTGGCCTGCTCCGGCGAGCAGCCGCTGTCGATGATGCCAACGCGCACGTCAGTGCCCATGCTTGATCACCTCCTGCGGCAGCACCTGCAACTGGCCGTCATGCAGCTGCAAGTGCAGGTCGGCGTCGGCCAGGGTCGAAGCCCGATGGCTGATCAGGATGCGCGTGCGGCCAGCGAACAGTTGGTCGATGGCCGCAATCACTTCGCGCTCAGTGGCTTCATCCACTGCCGAGGTAGCCTCGTCCAGCACCAGAATGGCCGGGGCCTGCAGCACCGCACGAGCGATGGCAATGCGTTGCTTCTGGCCGCCGGACAACTGCTGGCCACGTTCGCCCAAAAGGCCGTCCAGGCCCAACGGCAGGCTATCGACCAGGCTGTCCAGCCGCGCCAGGCGCACCACCCGCTCCAGCTCCGCGCGGCTGGCTTCCGGCGCGCCGTAGGCAAGGTTTTGCGCAAGGGTGCCTCGGAATAGCACGATGTCCTGGCTGACAACGGCTATGCGACGGCGCAGCGCGGCCAGGTCCAGTTCGCGCAGGTCGGTGCCATCCAGCAGGATGCGCCCGGCGTCCGGGTCATAGAAACGTTGCAGCAGGTCGATGAGGGTCGACTTGCCCACCCCCGAGGCACCGCTGATGGCCACCTTCAGGCCACCCGGCACGCACACCTGCACGTTGTCCAGCACGGCGCCTTGCCGCCCTTCATGGGCGAAGCTCAGCGCCTCAAGGCGCAATTCGCCCGGCCCGTCGGGCATGGGCAGCGGGTTGGCTGCCGGGCGCACGGCCACGGCCTCGCGCTTGAGCTCCATCACCCGCCCCAGGCTCACCGCCATGCGCTGCACCGCCACGTACAGGCCCAGCAGGCTCTGCACCGGGCCTACCGCCATGCCCATATAGGTGGAAAAGGCGATCAGCGCACCCAACTGCCAGGTCCCCTGGATCACCCACCAGCCGCCGACCAGGAACGCGCAAGCGCGGCACCAGGAAGTGAGCGTGCCGGGGATGGCCTGGGTGAAGAACTCTGTCACCTGTACCTTCAGCAACTGGCGCATGTAACCCTGGCCAAGCTGATCCAGCCTACCTGCCTCGCGGCCTTGCTGGCCGGCTGCCTGAATGAACTTCATCGCCGGCAAGGTCTCCACCAGGAACGAAGACACATCCGCCGAACGCTCGCGCAGGCTGTGCACCTCGCGCTCCACCTTGCGCCGCATCCAGCGCAGCCACAGCACCTCGATCGGCACAAGCAACGCCAGCAACAGCGACAGCTGCCATGACAGCATCAGCATCAACGCCACCGCGCCCACCAGGCCAATGACGGCAGATACAGCCGAGAACAACGAATCCACGGCAAACCGCTGGATCTCCGCCACATCGCCATCCAGGCGCGAAAGAATGTCGCCCATGCGCCGCCGCCCGTAGAATGTCGGCGACAACTGCTGCAGGTGACGGTACAGGTCATCACGCAGGGCAAACAGGATGCGCCCCGACAACCGCGTATGCAGGTAGCGGTTGACCCCGGCCAGCACCGTGCCCAACAGGCCCGCGCCGATCATGATCGCCGCCATGTGCCAGAGGGTCTGGTAGTCCTTGGCCAACAGCCCCTCGTCAATCAGTGTCTTGACCAGCCAGGGCTGTGCCAGCGCCAGCAGCGAGGCGCCCAGTGACAAGCCGAGCAACAGGCCGATGGCACGCCGATGCGGGCGTACGAAACCATACAGCCAGGCCAACGCCTGGCGCATGAGCGCAGGGTCGCTGGAGTCCACCAGCCTTGCGAACAATAGGCCCATGGTTAGCCGCGCAACTGTTTGAGCTTGCGGTACAGCGTCGCCCGGCTGATCCCCAGAGCCTCGGCCGCGGCGGAAACGTTGCCCTGGTGGCGCGCCAAGGCGCCGCGGATCAACTCCAGTTCGTTGTCCTTGAGGCTGCCGGAGGGCGCGGTGCCGCTGGCCAGTTCTTCCAGCAGGCAATCGGTGAGGTGGTCCAGGGTCAGCACCTGCTCGCCGTCCTCGCGCATGGCCAGGGCCGTGCGCACCACCATTTCCAGCTGGCGGATGTTGCCCGGCCAGTCGAAGCCTTCGAGCAATGTGGCCAGTGCCGGGGCCAAGGTCACGCCACGGGCATCGGACTTTTCCAGCAGGCTTTGGATGATCTGCGCCAAGTCGTCACGCTCGCGCAGCGCCGGCAAGCGCAGTGATACGCCATTGACCCGGTAGTACAGGTCTTCGCGGAAATGCTGTTCCTGCACCAGGCGTTTGAGGTCGCGGTGGGTGGCGCAGATCAGCGCCACATCAATGTCCTGCTCGTCGCCGGCACCCAGCGGCGCCACCCGGCGTTCCTGCAATACCCGCAACAGGCGCGCTTGCAGGGCCAGCGGCATGTCGCCGATTTCGTCGAGGAACAGCGTGCCACCATGGGCCTGCATCAACCGCCCGACCATGCCGCCCCGGCGCGACCCTGTGAACGCGCCCTCGCGGTAGCCGAACAACTCGGATTCGATCAGCCCTTCGGGGATGGCCGCGCAGTTGACTGCCACAAAGGGTTTGTCGGCACGTGGGCTGGCCTGATGCAAAGCACGCGCGACGACCTCCTTGCCCGTACCGGTTTCGCCCAGCAAAAGCACTGGCAGGCCATTGCCCAGCCCCTGACGGGCCATGCGTAAATTACGCGCCAGCCGTGCGTCACCGCCGGCCAGGGCGTCTAGTGCGGGTGACTGCTTGCCCAGCGCCGGTTTGCTGACCGGTGTGCTGCCGTTGACCCGGCCGTGGCGTGGCAGTTGCAAGGCGCGGAAGTAGAACTCTCCCTTGGCCGTTTGCACGCTGCTTACCCCACCCTGCCACAGGCGCGCAATGAAGGCTGGCGAGCGTTCGCCCAACAGGTCGCTGCTGTGCCGGCCGATCAGTTCATGGCGCGGCACCTGCAATAGCTGGCAGGCGCTGTCGTTGGCCGCCAGCACCTCACCGTCCAGGCTCAACGCCAACAGGCCATGCCAGGCACTGTTGAGGTATTGCGGGCGGCTGTGGAAGGCCAGCACCAATTGCTCTGGGTGGCACAGGCCAAACATACGGCTCTCGATGTTGCCGGCGGCCAGCATCAGCGTCGACAGGCTGTCCTGCGGCTGTGCCATCACCCCTTCGCGAGTGATGTCGAGCACGCCGATCACCTCCCCACGCGGGTCGCGCAGGGGCACGGAAGTGCAGGAGAACGGGCTGAGGCGGTCAAGGTAATGTTCGCCGCAGTTGATCAGCGTCGGCCGGCCTTCCACCACGGCGGTGCCGATGGCATTGGTGCCGCGCAGCGACTCGCTCCAGCAACTGCCCGGATGCAGGTCGCGCAGGCCCTCGCGCTGCAACACATGCTTCTGCCCTTCGATGGCCAGCACGTTGGCCTGGGCGTCGCCGAGGATGACAATACCGGCCTTGCCCTGACGTGCTACCAGGTAGTCCAGTTCCGGGGTGACGGCGTCGACCAACAGTCGGTTGCGCTCCAGTAGCATGCGCAGGTCGTGGCCCTGCTCCAGCCCCAGGCCGACCTGTTCGCCCTGCAGGCAATCCAGGCCATGGCCCAGGCTGCGGCGCCAGGACGCGTCGATCTCGTCGCGCAGCATGCCCAGCGGTAATTCGCCTTCGCTGGCCAGCTTCAGGCGGGCCTGGCGGGATTCGTGCAGCGGGTCGTGGGCGTTTGTTATTAGTTGTCGCGCCATTTTCTACTCCGGCTGTGCCCCGCAATGTGACGGGGTACGGGCTTGGGAATTTTCCGCAGTGTGCGGGAGAAATGGCTGGCCGTCATCTGGTAGTGGATGGATCGGGGTGCAGCTGGCCGGGTTACTTGAAGCTGGCGCAATCCCTGTGGGTGCTGGCTTGCCGGCGATCACCGGCGTTGCCGGTGCGATCCACCGCGTCGCCTGCTTCGCGGGCTTGCCCGCTCCCACAGGGTTCGCAGCAAGCCTGAGAACTGCACTGTACCTGTGGGAGCGGGCGAGCCCGCGAAGAGGCCCTCCAGACCAATCACGGCTGCTGATTCTGGCTCAGGTACTTGTCCACCGTAGCCTTGCCCTCCCCCGCATCCCCCGCCACCTGCCACAGCCGCCGTTCAATCCCCTGCGCCAGCAAATGCCCCACCGCCGATTCAATCGCCGACAGCACGCACAGCTGCGCCGGTTCGTTGGTGGTATACCCCACCTCGGCTTCCAGCAGCTTCTTGAACTCGATGAACTTGAACACGCCGGCACTGCGCCCTACCGAATAGATCGTCTTGCTGGTCATCACGTTGGCCAGCACCTGCCCGGTGCGCACGTCCACGGCGCGCAGGTTGACGGTTACCTGATCCACCCGGTACTCGCGGGAGATGTCGATGCCCAGGTAGCGGGCACCCTCGCCGCCGCTGCGCACGTTGGTGTCGTAGGCGATGATGCCGCCTTCGAGCATCAGGTTGGCGGCCTGCAGCGGTGGCAGTTCGCCCATGATGTTTTCGGCTACATCCGGCTTTTTCTGCGAAGCACGGATGATCTTGCGCTCGGTCAGCAGGTTCTGCAGGCCTTCACGCTCCAGCACCACGAACCAGCCGCTGGCACTGAGGGCGTCCATCAGCATGCTGGCCGCGCCCTGAGTGACGCTGGTGGAGAACGAGCTGGCCGGAGTGGGCTTGTACTGCCCGGTCTGGTCGCGGAAACCGTACACCACGGCCATCAGCCGGCCTTTGGGCCGTGGCATGTTGATCAGGTCGTAGTAGGTCGAGGCCCGAGGGGTCAGGGTCGGGGTTTCCGAGTCCTGTTCGGCCGACATGGGTTCGCGCAGGCTGCAACCAGTTTGCAGGCCCAGGGCGGTGAGGATCAGCAGCGTGCTCAGCAGACGTTTCATGGTGTTCTCTCCCCAACATAAAAGCCTTTCCCTCTCAGGGGTTCAGGCCGCTGACCTCAATGATCGAAATTTCTCCTGTGGCACGATCGGTGACCTTGATGCTCAAGGCCCCTGAATCGTCGATGACGTCGATGAGAAACGCATCGGTCGCCATGCTGCCGGTGCTGCCGTTGCTGATGTTGTCCAGCAACTGCGACAACATCCGCGACTCCAGCTGGTTGCTGAAGCGCTCCAGGGCCGTGGTGCCGGTAAAGGCCGAGGCACGGTCCTTGAGGTCGGGGTCGTCGTAATCGTTTTGCGCCTGGGCGTTGTTCAGCAGCCAGGTGCCGTTCAACGGGTTGCCGCCAAAGGCCGGGTTGACCGGGGTGTACACCAGCTCGGTGGCCTGGGCAGCGCAAGCGCTGGCCAGCAGGCAGGCGGCGATGCAACGTGGAATGCGGTGGTTCATAGCTCGTCCCTCTCCAAGTCGGTGGTGTCCTGTAGCAGGCGTTGCAGCTTGCGTTGAATGATTTGCTGCTTGACCAGGTCGGCGGCTGCCACGGCCTCGTCTTTGAGCTCGGTGGTGTTTGGTGGCAGGAAGCGGCGGTACATCACCTCACGCTCGAACTCCACGGTGACCAGGCTGCCCCAGCGGGCATCCGGGCGTTCGCGTACCACCAGGTTGAAGTCCAGGCGGCTGGTGGCGCGCAGGCGGTCGGCGAAGTAGTAGTAAAAGTCGTGGCCGATGTGCGAAATGGTGTTGTCGACGATGAAGCCCTGCATCTCGTCTTCGTCCCCGGCCTTGGCCGAAGTGGCCAACGCCAGCAGCAGGCCCAGGCACAGCGCAGCCAAGGTATTCATGGCGTGTCTCCCGGGCCGCTGTGGGTCTGCACGCCGCCGGCGCTTTCACTGAAGGCCTGCTCGGCGACGAACTGCCAGTCGCTGTAGTGTTCCAGCCCTTCGAAACCGCTCCATTCGGCGCTGAAGCCACTGCGCTTGAACGGGGTGGCGTCCGAGCGGCTGTACACGCCGGTGATGCGGCCGTCGATTGCACGCAGCAGGCCCCACTCGTCGCTGTTGGTGATGGGGTCGGGGTACAGCCGACGAATGTGCCGCTGGGCCTGCGGGAAGCGGTTGTCCTGCAGCAGGTCGGCCAGCGCCTGCGGGTATTGGGCCAGGCCCGGCGAGGCACGGTAGTAGCTGCGCAAGGCTTGGGCGTACTGGCTGCCCACCCACAGCAACTGGCGCTCGCGATCACGCTGGGCGGCGCTGGCCCAGATCGTGCCAGTAGCGGCCAGGGCCACACTGCTGACCGCAATCAGCAGCAGCACACCCAGGTAGGTAAAGCCACGCTCGGCCTTACCATTCAGCGAAGAGACTGCCATCACGCGCCCTCCCTGTGGCACCGCTCTTGATATCCGCCACGCCGCCGGCCACGCCTTCGGGCGGTGGCACCAGCTGCCAGGCATCGCTGCGCTCGGTGATCGGGTCGACCGGGGTGTTGCGCAGGTAACGTTGCTCCACCAACTGCTCCAGCGAGTCCGGGTAGTGACCGGTGTCGCCGTAGTAGTGGTCCAGCGACTCGCGCAGCACCGCCAGGCTTTGGCGCAGCGTGGCTTCACGGGAGCTTTCCAGGCTGTTGAAGTAACGCGGCATGGCGATGGTCATCAGCGTGGCGATGATCGCCATGACCACCAGCAGTTCGATCAGGGTGAAGCCTTTGCTGCGTTTCATGGCTGTCACCATTGCCCGTAGGGGATGCTGTTGAGGCCTTTGCCACGGGCCCTGGAATACACGTCGAACACGTCTTCGCCTTCGCGCGGGTTGTCGGGGCTGCTGTCATAGGCGCGCAGGCCCCAGCCGCCTTCGTCTTCATCCTTGGCCGCCACCAGCGGGTCATGCGGGATGCGCCGCAGGAAGTAGAACTTGGCGCCCTTGGCGCTGCGCACATCGCGCACACCGTCCACCAGCACCTGCAGGTTCGGTGGATAGCCGCTGGCGTCCAGGCGCTTCTCGATGTAGCCAGCGTCGAAGGCCCGCTTGTAGGCGTCGATGGCATCACGAATCTGGTACAGCGCCTCGCGCAGTTGCTGCTCCTTGCCGCGGCGCACCACGGTTTCGGTCAGTGGCGCGGCCATGCTGGCCAGCAGCCCAAGCAGTGCCAGGGTCAGCACCACTTCGATCAGGCTGAAGCCCTGCATGCGGCGCCGGGCTTTCATGGCCGTGGGCTCCCGTTGGCCGGGGCCACTGCCATCTGGCTGTCCACGACCGGTGCGTCGGTAGCCGGCGCGTTGCCGGGCACGTCCGTTGGCGGTAGCGGGGCCATCTGACGTACCTGCATGGCCGACTCGGTGCCGGTGGAGAACTCCATGTCCGACGGGCTCTGGTACGGCAGGTTGCGCACGATGCGCGGGGTAATCGCCAGCACCAGCTCGGACTTGCTCATGTCGTCCTTGTTGCTGCCGAACAGCCGGCCCAGGCCGGGGATGTCACCCAGCCCCGGGATCTTGTTGCCGCTGGCGTTGTGGTCGTTGCGCACCAGGCCGGCCAGTACCTGGGTTTCGCCATCGTGCAGGCGCAGGGTGGTCTGGGCATTGCGGGTGTCGACCTGAACCGGGATGGTGCCCTGACGGGTAGCCTCCAGCGGGGTGGCGTTACTGACTTCCAGGGCCACCTTGATCGCCACTTCGTTGTTCAGGTGCACGGTGGGTTGCACTTCAAGCTTGAGACCCACGTCCAGGTAGGTGACGCTTTCAGTGATTACCGGGCCCTGGGTGGACGGCACCGAAGTGGCGCTGATGATCGGCACTCGCTGGCCGATGTGAATACGTGCCTGCTCGCGGTTGCTGACGCGGATCACCGGGCTGGCCAAGGTGTTGATGTCTTTGTCCGAGGCATTGATCTTGGCCTGCGGTGCCGGCCCGATGCTGATGCGGCTGGAGTCGATGCCCCTCAGCTGGTCGAGCACGCTGACCGGTTTGCCGTCGGAAGTCAGCACGCCGAACGTGTTGGGCCATTGCAGGCCAAGGTCGAGGATGCGTGAGGTTGCCACTTCCATCACCTCCACTTCCAGCACCACTTCGGGGTTGGACTGGTCCTGCGATTGCAGCAGCTTTTCGGCCATGCGCACGGCATCGGGGGTGTCGCGCATGGTCAGGGTGTTGAGGCGCTCGTCGACGAACACGTCGCGGGTCTTGAGCATGGTCTTGACCATGTTCAGCGCGGTGTTGGCGTCGATGCTGGTCAGGTAGAAGGTGCGCATGACCAGTTCCTGGTAGTCCTTGGTCTTCTGCGGCGAGTCGGGGTACACCATCAGGGTGTTGTCGTTGACGATCTTCTGGCGCAGCTGGTTCTGCTCCAGCAGCAGCGCCACGGCGTCTTCGATGCGCACTTCACGCACGAAGATGGTGGCCTTCATGTCCGGGCGAAGGTCTTTGTCGAAGATGAAATTGATACCGGCGACCTGGGACAGCACTTCGAAAATGGTCTTCAGGTTGGCATCACGAAACTCCAGGGTGACCGGCCGGTCCAGCTTGCTGCGCAGCTGCGGGAAGGGTTGCGCGGTGCGCGCCTGGACATTCTCGATGTCGCTGCGCAGGGCCATGCCCTTCTGGTTTTGCGGGTCCAGGCGCAGCACTTCGCGCATGTAACGCTCGGCGCCGAACAGGTCGCCCTGGCGCAACGCTGCCTGGCCCAGGGCCACGCGCTCGTCGAGGGTGCGAATCAGTTCCAGCTGGCGCGTACCTTCCTGGGCGCGGCGGTTGTTCGGCTCCAGGGTAAGCACCCGGCCATAGCCCATGCGGGCGTTGGCAAAGTCGTGGCGGATGCGGTCGGCATCGGCCTGGGTGATCAGCGCCTCGACTGCTGCCTGACGGCTGTGGGCCAGGGCGATGTTCAGCTCGGTATCACGCGGGTCATCGCGCAGGGCTTCTTCCAGCCGGGCGATACCGGCTTCGTACTGGCCCTCCTTCATCAACTGGTCGCTGTCCTTGCGTACCGCACTGGAGCCGCAGCCGGCAATGGCCACGCACAACGCCAACAGCAGGAACGGAGCAGGCTTGCACAGCTTTGACGACTTCATGGTGCGCTCCCGACAGACAAGGTCTGCGACTGGTGCAAAGGCAGGTAGACCAGGCTCAGCTCGCTGGCCGATACCCGATCGAGGCGATACGTGTCTTCGATGACGTCGCCCTGGCGCACGACGTAGAGTTTTTCGCCGCTCTGCAGGAAGATCTGCAGGTCGTTGTCGTTGCCCATGCGGCCGATGAACTGGAACGGCAGTTCCGGGGCGGTCGGCGCTGCGGCCACGATGGGCGCTACAGCCACGGGTTGTTCGGTGACCGTGGCCAGGGCTTGGGGTTTGGTCCATTGCTGGGTTGGGAACAGATCTCTGGAGGCCTGTTCCGGCCCTTTCGCGGCTAAAGCCGCTCCCACAGGTTCGGCGTTGCCCACAACGCCTGTGGGAGCGGGCGAGCCCGCGAAGGCCGCGACGCTGTCTTCCGTGTCAAACCAGTGCCCTGGTGCCCAGGCGAGGACTGCGCTCACGCCGAGGAAGCTGGCCCAGATGACTGCACGTTGTGTGTTCATCATGACCTCGACAGGTAAAGGGTCATGCGCAGGCGGGCATTCAGCTCGCTGTCGCCGATGCGTTTGCGTTGCAGCTCGAGGTCTTCCAGCACCAAGGTCGGCAGCTGCTTGAGCAGGCCTTTGATAAAGGCGCGAATCTGCGGGTAGCTGCCGCGCACCGGCAGCACGATCTGGTAGCGCGCCAGCTGGGTCTTGGGATCGACGCCCAAGGCGTACTCACCGCGCGCCAGGCTGATGTGCTCGGCGCTGGCCAGGTGGTACAGGCGCTCGATCAACTCGCTGGCCTGGGGCTGCCCCGGCAATTGCTGGCGCAGGCTGTCGAGGGCCTGCTGCTCGGGCTTGACGGCGATCTTCACCTCGCCACGCTTGACCCGCCCGACCTGAACGCTGGCGTCCGCTTCGGTGGCGCGCAGTTCACGCACGCTCTGCCACTGCGGCAGCAACCCGGCGCACACCACGCCCAGCGCCAGCACGCCCACGGCGACGGCGGCCAGGCCAACCGGGCCGACGCGGCGCAGGCGTTCCTGGAGGATCAGGCTGTTCAGCGATTCAAGGGCGCGCATGGCCAGTCTCCCAGGTGGCGGTGAGCGTGAAGCGCACCGGGTGCTCGGGCTGCGCGGCCAACACCTCATGGTTGAGCAGCGATACATCGCTGAGCTCATCGCTGGCTTCCAGGCGCTGGTGGTACTGCAGCATCGCTTCCAGGTTGCGTGCTTCCGCGGCGATACGGACCTGGCCTTTGCGCGCGTCCGGGGTCAGGCCGAGCAGCGCCACATCGTCCTGCGGCAAGGCTTCGAGCATGGCGAACAGCTGCTGCCAGGGGCGTTGCAGTTGTTGCGACACGCTGCGCATCTGGGCCAGCCGCTCGGCCTGCTCACGGCTGGCAGCAGTACTTTGCGGGGCCACGGTGGCAGGGCGGCGGCCCAGTTGCAGCTCCAGGCTGTGCACGCTGGCCTCAAGGTCTACCTGCTCGGTCTGCAAATGCTGTTGCAGCAATACGAGGCCGGCGACCACGGCGCAGCCCAGGGCCAGCAGCGACCAGGCCAGTGGGCCGCTGCGCCGGGGTTGGAATTCCAGTTCGAGGCGGCGCATGTCAAGCCACCGCCCGCCACATGGCGCACAGCGGGTCGGCTTCGCTGGCCGGCTGGCACAGCTGCACCGCCGCCAGTTGCGGCACGTCGCCCCGGCCCGGGGCATGCAGGTACACCCGTGGCAGGTGCTCGCCATACAGCTCGCAGGTGCGCTCGATCAATGCTTGCAGGGCCTGGTCGCTGTCGGCGCAGCCTTGCGTCAGCACTTGCTGCCAGGCGCCGCCAGCGGCCAGCAGCAGCACGCTGCGGCGCGGCTCGGCCAGCACGAACAGGAAGTCGCCCTGCTCCAGCTGCGGCGAGCAGCGGTTATAGGCAGCCATCAGGTACGGCTGCACCGAGCGCAGGCTCAGGCGGGTTTCCCGGCCCAGCCCCTGCAACCGTTGCAGCAGGGCTTCGGGCAGCGCCGTGGCGATGCGGGCGGCACCGGCAGGCTCAGGCGACAGCACGATACGCCAGTCGTCCAACGGCTGCCCGTAGAGGTTTTCGAAGCAGGCCCGGGCATAGGCGTCCAGCTCGCGCGGGTGGCCGATGGCATCACTCCAGGGCACCAGGCAGAAGCGGCTGTAGCGGGCCGACAACAGCACCCGCAACTGGGCGCCCCGTACAGCATGCTCGGCCAACAGCCCGGCCAGCGCGTCGACGGCGGCGTCCCAGGCAGGCTGGGCGGCGTCGCAACTGAACTCGCGGCTGCCCAGCCACTGGTGTTGGTGTTTGTGCCAGCAACCCAAGCCGACACCCTCGGCGCCGACCACGGCACAGAAACGATCAGATGAATGTGACACGGTTGATCTCCTCAAGGGTGGTGCGGCCATCGCGGACCAGGTCCAGGGCCGAAGCCCGCAGCAGGCGCAGGCCACGCTGGCAGGCGAGGGTCTTGATTTGCGAGAGGGGGCGGCGCTCGACAATCATCTGCCGCAGGTCGTCGTCCAGGTGCAGCAGTTCGGCGATGGCGCTGCGGCCGCGAAAGCCGCTGCCCCGGCACTGGCCGCAGCCCTGCACGCGGACGAACTTCCAGCCGGCCACGCCCTCACGGGTCAGGCCCGAGCCGTACAGGGTGTCGTCATCCACCTCGCAGGGGCTGGAGCAATGGGTGCAGGCCAGGCGGATCAGGCGCTGGGCCAGCACCGCGTTCAGCGCGGAAACAAAGCTGTAGGGGTCGACCTGCATCTGGCTGAAGCGGCCGATCACGTCGAATACGTTGTTGGCGTGGATGGTGGTGAACACCAGGTGGCCGGTGAGCGCCGACTGCACGGCAATTTGCGCGGTGTCCGGGTCGCGGATCTCACCCACCAGGATCTTGTCCGGGTCGTGGCGCAAGATGGAGCGCAGGCCGCGGGCGAAGGTCAGGCCCTTCTTCTCGTTGACCGGGATCTGCAACACGCCGGGCAGTTGGTACTCGACCGGGTCTTCGATGGTGATGATCTTGTCCACGCCGTGGTTGATCTCGCTGATCATGGCGTACAGGGTGGTGGTCTTGCCGCTGCCGGTGGGGCCGGTGACCAGGATCATGCCGTAGGGTTCGGCAGCCAGCCGGCGCAGCGCGCGCAGGGTTTCGTCGGCAAAGCCCAGGGCCTGCAGTTGCACGCCGCTGACCCGGTCGGACAAGTCCTGCTTGTCGAGCACCCGCAGCACGGCGTCTTCGCCAAAGATGCTGGGCATGATCGATACCCTGAAATCGATTTGCCGGTCACCCACGGCAACCTTGAAGCGGCCGTCCTGGGGCACGCGTTTTTCGCCAATGTCCAGTTCGGCCATGACCTTGATGCGCGAGATCACCTGGTCGGCGAAGGCGCTGCCACTGGCCTTGCCGGCGCCGTTGAGCACGCCGTCGATGCGGTACTTGATGGTCAGGCCCTGGCCGGTCATGCCCAGGTGGATGTCGCTGGCGTGCAGCTTGAGGGCGTCGTACAGGGTGGAGTTGACCAGCTTGACCACGCGGCTCTGGTCTTCGCTGATGCTGGCCAGCGAAAGGCGTTGCAGCGGGTCGCCTTCGCTGCTGGCCTCGGCGTCATGGTCGAGGGCATCGACGGCGTGGAAGCTTTCTTCGTGGCGGGCAAGGAAGGTGGCCAGTTCGGCGGCGTGGGCCAGGTACAGCGGCGCGCCTTGCAGTACATCATCGATCCAGGCCAGGCGGGCGGGGTCGAAGGGGTCGGCGAACACGCCCAACAGCTGGCCGCCCTGCTCGATCAGCACGAATTCGCGCTTCAGGCACGCGGCTAGGCTGACCTTGTCAAAGCGTGGGCTGCTGGCCAGCAGGGTGTGGCTGTCCAGCACCGGGTAATGCAGGGTCAGGCCCAGGCGTCGGGTGAAGGTAGCGGGGTTGTCGCAAGCAAGGCGTTCGAGGCAGTTGAGCAGGCGCTCGTCGCTGGCTTGCAGACGGGCCTGGGCCAGCAGGTCGCGGGGGTAGGCCGAGAATGGTGCCGGATTCTTCGCGGGCATGCCCGCTCCCACAGGTTCACTGCAAACCTGAAGATCGCGCGATTCCTGTGGGAGCGGGTTTACCCGCGAAGAAGCCGGTGCAGGCTGTTGCAAATCCCGGGTTGCATCGAATGCTTCTGGCATGGCCTGCGACTCCGCTCAGGGGGCGCGTCGCAGGCTGGCTCAGCCAGGGGTGCGGGCGCCGCTATTCCCCTGTGAGCAGTTGATCGTCGTCGGGCCCTCGTGGCTTGGCGCCATTGCGGCGGCGGTCAGCCAACACCCAGCTTCCATCGTACAACTGCAGGGGGAACGATTCGTTCCTGTTCTGGCGTCGTTCGACGAAACCTTCAGCCGGGTTGTCCGTGGCCCTGCGCCGGCGCTCGATGCCCATCAGGTCGAAGATTGCACGGGCCAGTTCCACCAAGGGGAACGGCTTGAACAGGACATGGCTCACCCCCAGCTCCGCGGCCCGCTCACGCACCTCGACGGTGGGGTGGGCGGTGATCAGCATGAAGTGGCACTGCCTGTTCTTGCGTACAGCCTCCAGAACCTGAAAACCTTCCATGTCGGGCAAGCGGTAATCCAGCACGATCACTTGTGGCGCCAGGCGCTCAGCCTGTTCGATACCACTAGCACCGTCGTGGGCAACATGAACTTCCAGGCCTTGCGCCTGCAAGTACGCTTGCAGGTTCTGCGCAAGGGTCTGTTCGTCATCGACTACCAATACTCTGTTCACCAAGGTCGACTCCCAAGAACTGCCCGGTTTCCCGGTCTGCGAAGTGCGCCCTTGTACAGGCTTGAGCAGGCTTCGTGCCAGGCGTGAATAGTCATGTTGCACCGCTGTAAGTCATTGATTTGCAAAAGGTGCCAGCCAGCACCCAGCACACGGCGGGCAGGCACACCCGCCCGCTTCCCCACAACCGGGGAAACTGATGGCACATTGCCAAACCCTAATTCCCCAGCTTTGGGGGGAACGCCACCAGGGGCTTCAGTCAGCGATCTCCACTTTAGCGGAATTGCGCAAACGTTGGCGCACAGACTTGCGCGCTTGCGCCTCGCGCTCACCGATGAGCGCGGCCCTGGCCAAGACCAGGCCCTGTTCGTGTATGACCGAAGGGTTAACACTTTGGTTCTGCGCTCCTTGCAGTGTTTCTCGGTTGGCATCATAGAATGCTTGCACTTCGGCCGGGCTCGGCGCGTCGACTGCGCTGAGCTGGGCATACATCTGCTGGGCCGCCATGTCTTGCCGGGTGTACTCAGTGTACTGTGCCCTGTCAAAGCCCGCCTCTGCCAGACGCCGTTCAAAAATTGCCGGGCTGCCGAACGCAGCTTCTACCTCGCCGACATGCGCCGACACCTGCGCGTCGCTGATGGCGATGCCTTGTCGCCGGGCTTCCTGCCACAGCAGCTCCTTGTCGATCAGCTCATCCAGCGCCTGATCGCGCAGGCGCTTGTAAAGCCCCGGGTTGCGGATGCTGGTCACCGCGCGGCCCTGGGCGGCCAGGTATTCGCTGAAATAGCGCTCCAGGCGCGTCAACCCAATCTCCACGCCATTGACCCGTGCAGCAGGTACATCGGCCCAGCTCGCCTTGGCCATTACCAGCAACAGGCACAGCAACATAATACGCATGGCAACCTCCACTCAAAGGCTGTCCGGCACCGGCCGGTAAGGGGTAACTGCGGTGAAACGCGGCCCGGGCAGGGCCACCGCCACTACATGGGCACCGGCCATGCCCTGACGGCGACCGGGGCCAAAGCCCAGCGCCGGGGTCAGGCCGGTAGACACATCGTGCAAGCCTTCCAGTGCGCCAATCAGTTGTTCACGGCTGGCATCACGGCCAATCTGTTTCAGCGCTTCGCTCAACAGGCGCAGGGCGCACAAGGTATTGACCTGCAACGACGCCTGGCGTGGGTCCAGGCCCTGGCGCTGCTGCAGCCCGGCGAGGGTGGCCAGGCCCTGCTCGGTCCAGTCTTCGGGGACATAGGGGTAGGCCAGAAACACCCGTTGCGACCATTGCTCGGGCAACCGCGCCACGGCGCCGGCCACCTGGCCGGACGCAGCGAACAGGTAGGGCTGGCGGCCTGCGGCCTGCAACGCCGTCGCCAGCTCGACAAATGCCTGGGCGCGGCCAAGGAAGACGATGCCCTGCCCGTCCACGGCCTGGCCCTCGAAGGCCTCGATGGCGGGCGGCGCCCAGCCTTCCTGCAACAGGCGCTCACGTACCTGCTCGGCCGCCTCCGCCTGGTCGCTGCCGGCGTACACCACGCGCAAGTCGCCCGGTGCCAGGCCCACCCCTGCACGGGCGTGGCCCGCCAGGCTCAGCAATTGCGCAGGTAAGCCGGGCAGCGGGTCGAAGATCTGCGGGCTGCCGCCGCTGCGCGGGGTACTGCCAATCAGGGGTACATTCTGTGGTGCCAGCAAGGTTGTCAGGCGCGGGTCGAGCATCGGTGCCAAAGGCGAAATCAGCGCGAATACGCGCTCTTGCTCCAGCAACTGCTGCAAGGCCTGCTCGGCGCTGGCCGCGTCGAAACCAGGGTCCAGCACAACCAGCTGCAGGTGCCGCCCATGAATGCCGCCTTGCTGGTTGAGTTGCGCCACCCCGTCTTCCAGTACCGCACGTACCACCTGCCCGGCTTCGGCCAGCGGGCCGGACGCCGGCAGCAAGGTGCCCAGGCGCAGTACGCCCTCCTCTATGCCGGGGTCGCGTTCCTCGGCCAGGCGTTTCAGGTAGGCGGTAAGGTTGCGCTGGTCGGCCATGGTCAGTTCGAAGCGTGGCATGGCCGGGTCCAGCCGATTGCCCGCCGGGTCTACGCCATGCTGGATGGCCCGGGCCAGGCTGCGCTCGGTATATGCCGGGTAGCTGCGGCCATTGGCTTCGCGTGCGCCCTGGCCTTGTGCCAGGCGTTGCCAGTCCAGGTTGGGTGGGCGCACGCCGCCTTCGGCCCGGCCACGGCCGTCGTTGCCGTGGCAGCTGGCGCAGGGCAGCACGCTGGCGGGCACACTGATGTCGCTGGCACCGACCCGGGCCTGCAATTGTGCATCGCTGCTGGAGACGCCCTCGCGGTAGAGGCGTTTGCCGGCTTGTTCGTGTTCGGTCAGGTCAAGGGCTGAGGCAAAAGGTGCCATGCCCAGCAAGCATGCCAAGCAGATCGAAAGCCCGGTGCGAATACTTGTGGGAGCGGCCTTGCGTCGCGAAAGGAGCGCGCAGCGCTCCCCGCTTTCTGGGTTGAGGCTGCCATTGCCGGGGCTGCTGCGCAGCCCTTTCGCGACGCAAGGCCGCTCCCACAAAGGCTGCCCTCTCAGTCGTTGTCTCCACGGGGATCGCACCATGGCAATCACCGGCCTGCCAAGGGCTGGGTCAGCAGTTGCATGCGCTGGGCTATGGCCGCGGGTGGTGCATCCGGGCGGATCTTGCTCCAGCGTTTGCCCGCCACATCGCCGGCAATCAGCTGCGTGGAGTGCTGCTCGGGGCTAGGCAGGAACTGGCCAATACGGCCAAGCACCAGGTCGACATTGGCCTTGTCACCGGTCAGGAACAGCCAGTTCGGCCCATCAACCCCCTGCTTCGCGGCAAACGCCTTGAGTGCTTGCGGGGTATCGTTGAGCGGGTCGCTGCTGATCGACACAAAGGTCACCTGGCTGGCCAGTTGCTGGCCCATGGCCTCGCGCACTTCGCGCAGCTTGCGGGTGATCAGCGGGCAGGCGTCGGTGCAGTGGGTGAAGATCACGTTCAGCATCACCACCTTGTCCTTGAGTACATCACTGTAAAAACGCAGCTCGCGGCCATTCTGGTCCTTCAGCACGGTATCGGTGAACCAGGTCTGGGCATCGCGGGTGCCGCCGCCACTGGTCATCGCCTGGGGGGCGGGCTGTGGCTCGGGGGCCTGCTCCAGGTGGCCTTCATGGGCGAACGCCACAGAAGCGAGAATCCACAGGCAGCCGCCCAGCACCAGCCAGTCGAAAGCGCGCATGCCGCCGCGGCGGGAGGTTACAGAGCTCATGGTTGCACCTCATGGTGGTCGGCAATGGCCGTACTTTTGGCATGCACCCGGCGGGCGCTGAGACGGTTGATTTCTTCAATCAGTACGGTGGGGTCGGTGAAGCCGTAGTAGCGGGTCCAGTGCCCGCTGCGCCCGTCACCCACCAGGATCAGCGGCGGGTGCTGGCTGAGGTCGGCGCTGAAGCTGCCCAGGCCCTTGAGGGTTTCGGTGACAGCGTACGGGGTGCCGGTCAGCCAGCTCCAGCCTGGCCCCTTCTGGAAGGCCTTGGCGTAGTCTTGCAGGCGCTTGGCGTCGTCACGCTGCGGGTCGACGCTGATCGACACCATGTGGATTTCTTCGCCTACCCGGCCACCCAGCTGTTGCTGGACCTTGCCCATGATCGACGACACCACCGGGCACACCGTGGTGCAGCTGGTGTAGATGAAGCCCATGACCACCAGGTGGTCACCGACCAGGTCCTTCTCCAGGCGCACCGGCATGCCGTCCTGGTTCAGCAGGGAAACGTCGGCAAAACGTACACTGGTCTTTTCCTGGCGCGCCGCCGGTGGCTGTTCGGCGTGGCCCTTGTGATCGTGGCCGGCGTGGGCCAGGGCCAGGTTGCTGGCCAGTGCCAGGCTCAGGGCCAGCAGTTGGAAAGAATGCTTGGCGTTCATCGCACACTCCTCATTTCAGTCTGGGAAGCGTTGGTTGCTGCGGCCGGCAGGATGCGCAGGCTGGTGTAGTTTTCTTCGGCAAACTTGCGCCCCAGCGATGGCGACTGCACATGCAGGTACCAGGCGCCGGCTTCGGGCAGTGTCAGGGCTGCCTGATAGACACCCTCACCCACTTCCTGCAACTGCAGGTTGCGCGGCATCGACGACGGCGCCAGGAAGTAGCGCAGGCTCAGGTCGTTCAGGCCCAGCCGTGGCTGGCCGTCGTCACCGACGATACGCACCCGTGCGGTAATGGCGCTGTGCTGCGGCATTGGTTGGTCCAGGCCGATGAACTCGGCATGCGCGGCCTTGCGCTTGCCGGCATTGGGCGCTTCGGCGACATCGGCGCTGAAGCAGTGGATGATCTGCGGCTGGTTGAGCAGGAAGGCCACGTCGAACTTGCCGGCAGCGGGCAGTTTCACCGTCGAGCCGTACACCCCGGGCGCCACCTCGCGCAGGCTGCGGTCAACGACCAGGGCAGCGCGGGCCTGGTGACCACGGTTGTTGTAGCCGGACATCGGCGCGTTCATGCCCTCGGCGTAGAAGTAGGTGGTGTTGTCCACCGGGTTGACCACGAACACCGAATTGTCATCACGCGACACCGACAACCCCTGGGCCAGTGGCAGGTCACCGGCCTGCCGCGGCGCTGCCGGGCCAGCCTCGAAGCCCTGCACGATCGGCGAGCGCCCTTCGCCCAGGCTGGACAGGTTGATCATGGTCACTTTCGGCGAGGCCAGACCACGCACATAGGCATAGCCCTTGGTAAAGGTCAGCTGGTAGGGTTCGGCCGCTACCGGGATGTGGTGGATCAGCTTGTCGGTACTGGCATCGATCACCAGTGCCTGGCTCTCAAGGGTGTTGAGCACCACGCCGTAGCGGCCATCGCTGCTGAAGCGCATCGGCCCCAGGCCCTGCTCGGCCTTGACCATATGGCGCAGCTCGTGGCTGCGGGCATCGAACACCCGCACGCTGCCTTCCTCGCCATCGACCACATAAACGGCCTGGGACAGCGCCGAGTAGCTGACCGACAGCGGGTGCGGGCCAACCTTGATGGTTTTGGCAAGACGCATTTGCGGGATATCAATGACGCTCAGGGTGCCGCTGTCGCGGTTGCTGACGTAGGCAAAACGCGAGTCGGCGCTGAAGGCAATTTCGTGGTGCCCGGTGCCGGTGTTGAAGCTTTTCAGGGTGGTACGCCCTGGCACGTCGATCACCGTCACCCCCCCCTTGGCCGGGTCACTGCTGTTGTTGCCCACCCACAACCGGTGCTGGTCGGGTTGCAAGGCCACGCGCAGCGGCTGGTCACCGGCGTCCAGGTCGGCCACGCGGGTGAAGGTTTCGGTATCGATCACCGCCACCTTGCCGCGCTCGGGGATCGACACGAACACCTGCTTGTCGTCGCTGGTGGCCACCCAGTCCATGGGCCGCCCAGGCAGGTCGATGCGGGCCATGGTGCTGGTCACGCCGCCCACCGAAACGGTCGGGTCGATCACCGTCAGGCTGGCGTCGTTGTTGAGCATCAACAGGAAGTAGCTGTTCAGGTCGAGCAGCGGCCGGGCGCCGATGCTGCTCTTGAGAAACAGCGCAACCCGCGCCTTGCAGCTTTGGTTGCGGTCGCCTACCGGCGCCGACTGCGCCGGGTCGATCCACGCCCCCGGGGCCATGCCCGACAGCGGCTGGCCACTGGTCTGGTCGCTGACCTTGAAGCGGATATTGGCGAAGGCGCCTTCCTTCAACTCGCCCCCGGCCAGCGGCCGGGCCTCGAACTCCACGGTCACGCCGTCCCGGCTGAGGCGGTGCAGGGCCTGCGGGTCGGCAGGTTCCTGCAACAGCTCGCGGGGATCGCACCAGAGCTTTTCATACGCCACGCCCAGGCCGATCAGCGCTACCCCCAGCAATACCCCCAAGTAAGCAGGGCGAGTCTTTTTGTTCATGCTCGCGCTCCCCTTCCGTCACTGCGCCGGGGCCGTTGCCGGCGGCGCTTCGTTGGTCACCCGCAGAATCCCCCACAGCCCCGAGAGGTTGCCGTAGGCGGCGTAGTCGCGGAACAGGTAGTCACCTGCCACCGCGTTTGCACCACCGGCACTCGGCAGCATGAAGCTGAAGTGCGCCGCAGGCAGTACGCTCTCCTGGGCACCGATGTACATGGCCATTGGGTTGTAGCCAAAGCGCACCGAACCGATGCCAGGCAGGCTCATCGGGTAGCCGTCCGCGTCATTTTTCTCGGCCTGGTAGTTGTGTAATGGCCACAGGTGCCCGTCCAGCTGGTAGACCATGCCGCGGCTGCCACCACTGGGCATCACGATATGGTTGCGCACCGGTTGCCCAGGCTTGGCGTACAGCACCGGGGTTTGCGGGTCGCCGCCGACCAGGGCGTTGGCGTAGGCCATGTGGGCGTTTGGTACATCACCAAAGCCCAGGCCATTTGCACGGCCGAACGGTGAGTCAGGCGCCATGCCGAAGCGCAGCCACAACGGCTCGGTCTTGTAGTTGACCGCCATGTTGCCGTTGTCTTGCGGGTCACCGGCAGCACCGTTGCCTTCGGTGTTGATGCCTTCTACCGGACGACCATCGGCCCAGCGCATGTTCAGTGCGCGCTGCCACACCGTGACGAAGTCCCGGTAGTCCGGCTGCCCGCTGACCTTCACCGTGGCCTGGGTACGAGACGCGGCGTCCTCGGTCCAGGTGGCAGTTTGCGGCAGGATGCTCATGGCGCCCACCAGGCCTTTCTGCGGCTGCTTGATGAAGTCTGACGGGGTCAGGTTGAGGCCGCCGAACTCGATGGCAGTGGAGTTGATGTTGTCCACCGTGCGACCTAGCTGCGACACAGGTTTGCCTTCCCGCTCCAGGTGGCCGGCGTAGTACTGGTACACCTTGGTCGGGTAAGCACCACTGGTGCCGGCACGTGGAGGTACGGTCTGCACCGGGTTCAGGCCAACGTTGGCGCCGTCGGACTTGGTGATGTCGTAGGCCAGCAACTGCGCATGCAGGCCCACGTGGCTGGACGGCCGCATCAGGTTGTTGGCAAAGGCGGTGGAACCCTCGCTGTCGAAGCGGTCACGCTTGACCACGTTATGCATCACTGCAGTGCTCGGCAGGTCTGGCATCACCAGTGGCAGGCGGTTCTCCAGGGTAACGCTGATGCAGTCGCCGGCGTTGGCCCGCAGCACCAGAGGCTCAACCGGCACACCCGCCTTGAGCTTGCCGGTGGTGGCGTCCAGGTCGGCCTTGCGCACGTACAGGATCGCGGTCGGGTCATGCAGCGGCGCACTATGCCCCCCGATGGTGAAGGGTTCCCCATCTTCGGGGTCTACCCCACTTACCAGCGGGATCGCGGTTTTACGGCTGTTGAACACCAGTGTGCCACCGTTGGCCTTCAGCGTGCCGCCGACATGCTGACCGATGCCCGCCGGGTCATTGATACTGACCCCATTACGGTTCTCGAGGATGTCATTGGCCAGCGCTGCGACGATTTCGTAGTTTCGCTTGACCGTGGTGCGGGTGCCAATGCCGTTGGGGTTGGCCGTGGTTTTCGGGCAGATGCCGTCAAAGTTCACGGTGTTGCGCATGGCCACCGGTTGCGGGTTGTTGGGCAGCGGGAACAGGTCGGCACGCTGCGCGGTGTAGTTGCGCATGATGCCCCAGATACCGTTCCAGTAGCCTTCCAGCGCGGCGTCCAGCGAGTACAGGTAGTCGCCATTGGTGGCGGCGGAACTGGAGATCATCGACACCGGTGCCATGAAGCCCATCTGCTCGGAGATGCCGATCATCTGCGACGATTTCCAGCCCGAGTTGGAACTGTTACCGAAGCCTGTGCCGTTTTGCAGCCACTTCACGCCATGCAGGGTGACGTTGTGCTCCTCTTCATGGCCACCGGCGTGCATGCGCAGGCGTACATTGTCACCCGAGTAGGTGCGCAGCAGCGGGGTGAAAGGGTCGCCCGGCTCGGCGCCAGCCTTGTTGATGTGTGGCGGAAACAGCGTGGTGCCGCCGGTAGGGCCAACTGCCGAGGTTATTGCCGAGGGTGACAGGTTCATTGCCGGAATGGCGCGGTCGGTTCGAGTTTGCATGGCAAAGCTGAGGTCCCCGGCCAGGCCGTCGGCCTGCATGCCACGCTTGCCGTCCGGGCCGACCTTGTTCGGGTCGTACACGCGCAGGGCCAGCGGCTCGTTGCGATAGTTGACCACGAACATGCCCGGGTCATCCACCGAGATCGCCTGCGGGCACGGACGGCTTGGGCAGCCCGGGTTGATACCGCCGCGCTCCTCGACAATGGCTTCCAGCAGGTTCGACGCCTTGCCGCGCACTGGCGGGTTGATGGCGTAGCGGAAGCTGTCTGCGGTGGCCGGGTACGACTGGGCATTGGGGATGCCGTCCGGCCCTGCACCTACATACACCCCAGCTTCATAGGCATGCTGGAAGTCACTGTATTCCAGGAAGAACTCACGGTAGCTGTCGTTCTTGCCATCGCCATCGTGGTCGCCAGTCTGGATTACCGCCTGCCACGAGGTCGGGCCGCCATCCTGGCGCGTGGCCGGGTTGTACAGCTGCTCGCCGGTTTCGGCATGGTACCAGGTGGAGCCGGCCGGTTCGGCCAGCACGGTGGCATACAGGCCCAGTTGCTGGTGGGTCGATGGGCCAAGGTGGTCGTGGGTGAAGATGGTGCCCAGGCCACGGTCGACGTTATGCACGTTCACCAGCGGGTCAGCGAACCAGCGCTGCATGGCCGTACGTGCGCCCAGCCAGTCGGCCCGGCCGAAGCGGCCAAAGTACGGGTGCTGCCTGGCTTTCGGGCAGGCAGCGGTGCCATCGCGGCTATCGCCCTCGGTGCAGCCGTTGTAGGCACGAATGGCTTGCACCCGCTCGACCACGCTGCCGGGCGATAGAATGCCGTCTTCGTAGTTCCAGCCGTTGGCCGAACCGTCGGCAGCGGTCAGGTCCCACTTCGGCAAGTGGATGTGCTGACCGATCACGTCGGTCGGGGTGCGCACCTGGTAGTCGTCCATCTCGTAGATGTTCGGGATCAGGTTGGTGTGCTGGTACATGGTGCAGTCGAAGGTGTTCATGCGCATCACCAGTGGCTCTGGCGCGCGCTGCTTGTTAATCACTGCCCAGGCATCTTCCCACAAGGCGATGATGCGAGCCTGCGGGAAGTGGTAGCCGACCTTGTTGTACACCGCGTCGAACTGGATGTTGGCACCCTTGTAGATGCGTGGACGGTCGGCGGTAAAGGCGGAGGAGCCACGGAAGTTGACGCCGGTCAGGCTCTCGCCGCTGAAAAACTCACCCACACCGGAGGACTGAGTGAGGCGCTTGCCGCGGTCATCCATGCACGGCTCGTAGAACGGCGCGCCAGCAGTCGGCAAGGCACCATTGGTGCGGAACGCCTTGGCCACCGGCTGGCTGCCGGGGATCAGGGCATAGCTTGGGTGCTCGGCCATGGCGTGGAACTGCATGGCCGCCTGTTCGACATCGGTGCCTTCTTCTGGCAGGTAGATAGGTTTGGCCTTGTGCACGACCTTGGTGAAGTCCAGCTTGGTGGTGGTCGTTTGCGCCTCGCCACCTGCGGAAACACCGTCGAGTGCATGGCGGCCAAGGCCGCCGTCCCAGCCATCGACCTGGTTTGCATCCAGGTTGGCCCACAGGGCTTTGCCGCTGTCTTTCAACTGGCGCGCCAGGGCTGGGTCGAGCATGTCCAGCGGCGGGGTTGGCGGGCGGTTGCCAACGCTGCTTTCCATGCCGCCGATCCAGAACGGGTAGCCTGGGTTTTTCAGGGTGCCATCAGCGTTGCGGTTGGCATCGGTGCGGTCGACAAGTGCCAGCGAGCCGACGGCTTTGCGCACCGGCGCCGGGTTGGCGTGGTCGTCATCGCCTTCGTCCTCGGCTTCGTCATCATCGTCGCTGGCGGCGACCAGTTCCTCAGACAGTTTGGGTACCACCACGACCTTGCCAGGCATCGGCGCCATGGCTTTGCCAGGCAGCGGCACGATGGCCGGAATCGGCGTACCCGCAATGATTTCGCCATCGGGCAATGCCCGGGCGCCAGCGGCAGGCTTGCCGCTGCGCAGGGCGAACGGTGTGCTGTGGAAGCCGTTCTCGCCCTGCCCGCTCACCTCAAGACGGGTGCCTTCTTCGAACACGTCATGTACCCGCCACATGGCCCACATGCCCTGGGCAAAGTGCGGGTAGAAGTGGCAATGGTAGATAGCATCACCGGCCACCCGGTTGCGGTTACCCGACCCACCGTTGGCGATTTCGTAGGTGTAGCCAACGCCGGCGCCGATGCCCTGGGCATCGATATAGTCGGAGTTGTCGTCATTGGGGTTGAACAGCCACTGGTGGCCGTGCAGGTGAAATATATGCTGCTCGTGGCCGTTGTGGGTGTTGCGGAACTTGGTGAAGTCACCGATATAGCTGTGGTGCACGTTGGCAGGTTCCGAAGGGTACAGGGCCATGCTGGCCTTGACCCCGACAGCACTGGCCGGTGGGACCTCACCCGGGCGGATGTGCTCCAGGCCCACATTGGCCGGCACATCCACCAGGGTGCCGATGTCTCCGACGGTGTGAGCGCTGAGGAAGAACTCTTCGTAAGCGCACGACAGGCAGTCGTGCATCGGGCCTACCCCCAGGCGGTTGGCCACCACTTCGGCGCCCATGCCGCCAGAGCCGTAGTTGATCATGAACGAGTCTCGCGCCGGTTCCAGCACGTGCCCCATCACCGGGTCTGCCCAGTAGCCGGGAAAGGCCTGGGTGCCGGCGACCTCGTCGGCGAACTGCGAGGCGAAATCACGGAACGCCTCCAGCCGGTTGGGCAGCGCCGGGTTGCGCTTGCCGATGCTTTCCAGCGGGTAGGTCGACTTGGGGAAGCTGCCATCGGCGTTGGGGCCCATGACGATGGCATCGGTTTCGCTGTTGATGATCTCATTGCCATTGACCATGGCGATGATCGGTTTGCCGGCCTTGCCCTCGGTGATCCACGGTTCTGCCTGGGGGTAGCGGGCTTCGTAGTCGATCACGGGCTGGCCGGTGGCAGTACGGCCGGTAGTGGCCAGGCGCATTTCTTCCTCGGTGAGGGTGTTGCGGTAGGTGCGGCCCAATTTGGGTACCACCACCACCTGCCCGAACAGGCCATTGGCAACATTGCCCGCCGTGCCTTCGCCGCCGAACGTGGCGGCTTTGCTGGTGGCGGCGAATGCCCCTTCGCGCTCGGCATACAAGGTATAGCTGCGGGTGCTGCCGGGGCTGGCGAAGAAGTTGCCATTGCGCCCTGTATAGGCGGAGATATCGGCGATGCTGTTGACCGCCTGCATGCCATTGACCTGGAAGCCGACCATACGCTCGGCGACCTGTTCATCGGCGACATCGCCTTCACCGCCCTGGTTTTCAACCTCCGGCCCCTCCTCCTCACCCTCGGGCTCTGCGGCCTCGATGCCGTGCTTGTTGGGGTTGGCCTGGTAGGCCAGCAGGTTGGTCAGGTTGACCGTGAGGCAGTCACCGGCGGCTACCCGCAGCACAATCGGCCGTGGGCGCTTGTCCGGGCGCAGGGTGACCTTGCCCGGTACCGCGGCCCCGCCCTTGCTGAGGGGGACTTGCTTGTCGTCCACCACATCTTCACGAAGCGCGAACATCATGCCATTGGCGTTCTGCGCGCCAAGGCGGTTGAACATCAGTGGCTGGTCCAGTGCCACCACATTGGCGACCAAGGTGCGCTGGCACTGCACGGCCGCCTCGCTGGTCGATTCCAAGCCTAACAGGGCCAGAACGAGTGATGACAGAAGGGGGCCTTTGCGTGGCGTAGACATGCTGCACCTCCAAGACACGGGAACTCTGCGGAGGTGTGGAGCAAGGTGTATGCCAGGAGAAGATAGCTAATATTTTCAGATGGTTGCGTAGGTAACCGAATCGGATTGGGGAGGATCACCCGGCGGTTTTCCCCGATTTGGGGGCAACGGGTTGCATGACTGAAGGCGACGCAATCACTGTGGGAGCGGCCGTGGCCGCGAACACCGGCGAAGCCGGTGCCATGCACCGCGTCGCCTGCTTCGCGGGCACGCCCGCTCCCACAGAGTGAAGGCTACGACGTCAGCCGACCAGGCCGCGTACGCAGAAGTACAGAATCGACGGCCCCATCAGGCACCCCAGCCCGGTATGGAAGGTGGCGGTCAACGCGCCATACGGCACCAGCCGCCGATCCGTCGCGGCCAGCCCGGCCGTCACCCCCGACACCGTCCCTGCCAACCCGCCGAACACCATTGCCGAGCGCGGGTTGTCCAGCGCCAGCAGGCGCGCCGACACCGGGGTGAACACCATCACCAGGATCGCCTTGATCAGGCCGGTGGCGATCGACAGGGCCATCACGTCCGAACTTGCACCCAGCGCCGCCCCGGTCACCGGCCCGACGATATAGGTCACCGCCCCCGCGCCGATGGTGGTCATGCTCACCGCATCGCGGTAGCCGAAGGCATAGGCCACTGCCGCGCCGACAATGAAGGGCAGCACGGTGCCCAGCAACAGCGCCACCAAGCCAATCATCCCGGCCTTGCGCGCTTCGGTGGCCTGCACCTCGAAGGCCGTGGCAACAATGGCGAAGTCCCGCAGCATGGCCCCGCCCATCAGGCCGATACCGGAGAACAGCGCCATGTCGGCCAGGCCTTTCTGCCCACCCGTCACGGTGCCGCCTACCCAGGCCAGCACCAGGCCGATGACGATGGCGATGGCCGAGCCGTGCACCCGGCCGAAGGTGAGGTACTTCGACATCACAACCGACAACCACATGATTGCGCCTACCACTGCAAAGGCAGTGATCAGGCCGTTGTGCTCCAGGGCATTTTCAATGATCGGCCACATGTTCAACGACCTCCTGCAGGGGCAACCTGCGCGCGGGCTTCGGGGGTGGGTTCAAGGGCCGGCAAAGGCTCGCCACGGTGGCTGCGGCTGATCAGGGCGATGGTCGCGCCGCACACCAGCACCGCGCCCACTGCCGCCAGCAGCGCTACCGGCCCGCCGTGCAGGGCCGTGACCACGTTCTGCTGGGCGGCCATGGCCACCACTACCGGGATATACATGGCGCCCCAGAAGCCCACGCCAAACTCGCACTCCTTGCTCATGCCACCGTTGCGATGCATGTACAGCCGCGCGCAGATCAGCAGGATCATGGCGATGCCGACCCCGCCCACATTGGATTTGACGCCCAGCAACACGCCCAGGAAGTCGCCGACGATAACGCCGGCAAGCGTGCAGACCGCCAGCAGTGCCACACCATAGATGATCATTATTGTTGTCCTCAGGTAGTGTCGAAGTTGCTTGTTGTTGTTCTTCGTAAACACACACTTGCCCGGCTCACGCGGTCAATGTGGGAGCGGCCTTGTGTCGCGATAGGGGTGCGCAGCGCCCCCAAGGATCTTCGCTTCACTTCAGAATTGCCGGGGCCGCTCTGCGGCCCTATCGCGACACAAGGCCGCTCCCACAGGAATTGCGTTGCCTGCCATCATCGGTTCTGGGCCACCTCCTGGCGCAGCAGCGCGTCCAGGGTGTCCCACCGTGTACCCTCCACGGCCACTACCCTGCCCTGTTCGAACACTGCCCGGGCCAGCCCGCTGAGCACGCTGCCGGGTGGTATTTCCAGATGCAGGCGCACGCCACGCTCAAAGGCATTGCGCAACGTGGCGCGCCAGTCGACCACCCTGGCCATGTTGCCCGCCAGGTCGTCGCGCAGACGCTGCGGGTCGAACACCGGGCGCGCGCTGCTGGCGCTGAGGTAGGTAATGCGTGGGCGGTGTAACTCAACCGTGGCGAAGGCACTGGCCAGTTCCGCTGCCGGGCCATCCAGCAACGGGCAATGCGACGGCACGCTGACTGCCAGGCGTCGGGCCACGCCCTGGCCTTGACGGCGAGCCCTGGCGGCGACCGCAGCCATCGCCGTATCGCTACCGGCGATGACGATCTGGTTTTCGCTGTTGAGGTTGGCGACGAACACCTCGCCCTCCACCTCGCTCAGCAAACGCTCGACACTTGCCAGGTCCAGGCCGCTGAGTGCGGTCATGCCGTAGCCTTGCGGGTAGGCGCACTGCATCAGCTCGCCACGCAGGGCGACCAGGCGCACGGCATCGGCAAACCCCAGGGCGCCAGCCGTAACCGCCGCGGGATAGGCGCCAATCGACAACCCCGCCACATAATCCGGCGCTGGGCTGCGCTGCATCAGCCAGCGTGCCCAGGCCACACCGCTCAGCAGCAGGCACAGCTGAACAGCGCGGGTAGACTGCAGCGCTTGCCGGCTGTCCAGTGCCAGCGCGGCTTGGCCAAGGGTATCGCTGGCCTCCTCCAGCAGCTGCCCGGCGCCCTCAGGCAAGCGCTGTAGCATGCCCACCTGCTGGGCGCCCTGGCCGGGAAAGGCGAACAGGCTGCTCATGCGGCACGCTCCATCATTGCCCAAGGGTCGCTGACCAGGCGCGGGCCATGGGGCGACTTGAGCAGCACACGGCGGGCAAAACCGGCCCATTCGCGTAAGGCAATGGCACCTGCCGGGGTTTCCAGCTGCACATCGATACGGCACGGCGCGCAGTCGAGGATATCCAGCAGCTCTCGCGCCTGGGCGCGGGCAAGCGGTTGCGGTGTGCGCAGCAGCAGGTCCAGGTCACTGTCGGCATGTACCACTTCAATGCCGGTCGCAATCTGGTACCCCACCCCGCCCGTCGGCCCCCAGGCCAGGTCGCTGGCCTGCAATACCGGGGTGACCGAGGCCAGTGCCTGTAGCGCAGGCCATGGGCTTTGTACGTGCACCCGCAGCACTTCGGGGCCTTGCTGACGCTGGACATCGGCCAGGCGCATCAACGCACCCAAGCGCTGCGCCCGGCCCTGACCACGTACCCCAACCGCTACCCAGCCATCCTCACAAGAGGCACGGCGCACCACCACCGGTCGACCGCTTGCCAGTACGTCCTGTGCCCACTGCGGCGCATCGGCGGGCAAGCCCGACACGGGCATCCCCCACAGCAGGTCGTGCGGCCTTGGCGAGTTCATCTCAGGCGCCCTGCCACTGGCGGCGCAGCTGTTCGCGTACCTGACGCGAGGCACTGCGGTTTTCCCCCGCCAACCGCGACGACAGGTCGGTGGTGCTACCAATATCGCGCACCGCTTCTGCCAGGCAGGCACGCACCTGGGCAATGTCGGCGGCGCTCGGTGCCTGGGCGTTGTCTACAGTCAGGCGGCGCCACAGCAGGCCCAGCGAGGCGTAGCTGGCCAGGTCGTAGGCCATGGGCGGCACTTCGGCGGCCAACGCCTCCAGTTGCTCGACGCTGCGCAGGGTAATCCGCGCCGCAGCCGCCTTGCCCATGGCGTGCACCATGACCCCCGTGTCGTCCAGGGCAATCAGCCGCTGGGCCTGGTAGCCGTGGGCCAGGAAGGCGCCGGACATGGCCTTGCCAACCAGCAGACCGATCACCGGGTGCCCGGCCAACCGCGCCTCGGCGTAGGCCTGCACGGCACCGGCCAATGCCTGGTAAATGCCCAACGCTTCCTCGCGGCGGCCATAGGCCTGGCTGGGCACATCGATAACCGCGACAATGGCACGCTTCTGGCCGTTACGGTCAGCCTCCACCGCCTCGCTCACCGCCTTGGCCAGGCCCCAGCCTTCAAGCAGGCCGACTTCACCCGAGCGGGCACGGGGGAATGGGTTGTCGGCATCGGGCACCACGGCGATGAAGCGCGCCAGGCGGTTGTCCAGTTCGCCGTCAATCACCCGCAGCGACGCGGGGTAGCCTGGCAAGGTTTGCCCGCCGGCCAGGCCCGGCAGCCAGTTCAAGGCACGGTTCATTGGGCTTCTCCTTGGTAAAGGGCGCGCACGGCGGCGGCATCCAGTTGCGGGCAGTCATCGCCCAGCCGGGCCAGGCGGTCGAGGAACCAGGTGTGCTGGCTGGCGCGGTCTTTGGAGGGTGCGTCCAGCAGTTGCAGCAAGCGTTCGCGCAGCGCATCGATGTCATCGGCCACGTAGCCGTCCACCAACCCGCTGGCGTGGCGTTGTTCGCCACCGGTCAGGCTCCAGATGAAGGGGCGGTCCTTGGCGTCGTATTCGCCGATACCGGCCTCCTGTTCGATCACCTGCGGGCCGTTCAGGCCCAGGCGCGCTTCGCGGGTAACCAGCAGGTGGCTGCACAGGCCCGCGGCAATGGACATGCCGCCAAAGCAGCCCACCGAACCTGCGATCAGGCCGATCACCGGCTGCAAGGCCCGCAGCTCGACAATGGCCGCCTGGATTTCGGCAATCGCCGCCAGGCCGAGGTTGGCTTCCTGCAGGCGCACACCGCCGGTTTCCAGCAGCAACACGGCGCATGTGG
This sequence comes from Pseudomonas putida NBRC 14164, assembly GCF_000412675.1. Lineage (NCBI taxonomy): Bacteria > Pseudomonadati > Pseudomonadota > Gammaproteobacteria > Pseudomonadales > Pseudomonadaceae > Pseudomonas > Pseudomonas putida. The sequence goes on along the minus strand of NC_021505.1, from coordinate 2,688,940 downwards.
GGATGCCATTGCGGTTATCTTCAATGGCCAGTTCCAGGGCACCCGCGATTTTGGCCCCTCCCACCTCGCCCATGCTGCCCCCCTGAAAGCCGCCTTCGATGGCGGCGACCACGGCATGGCGCCCGTTCAGCCGGCCCTTGGCGATAACCACACCATCATCGGCCTGCGGCACGATGCCCTGGCGCGGCAACCACGGCGACATCAGCCGGTCGAACGGGCCCAGCAGTTCACGGAAGCTGCCCGGGTCGAGCACGGCGCGGGCGCGCTGGCGGGCGCCCAGTTCGACAAAGCTGCGGCTGCGCAGCAAGCGTTCGGTGTCAGTCATGGGCAATCTCCTCGAAGCCTTGCTCCAGGCGCAGGCGCACCACGCCTGGAGTGGCGCCGAAATCATGGATGTCGATGTTCACGGCCGGCCACGCACGGCCCTCGAACAGGCGCTGCAACAGTTGCGCCCAACGGGCGCCGCTGCCGTTGACCGAAGTCACTACCTGGATGTGCAGGTTGCCGGCAGTGCCGGGCTCGATCAGCACTTCGAGGTCGCCGGAGCTGACGCAGCCCACCAGCGTCCGGCCGCGGCCCGGTTCGGCGGCGGGGAATTGAAAATTCAGGGTTTCCATGTCACAGGCTCCCGGCTTTGTCGAGGAACAGGCAGGCGGCCAGCAAGTCGGCGGCGCCGCCCGGTGAGGCGTTCAGGTGTAGCAGTTGCCGGTCCAGCTGGCGCAGTTGGCGGCGCCCCGCCAGTGTGGCGCTGCCGCCTTCGGCAAGTACGGCGTGGGCACCTTGCTGGACGGCAGCCAGCCCGGCCGGGCCGCTGCGCCAGAGCACGCAGGTGTCGCTGAGCACGCCCATGATCGCCAGTAACGCGTCGAGACGGGCGTGCTGCTCGCTGGCACCGGCGGCGCGGCTGCGCTGCAGTTGTGGCAGGCCATGGCCGATGACGGCGGGGAAGCCTTGCTGTGCCTGTTCGCGGGCGCCGCTGGTGCCGTAGCGGTGGCGGACCTGCAAGCCATGGCTGTGGTGGTACGGCATGGCCGGGTCGTCGAACAGGGCTATACGCCCGGCGCGGGCGGCCAGGGTGCAGGCGTCTGCCTGGGTATCGAGGGCCGTGGACGCGACCAGCAGGCCCAGTGCCCAAATGGCGCCGCGGTGGGTATTGACCCCGTGGGTGGCGGCAAGCATGGCGGCCTCGCCTTCGCGGCCGAGCTGGCCCAGTGTGGCGCGCAGGGGCTGGCCAACCTGACCGATGGACCGGGCGGCTTCGGCCATGTTGCGCAGGCATGGCCACAGGGCCAGGGCCGAGGCGTGCATCAGGGCCAGGGTCATGTCGTGGTGGGCGCCGTTGCTGCGGCGGTCGACCAGGCCGGGTTTGGGGGACAGGTCGGCTTCGTCGATCAGGGCCTCTACTGCAAGGTCGGCCAGGTGGTCAGCCAGTGGGATTTCGGTTGCCTGGGCGGGCCTTTTCGCGGGCTTGCCCGCTCCCACAGGGACTGCACAAGGTTCAAGGACGGCGGTAAGCCTGTGGGAGCGAGCATGCTCGCGAAGCTGCACATGCGGTTGCAAGTCGAGTGCTTTCATCACCAGCTCCTGAACCGGGCAGGCGGGTTGTAGAGGCCGCCGGACCACTCGACCAGGTCGGCAATGCTGCGCGCGGCCAGCAGCTCGCGGCTGGCGTCGGTGCGGCGGATGCCGAGGTCCTCAGGCAACGCGATCAGGCCTTGCTGGCGCATGCGCAGGGTGTCTTTCGGGTCGTGGCGCAGGCCGATGGCGGTAACCCCGGCCACGGCGGCAATCATCTGCTGGCGTTCTTCCAGGCTGCGGGCCTTGTACAGGTAGGCAATGCCCTCCTCGGTCAGCAGGTGGGTGACGTCATCGCCGTAAATCATCACCGGCGCCAGCGGCATCCCGGCCTTCCTGGCCACTTCCACGGCATCGAGGGTTTCCACGAAAGTGGGCTTGCCGCCTTCCTGGTAGGTCTCGACCATTTGCACCACCAGCTTGCGCCCGCGCTCCAGCAGGGTTTCCGGCACGGTCATGTCGAGCCAGGCCGGGGTAGCGTGGCGCCGGCCACGCGGGTCGTGGCCCATGTTCGGCGCACCGCCAAAGCCGGCCAGGCGGCCGCGGGTCACGGTCGAGGAATGGCCATCGCCATCCACTTGCAAGGTGGCGCCGATGAACAGGTCGACGGCGTATTGCCCCGCCAGTTGGCACATCATGCGGTTGGAACGCAGCGAGCCGTCGCGGCCGGTGAAGAACACGTCGGGGCGCTGGGCGATGTAGTCCTCCATGCCCAGCTCGGTGCCGAAGCAATGCACGCTTTGCACCCAGCCAGTCTCGATGGCCGGGATCAAGGTCGGGTGCGGGTTGAGCGTCCAGTTGCGGCAAATCTTGCCCTTCAGGCCCAACGACTCGCCGTAGGTGGGCAAGATCAGCTCGATGGCGGCGGTATTGAAGCCGATACCATGGTTCAGCGACTGCACCTGGTGTTTTTCGTAGATGCCGCGAATGGCCATCATCGCCATCAGCACATGCACCGGCTTGATGTGGCGCGGGTCCCGGGTGAACAGCGGTTCTATATAGAAGGGCTGGTCGGCGACCACCACGAAATCGACCCAGGACGCCGGGATGTCGACCCGTGGCAGGTCGCCCACGCGCTCCACCAGCTGGTTGACCTGGGCGATGACGATACCGTCGCTGAACGCGGCCGGCTCCACCAGTGCCGGGGTGTCCTCGGTGCTGGGGCCGGTGTACAGGTTACCGTCACGGTCGGCCATGAAGCCGGCCACCAGAGTGACGTTGGGGATCAGGTCGACCAGCAGCCGCGAGTACAGTTCGATATAGGTGTGGATGGCACCGACTTCGAGCAGCCCATCTTCCAGCAACTGGCTGATGCGCAGGCTCTGCGGGCCGGCGAAGGAGAAGTCGAGCTTGCGCGCGATGCCACGCTCGAACAGGTCCAGGTGCTCGGCGCGGCTCACGCTGGGCATGATCATGTGCAGGTCGTGCAGGCGCCCGGGGTCGACCTTGGCCAGCGAGCGTGAAAGGAAGTCGGCCTGCTTTTGGTTGTTGCCCTCCAGCACCACCCGGTCGCCCGGGGCCAGCAGCAGTTCGAGGGCTTCGACGAGACGCTCGGTGGGCAGCACCACGCCGTCGGCGAGGTGACGTACCCGATCAAGGCGGCGCTGCTTTTCGGCGCGCCGCCGCGACCATTGCGGCGGTGGATTCTGAGTTATTGGCATGGTGGCTCCACAGGTTCGCTGTCGTGGAGGTCACCTTAGGGCTGCGCTGCCTGGCGGATCAATCAAGCTGCTGGCGTGTTTGTTACGCTCAGGTTAATGAATTGCCGAGCCGGATCAGTGGCCTAAAGCAAAAATGCACGATGCCCCTGCATAATTGTCGATTGTGCAAGGCAAATTCGCATGACAGGATCCTGCGATCCTCCAGCGAACTCCAGACTTCACTTGGAAAATCAATAACAAAGCAGGGAGAACGCAATGACTGCGCAAGCTAATACCTCGGCAACCGATCATGTACTGGCCGAGGTCCGCAACCAGGTCGGCCACCTGACCCTGAACCGCCCCGCCGGCCTCAACGCCCTGACCCTGGACATGGTCCGTAGCCTGCGCCAGCACCTCGACCAGTGGGCCGAGGACCCGCAAGTGCGCGCTGTGGTGCTGCGCGGCGAAGGCCCCAAGGGCTTTTGTGCCGGGGGCGATATCCGGTCGCTGCACGACAGTTTCAAAGCTGGCGACACGCTGCATGAAACCTTCTTCGTCGAGGAATACGCCCTCGACCTGCTCATCCACCGCTACCGCAAACCCGTGCTGGTGCTGATGGACGGCTTCACCCTTGGCGGCGGCATGGGCCTGGCCCAGGGCTGTGATCTGCGCGTGGTCACCGAGCGCAGCCGGCTGGGCATGCCCGAAGTCGGTATCGGCTACTTCCCCGATGTAGGCGGTAGCTACTTCCTGTCACGTATCCCCGGCGAACTGGGCATCTACCTGGGCGTCAGCGGTACCCAGATCCAGGCGGCCGACGCCCTGTACTGCGGCCTGGCCGACTGGTACCTGGCCAGTGACCAGCTCACCGCCCTTGACCAGGGCCTGAACCAACTGAACTTTGGCGACAACCCGCTGAAGGACCTGCAGAACCTGCTGGCCACGCTCGGTACCCAGGCGCTGGCAGATGCACCACTGGAAAAGCTGCGCCCGGTCATCGACCACTTCTTCGCCCTGCCCAACCTGCAAGCCATCGTCGAGCAATTGCGTGCGGTCAGTATCGGTGACAGCCATGCCTGGGCCGTGGCCGCCGCCGACCAGCTGGAAAGCCGCTCACCGCTGGCCATGGCGGTTACCCTGGAGATGTTGCGCCGCGGTCGCCACCTTGGGCTGGAAGACTGCTTTGCCATGGAGCTGCACCTGGACCGCCAGTGGTTCCGGCACGGCGACATCATCGAAGGCGTGCGCGCCCTGATCATCGACAAGGACAAACAGCCTCGCTGGAACCCGCCGACCCTGGCCGCGCTGCAACCGCAGCGGGTTGACCAATTCTTCGAAGGCCTGTGAGCCCGGGAGTACACAGATGCAAGACCTGGAACTGAGCGAAGAGCAGATCATGATCCGCGACATGGCCCGGGACTTTGCCCGTGGCGAGATCGCCCCGCACGCCCAGGCCTGGGAAAAGGCCGGCTGGATCGATGACGGCGTGGTGCGCAAGATGGGCGAACTGGGCCTGCTGGGCATGGTGGTGCCGGAGGTCTTCGGCGGCAGCTATACCGACTACGTTGCCTACGCCCTGGCCGTGGAAGAAATCGCCGCAGGCTGCGGCGCCACCGGGGCGATGATGAGCATTCACAACTCGGTAGGCTGCGGCCCGCTGCTGGCCTACGGTACTGCCGAGCAACAACAGCAATGGCTACCGCGCCTGGCCAGCGGCGAGGTCATCGGCTGCTTCTGCCTCACCGAGCCGCAGGCCGGCTCCGAGGCGCACAACCTGCGCACCCGTGCCGAGCTGGTCAACGGCGAGTGGGTAATCAATGGCGCCAAGCAGTTCGTCAGCAACGCCCGCCGCGCCGGCCTGGCCATCGTCTTCGCGGTGACCGACCCAGAGCTGGGCAAGAAGGGCCTCTCGGCGTTTCTGGTGCCCACCGACAACCCGGGCTTCAAGGTAGACCGCAGCGAGCACAAGATGGGCATCCGCGCCTCCGACACCTGCGCGGTCACCTTCGACAACTGCCGCATCCCCGCTGCCAACCTCCTTGGCGAGCGTGGCAAGGGCTTGGCCATCGCCCTGTCCAACCTTGAAGGCGGGCGTATCGGCATCGCCGCCCAGGCGTTGGGCATTGCCCGCGCGGCGTTCGAGGCGGCGCTGGTCTACTCGCGCGACAGGGTGCAGTTCGGCAAGCCGATCAACGAGCACCAGAGCATCGCCAACCTGCTGGCCGACATGCAGGTACAGGTAAACGCCGCACGTTTGCTGATCCTGCATGCCGCCCGCCTGCGCAGCGCTGGCAAGCCGTGCCTCTCGGAGGCGTCGCAGGCCAAATTATTCGCTTCGGAAATGGCCGAGCGGGTGTGCTCGATGGCGATCCAGGTGCATGGCGGGTATGGCTACCTGGAGGATTACCCGGTGGAGCGCTACTACCGGGATGCGCGGATCACGCAGATATATGAGGGGTCGAGCGAGATCCAGCGCATGCTGATTGCACGCGAGCTGAAGCACTATCCCCTGTAGTACGGCGGTCCCCGTCTGTGGGAGCGGCCTTGTGTCGCTCCCACAAGGAAGCCGATCTGCGATTCAGCGCCAGTAACGCGAATCATCCACCACCTGCGCATGCCCCTCGAACACCGCTGGCAACTGCTCCTTGAGGTAATCGATCCACGTCCGCACCTTGGCGTCCAGATAATGCCGTGACGGGTACATCGCATACAGCGCACTCTCGCGCAACCGGTACGGCGCCAGCAGCCTGCACAAACGCCCTTGCTCGATCGACTGGCTGGCCGTATAGAACGGTAGCAGGCCGATGCCCATGCCCAACTCACTGGCCACCAGCATGGCGTCGGCAACGTTGGTGGAGAAGTTGTCACTGGGTGCGATCACGCACTGGTCCACCCCCTGGGGGAATACCCAGTCGCCTTCATACATGGGATACGCCATTCGCAGGCAGCGGTGCGCATGCAGGTCCTCGGGGCGCTCAGGCACGCCATGCCGCTCCAGATAGCTGGGCGCCGCGCACGGGATACTGAAGATATTGCCAAGCGGGACGGCAATCAGCTGGGAGTCCGGCAGCGCACCGTCCACGGTGATCACCACGTCATGCCCTTCGGCCAGCGGGTCAGGATTGCGCTGGGACAGCGTCAACTCGATCACCACCTCCGGGCACAGCGCGTTGTAGCCGGCCACCAGCGGCATCAGCAGCAGACCCAGACCGTGCGGGCAATGCAAGCGCAGATGGCCGCGAGGGGTGAGGTGCGCACCGCGGGCTTCACCCACCGCCTCTTCGGTCAGCAGCATGATCTGCCGCGCACGCTCCAGAAACCGCTCACCCGCCTCGCTCATGCGCAGGCGCCGGGTGGTGCGGTGCAGCAGGCGGGTCTGCAGCTGGTTCTCCAGCTCGGCAACAATTCGCGAAACCTGTGCCGCGGAAATATCCAACGCATTGGCGGCCGCAGCGAAGCTGCCACACTCCACCACACGGGCGAAGGTACGCATGGCATGCAGCATGTCCATGAGGGTGTGCTCCTTGTTCAGTCTTATTCTTGCGTTACAGGCAGGAATCTATCACGGACTGGCCCATTTATTGTGGATGACCAATGAATACATCATTAGTCATACATTCAAGAAATGGAGCCTGTCATGAAACGTTCGATCGCTGTCCTTGCTGTGGCCGCCACCCTCGCCTCGTTCGGTGCCTTTGCCGATGCGGGCAGTACGCAGCCAACCAGCAGCAATTATGAGTACGGCATGCCGCTGGATGTGGCCAAAGTGATCTCCATCACCCCGGCCAGCAACGCTGCCGACTGCCAGGTTGGCACTGCGCACATGGTGTACGTCGACCACCAGGGCCAGAAACGCGAAATAGACTACCGCGAAATGGGCAACTGCTCGCAGCAGTGAGTCAGGCGAGTACCTGGGTGATCCAGCCCACCTGCTGATTGAAATCGTCGATTTTCGCCTGAGGCACCGCATCGCGGGCCCGTTGGAAATTGGCCAGGGTCTGCTGCTTCTGGCGCAGCATGCGCCGCCACTTGACCAGAAATGCCTCGCTTTTCTCCTGCATCAACACCGGGCCGAAGTACAGCTGTTCAACGCTATACACCACGCTGCCCGGCTCGGCGACGATGATTTCGTAGTCGAAGCGGTTTTCCCGCAGCAGCTCTTCGCTGACGATCTGGTACCCATTGCCCGCCAGCCATTGGCGCAGCTCGCGCTCACCGCCATTGGGCTGCAGTACCAGGCGCGTGACGCCGCCAAGGCGCTGCTTGCCGGCCTCGAGGATGTCGCACATGGTGTCGCCACCCATGCCGCAGATGCTGACCACCGAGATGCGGTCTTGCGGTTCGACCGCCGCCAGGCCATCGGCCAGGCGCACGGTTAACCGGTCTTGCAGGCCGTTTCTGCGCACATTGCGCTGCGCCGAGGCAAACGGCGTCTGCGCCACCTCGCCCGCCACCCCGGCCTCGATCACCCCCCGCAGCATCAACGCTACCGGCAGATAACCATGGTCCGAGCCGATGTCGGCCAAGCGGGCGCCCTGCGGCACATGTGCAGCCACGCGCTCCAGGCGCCTGGACAAAGTCTGTTCGTTCAAAATGTGCCCCTGGCTTTGCAATGGGGCGCGATTCTGACGGCGAACGCCGCGCATTTCAAACACCTGGGCGCCCTCGACCCAACCCGCCTGCTCGCGTAGGCTTGCCGTTTTCCTTCCGTCGCAAGTGGATCCCCGCCTACCCCGCCCCACCTAGATCAGGGTATTCAGAAAAGACCATCCGACCGTAAACCACCAAATATGCCACCTGTGGAGCGAAGACGATGGGCAACCCTAGAATCGAGGTACCTGCACCGATAGCTGACGCGCTGGTGCACCCTACCCCCCTGTGCCAGGCACTGGGGATCAGCCGGATGACCTTGGATCGCTGGGTTGAGGCCGGGCACTTCCCCGCCCCCATCGTGATTGGTCAGATGCGCGGGAGCGGCAAGGTTTCCCGCACGGCCTTCCTGAAAAGCGAAATCGATGCCTGGATCGAAGCCCGAAAGGCCGAGCGTGACGCAGCAAAAAAGCTGCGTACCGAAACCTTGCCAGCCTGAAAAGAAAACCCCGGCGGTTCAGGCCAGGGTTCAATGAGGTATTGCTATGAATGGTTATATTGTAACGCTTGCAGCGAGTGCCGCAAGCCCGTCCGTCACCACCGATGAATGCTGGGACGAATACGATCCGGGCGTCATCCATGCCCTACTCACCGGTGAGCCAAGCACCTGCGCCAGCAGCAACGCGGTCATGCTCAGCCCCGAGCAAGCCACCGCCGCAGTGCTGCGCCCGGCGCTAGTACCCGCCCCTGCGCGGCGACCACCTGTGCCGATGCCCGCGCCAACAGTCCGCAACACGGGCCAGCAGCGGACGCGCCAACAAACGGCACAGGGGGCGCCCCAGTGCGTAATGCGGACTCAACAGACGGCAGTGGTTAGCGGGGGTGTGCAATGGGCATGAACATCGACACCGAGTCGAGGGAAATCCTTCGCTACATCTCCCAGGACTTCGTGATGCTGACGGCGAACGGTGAGCAGCGCGCCTATCACATCGAGTCGGGGGATATTTTCGGCCTGAAGGGATTCATCAAGTATTGCAGCAAGCACTACGGTGAAATCACGATCATTCAGGGTGACGGCAAGGAAGAACGCACCGCCTCGGGCGCCATCTGGTGGAGCTGGGAAGACCCGCTGCAACGGGTAGCACGGCGTGTCGTCATGGAACCGACATCCAAGCCCGAGCATGAGGGCAACCCCGAGGTGTTTAACCTCTGGTACGAGCGCAAAAAGACCATGTGCCCGCCCGATCTGTACGCCACGCCCGAGAGCATTGAAATTTTCGTCAAGCACCTGCTCTACCTGGCCGACGATGACGAAGTCGTGGTCATGTACTTCTTGAACTGGCTGGCGCAGCTGTACCAGACACCTGAAACCAAAATCCCGAGCGCGTTCCTCTTTTATTCCAAGCTCGGTGGCGTGGGTAAGTCCACGATGTTCAAGCTGCTGGCCAAGGTATTCGGGCCTTGCATGGTGGGCAGCTGCAGCGGGCGGGCGCTGACGAAATCCTTCGATGATGTCACCGAGCACAAGCGCCTGCTGATGGTCAACGAAATGGCCCGGTCCGAGAAGGCAGACGGCTACGAAAACTTCAAGAACATGATTTCTGAGGAACAGGTATCGTTCGAGGGCAAGGGCCGGGCGGCCAAGGACATCAAGAACATCACCCACTACATCGTCACGACCAACAACAAGGACGCGCTGCCGCTGATGCAGGGGGACCGCCGCATTGCCGTGTTCATGTGCAATGCTGCCCCGAAGCCAGATAGCTACTACGTCAAGTTGATGGACTGGATGGAGAACGAAGGTCCGGCGCTGGTGGCTGGTGTTCTGGCGCAGTGGAGATTCCCAGCCGACTGGAACCCATACGCACCTGTGCCGCAAACCGCTGCAGCCAGAGCCATGCAGGACGCGGCACAGGGCGAGCTTTACGGCGTCGTCAAAGAGCTGATCGATCAGCGTCGGGAGCCCTTCGATAAGGACATCATCGTGGTAGGTGAAGCCGCTACCAAGCTCAACAACATGGGGCTGGCCCTGACTAAGCCGGCAAACATCACCAGCCTGGGCAAGGTGCTTAAAGTTCTTTGCGGGGAACCGGAACCGCTGCGCATCTTGAAGCGGGAAACCGGCAAGTCGATGCCACTCAATGTGTACCTGATCCGTAATGCCGAGCAGTGGAAAGCTGCGTCCGCCGAGCAACGCATGAACCACCTCGACACCGGGGTGCACCTGTTCCCTGTTCAAGATCAATCTGCTGAAAGCGAGGTGGCCAATCATGAATAGCGGAACGGGTTCTGCCCACACAAGTCCGACACATCCGCCTTGAGACGCGTTGCACGTGGCGCAGCGCTAGACATTGTGATGGCATTTAGATAGCGTTAAGCGCATCCCATAATCCTCGAAGCACTACTACAGAAAAATGATTTCTAACGAAGATCAGGTTCGCGCAACAGTCGAAAAACTGAAACAAATTGCGGATGTACTCAAAAGTGACATCGGCCCCGTTCAACTCACCCTAGAACTTCATGAGCGATTTGAAAACTTCAGACACGAACTTGAGATATTTGAAAGCCAACTGACGAGCTCTCATTTACTGGACCTCATGGGCAGGGCGAACTATGTTGCTTCTCGCGGAGAGCATTTAGTCTCAGTTACCAGGGCGGCCAAACTGAATGTTCGACAGGAGTTGCTTGACGAACTTCTAAAGCAGGCCGCGCGGTTAAGCGCGATGATATCAGTGCCAAATGAAAACGGTATGATCTCACTCCGAGATTTAGAAGAGGCCGAAAAGGACCTGCGGAAACAAATAAACATCGAGCAAGGGCGATTGACTGAGATAGAAATAAAAATCAATACCTTGCACGACACCGCTAGTAACGAAATCCAAAAAATCTCTCTAGCATATGAAGAGACTAGAGCCGTTCTGGATGAAAAAAAGGCTCAGATTGATGAGCTTGTGGGCCACGCTTCGGCTCAGGTAGTGGCCGGCGACTATGCGAAGTCATCCGAAGTTGAAAAGAGGATGGCGGATATGCTCAGGTGGGGGTCGATTGCGTGCATGGCATTCGTCGTTGCCATTCTGGGTGTGACCGCATTTAAGAGTCTGGATGCTGAAATACATTGGGAAAATTTTGTCATTCGGATCACGTTGGCGCTCTTGCTGTCGGTGCCGGCTGCTTACTTGGCAAGGGAGTCTGCGAAGCATCGGGAGCAGCAGTATCAGCACTTGCAGACATCGCTCGACCTGAAAGCCATTACCCCGTTCCTGGCCTCCCTGCCTCCGGAGGAACAGCACAAGATCAAGATCGACATTGCTTCCAAGATTTTCGCAGGTCGGGATTTCTCCCGGGTGGGTGCTGATCCTTTCCCAATCAATGCCCATGAGCTAGTCATGGAAATCATCAAGAAACTTGAGCTGCCCAAGGGGGCTTCTCGCGGCCCAGGACAGTAATCGCGAAGGCTGCTAAAGGCCGTCGCTGTAGCGCTGTAGCTCCCTGTCGATCAGCTCCTTCAGCGCTGCCTCACTCCCTGTGAAATCAATCTCTACCGGCTCGCCTTTCAGCCTGGAAGTCACTGCCAGCTTGAGCCTGGTGGGACCGCCACCACTGTGCTGTACTGCTCGGAAAATCCGATTGCTGTCAGCACCACGACGCGGAGCCCCGAGGAAGAAGGCCCAGCCGTCAGGGTTGTGGCGTGGCTCTGCTACTAGGTGGCTGTACTCACGCTCAATGAAGGCGCGGATCTGTTCGGGCGTCATGGCTGCATGCTCCAGCGGGTGGCCCAAGAAGTTCAGCACAACTGTGACAGCCTGCAAGAGTTCCCTCAGCAGATCGACGCCGCTATCATCGCTGGCCATGTGCCACGGATAAAGCAAAGGGGTTGCAATGGCGGGTTTGTGGGAGCCGGTGGGCGGTGTCTACTGGAAGGTGCCGCCTGACGATGTAATGCCGTTTCTGCACTGGGCGACTGTGCTGGTGTTCGCGGCCGTCGCGGTTGTGGCGGTCGCAGTGCGTATCAACAGGAAACGCAGCGAACCAGAATGGCACTTGCGCCAGCACATGGTAGAGATCGGTGCTGCCGCCACACTAACCTACTTGGTTGGTATGACTGTGCTGACCTGGGGGCGGATCGGTTCTCTTGGCGAAATGCCCTTGAACGAAGTGGGCGACTTCCTTGCCGGCGCTTTCGGCCCGGTGGCATTCCTCTGGCTTGTGCTGGGGTTCCTGCAGCAAGGCTACGAACTGCGAATGCAGGCTACCGAATTGAAAAATTCGGTCGAGCAGCATAAAGAGATGGTCAAGACCACTAAGCAGGAGCGGGATAGAGCCCTCAAAGCGTTATTTACCTTTGACGTCGGCTCATTCATCCACAGTCCGACAGAACGTTGGGTGCGACGAAAAATTCGCGCTAGAAACGAAGGCAAGAAAGCGCTCAATGTGGTACTGCAATCCGATCCGCATGTTAATGATGGTGAGCCGCTAGAGTTGGGCGACATGCCCGAGGGCCATCAGGTAACTGTCGCTTTCGATTTCCCGCTCTTAGAAGGCGTGACTACAGGGAAATTCTGGATTGAGTACGACGATGCAGTCGGTGGGAGAAGGAAGGAGGCCTTTTGGTATTCCACCTCTGAATTCGATTTGAGCGTGGTTAGAGCTAAAGCTGACGATTAAGAATAAGGCATCCCTGCCCACCTGTGATTGACCTCCTCACTTGCCCCTGCCTTTCCCACCCTTGGGTTTGCGCTTAGGCATTGAGGGGTGAATCGTCTGCGGGAAGAACGTCGAATCTCCCTGCGGCTTCTTGGTAACGCCAGGTCGTTTGTCAGCCATTCTCTAATACCTCATGTGCGCCACGCATTGCACACTTTGTATTCGCTCTGCATGGCAGTTGTGGTGGAGCCGTACCGAACAACTCGGCGCGCAGCTCCGCTTCTAGTTGGCTCGGTGTCATGCGCATGCTGACGCACCACAGCGCCACGCGCACACCGCGCAGAAACGCCCGTCCTTGGCGGCGTTCGTCGGCGTTCGCCCAGCGCTCGACACCTAGCTGTACAGCGGCCAGGCAGCGAGCCATTTTGGTTTCCCTCGAATCCGCGCCCATGATCAAAGCCCAAAGCCGGGTGTGCGTGCGTCGGCTGCCATCTGCGACCACAGCGCGTCAAAATCCTCGTTCGACATGTTGGATACCTGGCTGGCGCTGAGGTGCCCACGCTGGTCTGGGGCCTTGCCGTCAGCGGCCAGGGTCGACAGGCTGGTCGGGGCCTGGCGCCGTGCCGGTGCGGGGGCACGATGTTGTGCCTGGTAACCCAGTTCCTGCGCCTTGCCGTAGATCAGCTGTGCCGGATTCAATCCCTTGGCCTGGCTGTCCTTGACGAACGCCAACAGGGCAATCTGTTTGGCGAAGGCGTGTTCGGCCGGACTGGCATGCGGGTGTTGCTGCGCGATGCGGCGGTCGACCTCGGCGTTGAGGTGCGCGTAGGCGTCGTGATAATCGCTGTGCGTGGCTGCGAATTCCTGTTCGATAGCCACCACCTGCGGCGCCATCTCCTGCAGCTCTTGACCAACCTGAGCGGCGGCCTGCTCGAACTGTGCGCGCTGCACAGCTGCTTGCTGCTGGCCGACAATATGCTGCTCAATCTGCTGGAACTTCGCAGCGACATGCCCTTCGGGATCATCCTCAAAGGCTGGGATCTGTTGTGCCTGTTGTTGGGCAGCCAGCTGCTGTTGCATGGCCCGGAACTGATCCTGCTGCGCCTGGAGTTGGGCGAGCTGCGCTTGCAGCTGGCGAGCCTGCTCCTGTGCGGCCTGGCGTGCGCGTCTTTCTTCCTGCAACGCGCCTAATGGCACACGTTGCTGCTGTTTGCCTTGCGGTCCCTGTTCGTCCTCCTGGCCATCGTCGCTCAGGTGTTCATCCCGTTGCTGTGCGTGGGCGTCGTATTCCTCCACCGCTGTGGCGTCTGCTTCTGGCACAGGTGTGTCAGGGCCGGCGTCGTTGGGGATGCCCACGCTGTCGGTCAACACGGCGGCGATGCCGTCGACCGGTACGTCTTCGTCAGGACCGTCGATTGGCTCGACTTGAATGGAATCACTCATGGTTCACCTCTTGGCGCGATGCGCGCTTGGCTTTGCTTGGGCGACCGCTGACGGTGCCGGTGGGCTTGCTGGTTTGCACAGGTGCGGCTGCGGCCAGGCCGTAGCGCTCAGCCAGGTCGGCGGCGCCTTGTGCGGCTGCAGCGCGGGCGGCTTGCCGTGCCAGGGCTTCGGTCAGCTCTTCCTGCAATTTCTCGATCTTCCGGGCCGGGTTGGTCCTGGCCTTGAACGCAGCAATTTCTCCGGCGGTCAACGGTTTACGGGCGATGTCGGCACAGGTCCAGCCGACCACGACACCGGTACGCACACGGCGGCGCTCGCACACATGCAGCTTGACCAGGCCGTGGAGCAGTGCGATTTCTGCGCCTTCGGCGCTGCGGGCGGTGACAGTGCGCTCTGGTGCGGACTCAGTCCACGGGCCAAGGTCCACGACGGGCCTGTCGAAGGTGATGATGTACTCACCATCCACGGTAGTGGTCAGCTTGGCGCGGGCGGTGTCGACGTTGTGCCACTCGGCCGATTGCCGCAGGTTGTTCAGGTGTTCGATGTCATGCATGACTGCGGTCCTCGTTGGCTGCGGCGATGGCGGCGGTGAGTCGGTCGATTTCACGCTGCTGGCACAGTGTGGCGGCGGTGCCGTCCTCCTGTTTCAAGCGGCGCAGCTGTGCGCGTGCGGATTCCAGTTCCTGCTGAGCAGCGGGCAGGCGGTCGCGCAGCATGGCGGCAGCGCGCTCCAGTTCGCGGTACTCGCCTTCGGCCTGGCGCACAGCGGCTTCGGCCTGTTCAATTTCGGTGGTCATCGTTGTGCCTCCATCTGGTCGCGCAATTTGTCGAGGGCAGCGCGGTTGCCTCTTGTGACAAAGGGGATCGAGGCCAGGCGCACAGAGGTGCGGGCCTTGGTTGCCGCGTCCTGCAGGGCGTCACGCTTCTGGTCGTCATCCAGCTTTGCCCAGCCTGGAGAACGCATGAGTTTTTGCGCAGCGCGGTGGGTCAGCTTGCCGGCCAGCTCTGCCAATTCATGGTGCTGCTCGGCGGGGATTTCGATTTTCTTGCCACTGAGGGTCAGCGACTTCTGGAACTCGGTAGGCGCCCAACCTAATCGGCTAGCTTCGATGCGTACCGGGTCGGTTGTTTCCTGTGACTGGGCGATGGGCGCGCCAATCGAGAACGGGCCACCCGGATACCGACGGTTGGGCACAGGTTCACCGTAGCCATCGAGCTTGGTAGCCAGGTCGTTGCGCAGGCCCGGTAGGCGGTACTTGATCGAATCAAGGATCGAGTCACCTTCACGGGCGAAGGGGTCGGTCTCGCTGGCGATGTTGCTCAGCAGTGTGAACGGCTGGGCCATGGTCCCGACCATCTGCCGGGAGTACCATTCGGCGTTGCGCTTCGGGTCTTGCATGAACTCGACGAAGTTACTCAAGCCAGCCATGTAAGTTTTATTGATCGTGTTGTTCACCAGCGAACCAAGCGCGGCAACGGCAACATCAGCCGCGTCTTTATGCTGGTAGTCCATGGTGGTCATGTCGGCGGCCAGGCCGAGCCATTGGGCGAAGGGATCCAGGCGGTTGTATTCGTGGTAGGTGTCGCCCACCTTGACCGAGTACGGACGCCAGCCGGTAGCTAGCAAGGCCTGTTTTTCCTTCTTGTCATCAGGGCCTGCACCCGTGATGTATCCAGCCTGAGCAGCCATCCCGGCCATGACCATCACGCCAGTGCCCCAAACGATCCGGGCGGCGGCGCGCTCCTGTCGTGCACCACCTGCGGCGAAGTCTTCGCGCACTTCTTTGAACAGAGGCGCCAGCGGCGTGCGGTGCAATCCGAACTTGACCACGTTGGCCGGAGTGCGGACGAAGGGCACAATCAGGTTCAGCCAGGGCGCTTTGCTCTTGGCTGACATGACCGCTTGCGCAAATGCACCGGCTTTGCTGTTGAACGTGTTGGTGCGGGCGTGAAGGCCTGCCGCTTCGATCATCTTGGGCGTGGGGTTCTGCGTGAGCTGGTCGATGCGCTGGCTGAACTTCACGCCCTCGGGTAATTGGCCTTGGCGTTTCTCGACCAGTGCTTCACGACGGGCCAAGGTGCGCAGTTCGGCTTCGAAATTAAGCGTGCCAAACCAAGCGTCTTCCGCACCGAGTGCGCGGTAAGGCAGGCTTGCGATGCGGTCGGCTGCGAAGGCTGCACCACCCAGCACACCGGGCCGGCGCGGGGTGTTGTTCAGGCCCTGGCTGTTGTCCTGTTTGGCCTGGCCACCCAGCACAGCGGATTCGCCGGTGCGGAAAGCATCGGTGGCTGCGGTGCCGGCCTTGGCCATGCCCCGGCTCATGCCGATCAGCAGGTCGAGGGGTTCAGCGAAAACGGTCTGGCCGGACTTGCCGCCAGTAGCGAGGCGCTTGGCACTACCGATGCCTGCGGCAATGCTGCGCTCGATAATCTCGTTGCCAAGGGTGGCGGTGTTGCTGGTGATGTTCACCGCGTGGGTGCGCACGCCACTGAGCAGGGCCGCCCGGAAGTAATACCCGAACAGGCGTTGCATCTTGCTCTCGGGCTGGCCGACCAGCTTAGCCAGGTTCTGTACGCCACCAGCCTGGACTGCCTTGCCGATGGCTGCTGCCAGGTCGTCAGCGCCTTGCACGCCCCCAATACCCTCAAGGATTCGCGCTGCGTCGTTGATGTTCTGCACCTGGCGGCGCTGTGCTGCCAGTGCCCGGCCACTCTCGGCGCGGGCGCCCATGAGTTCACCGAACATGACTTTCATGTCGCCCAGGTCTTGCACAAATGCGGCCTTTTCCAGGTCGGTAGCCTGGCCGCTGGCGATGCGTTGTTGCTGCTCCATGACCGTTTTCAGGCGGTCACTCACAAGGTCGGTGCCAGCGATGATCTGTTCAGCATTCCAGGCCTGGCCAATCTTGCGGCTGAATGCCTGCGCCTGTGCCCCATCGAGGCCGATCAGGCTGGCCAGGCGGCGTTGTTCGTCCATGGTCACGACGCCACGGCGGCGGGTCTCGATGTCCTGTTCGGCTGGGCGCAGCAGGTCGAGCGACTGGGTGCGCTGTTCACCCTGTACGCCTAGGTTATCGAGTAGCGGCGCAATGTCCTGGCTACCGGCGAATGGGGTTTTTGGCACAGGTGCCGGGACCGGCTGCGGTGAAACTGGCGGGGCTTCGGGCTGCTGGGCCTGGGCCGGCATGGCAGCGGGGTCAGGAGCACGACCCAGCACACCGCCCAGCACCGAACCCATGGCAGCGTTAACCATCGCGTCTTGGGCGTTGAATGGGGTCTGCATACTGCTCGGGACGGCAGCGTTGCGCAGTTGTCGCGATGCTTCGCCCGTCGCTACGCCAAGGGGAGCACCGGTAGCCAGGCGCGTTGCCAGATTGCCGGGCAGATTGGCGGGGATTAGCCCCATTGCCACATCACCCGCACCAGCGGCGATTGCAGCTTTCAGGCCTTCGGGGACGCTACCGGTTTCGGCGGTCACGTCGTGCCCCGTGTTGATTGCATTGGTCGTGGCGGGCACGGCCATGGTCTTGGCTGCTTGTCCAAGTTGGCTGGCCACGCCGGGCAGCACAGATGTCGGCGCTGCTGCAGGGAGTGCAGCCGTAGCGCGGGACAGCCCACCAGTGGCGAGCATAGCGGCAAGATTCCCGGCAAACCCGCCGCCCGCGTTCATCAGCTTGTTGCCGAACAGTGCGTCTGGAGCGGGCGCCAGGGAATCAGCGCGCCGCTGCAGCGGATCAAGCACATGCTCGCGCAGGGCGTTCTGCGCCATGTTCGGATCGTCGTCGGTAAACATCCCGCGTGCCGCGTCGAAGGTCTGCGCAGCGGGGATGCCTAGGATGCGACCAGCAGCCAGCCCCATGTTGTCCACCGACCGCGCAGCGCCCCGGTATAGTTCCATCGGGTCGAGGCCCTGCGGTTGAACAGTTGGCGCAGCGGCGGGCTGCTCGTCTGGCAGGTCGTCAAAGGAAAGACCACCTTGTGCGACGGGCGCGGTCTGCGCGGCAGCTACTACCGGTTGTTCGTCCGGCAGGTCGTCAAAGGACAGGGCCATTTCAAATCCCCGCTCCCTTGATCTGCTCGGCGGTGTAGCCGGCCTGCATCAACCGGTTGACCACTGCCTGCCGAGACTTGCCGGCGGAGATAGCGCTTTTCGCAGCGGCCAGGTCGCCGCTGACTGCGGGCTTGCGGGTGTTCGGCACACGTGTGGTTGGTTTCTGCGATGCGTTCCCGCCAGCGGCTGACATTGGCAGGACGCCGACCGGGCCTTGCGGCCTCGGCATGTAGCTCTGCATGCTGCCGGTACCGGGCAGGCTGCTGGCGTCTGGCACAGCTTCGGCGTCTGGCTGTTCAGGGTTGAGGATGGCGCCGACCATACCGTCAGCACCGCCTTTGGCTTTGCGGCCGGGGCTGTATTGGTTGAATGGCTCACCCCAAGGGGCATAGTCACCAATCGACGGATCGAACTTGTAGCGCTGCATCTGGTTGTTGCCGATGGGCTGGTCGATGTACGGGCGCGGCGCTGGAGTGCGTGGGCCAGACGGTTGACCACCACTTCCATGATTCGCCTGGCGGGCGTCGAACTGGCCTTGCTGCTGGGCCAACTGCGCCTGGCGGTGCTGGGCCAGGTTGTCGGCGGACTGGGCGCGGATCAGTGCGTTCGGGTCGACGCCCAGCTGGGCCATCATTCGGGCGGTTGGCGACAGGCCGGCGAGGAAATTCGGATCGGCAAGACGGGCTCGGTATTCCTGTTCCCGCTGTGCCTTGGCCTGGGCGGCCTGTTGCTGCATGGCCAGCTGATCCTGTTGCATCTGCGCGAGACGGTTGCGGTAGTCGGCCAGGCCCCGCTGGTGCTGCTGTTGCTGATACATCTGCACAGCTTGGGCGCCGCCTTGGCCGAGGGTCTGCGCGCTGGAACCCGGGCGCCCTTGGGCCATGAGCTGCAATCCCAGGGCTAGCCGGGGATCCTGCATCAAATTGCCGACGTTCTCGGCGGAAAAGAGGTCTGCAAAACCGGCCATTTCATGTTTGCTCCCCACGGCACACTGGCCGGGCGTTTACTCGGGTTGACGGGCCTTGTAGGCCGCGAGGCTGACGACGTTGGCGGGCCATTGCACAGCGGGCATTGGCGGTGCCGCCAGAACCTGGGCAAGCAGCGCCTGGAAGTCGGCTTCGACGGCTGCCGCAAGTTCGGGGTCATCTGCGAAAGGCGATGCCGCGTTCGGGTCAGCGGCGAGAATCTGGTCAGCGAAGTTCATTTCGATTGCTCCATCACGGCGGCACGCAGGCCGCGTTGTTCGGTGAGTGTGAATTCGTCGGGTTCGAGGATGGGCACCATTTCGTGGGTGCCGTCGCCGTTGTCGAGCAGGCGGAACGGACCGGGCTTGGCACAGGTGCGCTTGCTGGTGCGGGACGGTTCAGTGCGACCGATCAGGGCTAGGCGCAAGCGGCATTCGGCTTCCGTGAGGTGCGCAGTCTGGTCGTAGGCGAATGCGGCCAGGGCATCCAGGGCGAAGGCGTGTTCGGGGCGGTGGGCGGCGCCAGTGTGCACAGGGGCGCCTTCCGGCAAGCGAGGGTTGCGGCACAGCGCGCTGCGGTCGGTGGCGACCAGATCGGCCAGTTGGCTCAGGGTTACGGCGGCGCTGTTGGTTTTCATGCTGACCACCCTCGTCGATGGTTTAGTGCATGTTTGTAGATTACAAGCAGATATTAATATGAGCAATAGTTATTGGACGAATGGCATATATTTGTGTTAATTGCGACGAAGATTAAGTCAAGCGTTTGAATCTCTGTTGCGCTTGGGATTATCCCGGTGCGGATTTATCCGGAGCGCTGGCAAGTAGCTGATGGGGCAAAGGTTTATTTAATTTTGCGTTTATGAGCGCTAAGCGGCGGGAGTTAAATTCAATAATTTTAAGGGCGGAAAATTTTTTTTGGGGGGTACAGGTCTTAGGCCGTTGGTTTTTTGTTTTGCAGAGTCAATGCGTAAAAGTTAGGGCTTAGAATTTTGGAAAAATTTTGCAGGGGTATACGTGTGGATACGTATATTTCGTGACGCACAAAGGACGGGTGGCGGTGGGGACGGCCCGATATTCCTGTCCGGCTGGGGGCCTTTTTCTGGCTGGCAGGCGCTACGCTTGGTCGACAGTCATTCACCTGGAGCGACCATGGACAAAGCGACAGTAACCGCAGACACCCTTGAACTGATCCTGCTCAACCAGCAAGCCTTGCGCGCCGGCATTGAAGAGCTGTCGCTATGGATCAAACAGCGCGGCTCTACCGCGACTTGCGATAACGTGATGATCGCCCTGCAAACCATGGACGCGAACGCCGAGGGCATCGAGCAGGGGATTCGGGTGCTGAGGGGGTGAACCTGATTGGCTCATAATGTGTACGCTATGAGCCACCCGTCGGCTGGGCGTTTCAGCCTGGATCATAGGTGTTGATTAGTTGTGAGCCATGCTGTTCTATATGAGCCATAGGTTGTGAGCCACCCGGCCACATCGGAGTGAGGGTCAGCACCATGGCAATCATTGGATATGTGCGCGTCAGTACTGGCGAGCAGAGCGTTGCTGCGCAGAAGCACTCAATGCGTGCACACGCCATCGACAAGTGGTTTGAAGACTCGGGCGTATCAGGGGCTGTGCCCGCACTAGAGAGGCCTGGATGCGCAGCAATGCTGGCCTATGCCCGCGAAGGCGATACCGTTGTGGTGGCCGCCGTGGATCGCCTTGGGCGCGACACCATCGACGTACTGAGCACAGTGGAAGCACTGCAGGCGAAGGCTGTCAGCGTTATCAGCGTGCGCGAAGGCTTCGACCTGAGCACAGAGATTGGCAGATTCATGCTCGCCATGCTCGCCGCCGTGGCCAAGCTGGAGCGCTCGAACATCAAGGCTAGGCAGATGGCTGGCATCGAGAAGGCCAGGTCCGAGGGCAAGGCGCTGGGGCGTAAGGCCACGGTCGATCCCGTCGAGGTCAGCACATGGCGCCGGGAGAACAGTGCGAGCATCGCGCAGACGGCCGAGCAGTTCGGCATCAGCACAGCGACGGTCAAGCGGTGCTGCAGGGTGTGATCGTGGCCCTCGGGGCCATGGATGGCGCCTGATGATGGCACCGCTATCGGGAGTGTAGCTGGGAAACGGCGGAGTGTAGTTAGGACCTAACTACAGGCAGAAACGGCTCTAGCACGGGAGCTTGAGCACACGTGTAGTTAGCGTAGTTGGGTTTTTCCCCATTTTGCTGGCAATACCTGTATAACCCTGTAGTAGCTATAGGGTTATTACTCTTCCTCTAATTCATGTAAAAACCTAACTACATAGCTACAGTAGAACTCAAATACCTGTGCTAGACGCCTCAAGCCTGTAGTTACCTTTTCCGAAACCTACCTACATACCGAACTACCTAACTACACGCTGTGCCATCATGCCGAAGACCCAAAATCCCCGCCTTATCCGCTCGGCACCCACCCCTACCCGCCTACATCCCCGTAAGTGCAGCCTCAGCCTGCGCCCTGGAAACGCCGTGCACGACCTCGAACCACAGGTCCTCCACATACGCAGCCCACTTCTCCATCGCCTCCCGACGCTGTGGCAGCAGGTGCGCCCTGGCATAAGTGTCACCCAAAACCCCCGGCATCCTGTGCCCAAGGCAAAGCTCCAGGACGATAGCCTCGATGCCCAGTTTTTCATGAGCCAGGCTGCGGAACGTCGATCTAAATCCGTGCGAAGTCAGTTCGCCCTTTTCGTACCCGAGCGCCCGGATGCCATTGAGCATTGTGGTAGAGCAGATGGACTTCCCGGCACCACGGGTGGAAGCGAATACCCAACCTGTCGGCACTTCTGGCTTGGCAATGCCCCCGAAGGGTGACGGCACAGTTGCAGCAGCCGCCTGCGCTCGATGCTCCCGAATCATGGCGAGCATGCTGACAGCCCGATCAGGCAGTGGCACGACATGCTGCTTGCCGGTCTTGGGCACCGTATAGCGCCATTCGGCCTCGCCCATGTCGATGTCCTGCCAGCGCATCTTCGCGAGTTCACTGGGTCGCACAGGCAATAGAACCAGCATCCACAGCGCCCAGGTGGTCGGGCTGCCGGCTGGGGCCTGCTGTTCGAGCCGGCGCAAAAATTCCTTGAGGTCGTCAGGACGCTCGATAGCGGCGTGGTGGACGGTCTTGCGTTTTCGGATCAGCCCCTTGCCCCGCCGCGCCACCACGTTGTCGTCGATCAGCTCCGCCTCAACCGCGTAGTCCAGCACGGCACGTATGGTGACGAGTGCATGATTGGCAGCTGCAGGGTGCTGACCAAGATCGACCAGTACCTTCTTTACATGACGGTACTGCACCAAGTGGACCGGCAACTGGCCCAGCGCTGGCAGTACGTGGAGGTCCAGCGTACTGCGGTAGTTCAGCAGCGTCTTGTGAGCCAGGTCGCCCCTGCTCGACAACCACTCGCTACACACCTTCTCGAACGTCTCGCCCTTCTGGGCAAGTTCGGCCGCGATCCGCGCATCCCTCATATCCTTCGGCTTGTGCCCTTCAGCAACCCAGGTACGGGCCTCCTGTGCCAGCTCGCAGGCTCTGTCGTGCCTGATATCAGGGAACCCGCCAATGGTATAGGTGCCTTCGACGCCATGAAGCCGGTACTTGAGGGACCAAACCTTCGAGGCCTTTTTGACATGCAGATACATGCCAGGAACTGACCCTTCAGGGTACTTGCCTGGCTCGTTTATGTCGCGGGCTGCGTCGTCGCTGCTAGCGCGCTTTTTAGGGGGCTGGGCTTGATCTGACACTGGGGGTATCCGTTGCGGCATGAGGGTACGATTAGCGCGGATCATACCACCACAAATCACTATATACACTCCCCGGTAGTGGGGGTATAGTTAAACCATATCAGGACAAAAGCACCGTAATTGCTAGCCCTGACAGATGGTCACTGAAATTTAGGCGAATAACAATCCTTCCGTCGCAAGGCAAAACACACCATGGCACATGCAGACATCATCTACACCCCGGACCCGGACGCCGAGTCGATTTCGTCCGACGTCGCCGAGTTCAACGGCGTGCTGGTCACTACCCAGATTCCGACCCACGCCGATGGCAGCCTGGAGCTGGGCGGCATCGTCGAGCAAAGCGAATGCACCCTGCAGGCGCTGAAAGTAGCGCTGGAAAAGGCCGGCAGCGGCATGGACCGTGTGCTGCACCTGACCATCTACCTGACCGACATGGCCGACCGCGCCGCATTCAACGAGGTGTACCAGCGCTTCTTCAGCAAGCCATGGCCGGTGCGGGCGGCCGTGGGTGTGGCTTCGTTGGCATTTGAAGGCATGCGCGTAGAAGTCACGGCGATGGCTGCCAAGCGCTGAGCTACCTGCAAGGGCCCTATCGCTGGCAAGCCAGCTCCCACCTCGACCGCATCGGCCTCCAGCCCTATGCAATTTCTGTGGGAGCTGGCTTGCCGGCGATAGGGCCGGTAAAAGCAATACACCTCCCGGCACCCCGATGGTGCCGCCAGCCCGTTTCGCCGCTACAATGCCCGCCTAAACCGTGGCAGCCCGAAAATATAACGATATGTCCCTTCCAAAGAATCACCTGGAACTGCTCAGCCCTGCCCGTGACGTGGCCATCGCCCGTGAAGCGATCCTGCACGGCGCTGACGCCATCTACATCGGCGGCCCAAGCTTTGGCGCACGCCATAACGCCTGCAACGAAGTGGGCGAGATCGCCGAACTGGTCGAGTTCGCCCGCCGCTACCATGCGCGCGTGTTCACCACCATCAACACCATCCTGCACGACAACGAGCTGGAACCCGCGCGCAAGCTGATCCATCAGCTGTACGATGCCGGCGTCGACGCGCTGATCGTGCAAGACCTGGGGGTGATGGAGCTGGACATCCCGCCGATCGAGCTGCACGCCAGCACCCAGACCGACATCCGCACCCTGGAACGGGCCAAGTTCCTCGACCAGGCCGGTTTCTCCCAGCTGGTACTGGCCCGTGAGCTGAACCTGCAGCAAATCCGCGCCATCGCCGCCGAAACCGACGCTGCCATCGAGTTCTTCATCCACGGTGCGCTGTGCGTGGCATTCTCCGGCCAGTGCAACATCTCCCACGCGCAGACTGGCCGAAGCGCCAACCGTGGCGACTGTTCGCAAGCCTGCCGCCTGCCCTACACCCTGAAGGATGACCAGGGTCGCGTGGTAGCGTTCGAGAAGCACCTGCTGTCGATGAAGGACAACAACCAGACCGCCAACCTGGCCGACCTGGTGGATGCTGGCGTGCGCTCGTTCAAGATCGAGGGCCGCTACAAGGACATGGGCTATGTGAAGAACATCACCGCCCACTACCGCAAAGAGCTCGACGCCATCCTCGAAGGCCGCCCGGAATATGCCCGTGCGTCCAGCGGCCGGACCGAACACTTCTTCTTGCCCGACCCGGACAAGACCTTCCACCGCGGCAGCACCGACTATTTCGTGACCGACCGCAAGGTCGACATCGGTGCCTTCGACTCGCCAACCTTCACAGGCCTGCCGGTGGGTGTGGTGGAAAAGGTCGGCAAGCGTGACATGCAAGTGGTTACCGAGGTGCCACTGACCAACGGCGACGGCCTGAATGTGCTGGTCAAACGCGAAGTGGTGGGTTTCCGCGCCAACATCGCCGAACCACGTGGCGAATTCGAGGAAGACGGCCAGAAGCGCTACCGCTACCGCGTCGAGCCCAACGAAATGCCCGAAGGCCTGCACAAGCTGCGGCCCAACCACCCGCTGTCGCGCAACCTCGACCACAACTGGCAGCAGGCCCTGCAACGCACCTCTTCCGAGCGCCGGGTTGGTGTGGAATGGCATGCTGTACTGCGCGAGCAGCGCTTGATGCTTACCCTCAGCAGCGAGGAAGGCGTCAGCGTGCAGGTGGCCCTGGACGGCCCGTTCGGCGAGGCCAACAAGCCGCAGCAGGCCCTGGACCAGTTGCATGACCTGCTCGGCCAGCTGGGTACCACGATGTACCACGCCAGCAGCATCGAACTGGACGCGCCGCAGGCGTACTTCATCCCCAACTCGCAGCTCAAGGCCCTGCGCCGCGAAGCCATCGAGGCGCTGACCGAGGCGCGTATCAAGGCGCACCCGCGTGGCGGGCGCAAGGCCGAAACCACGCCGCCGCCGGTGTACCCCGAGTCGCACCTTTCCTTCCTGGCCAACGTGTACAACCAGAAGGCCCGCGACTTCTACCATCGCCATGGCGTGCAGCTGATAGACGCGGCCTACGAGGCCCATGAAGAACACGGTGAGGTGCCGGTGATGATCACCAAGCACTGCCTGCGCTTCTCCTTCAACCTGTGCCCCAAGCAGGCCAAGGGCGTGACCGGCGTGCGCACCAAGGTGGCACCGATGCAGCTGATTCAGGGTGATGAAGTGCTGACCCTGAAGTTCGACTGCAAACCGTGCGAAATGCATGTGGTCGGCAAGATGAAAAGCCACATCATCGACCTGCCAACCCCAGGCAGCGCGGTTGCCCAGGTGGTGGGGCACATCAGCCCGGAAGACCTGCTGAAAACCATCGTGCGCGCGCCACACTGACTCTCGGACAGTTCAGTCAGCGTATCTGATGCTTGTGCAGCAAGCGGTAGAAGGTGGGCCGGGAGATCCCCAGCACCTTCGCCGCTACGCTCATGTTATCGCTATGCCGGTTAAGCACATCGCACAAGGCCTGGCGCTCGGCCCGCTGCTTGTATTCCTCTAGTGTGCCCAGCGGCTGCTGCCCTGGGTCCAACGTCTGCAGGCCTAGGTCCTGCGCCTCGATCTGCCGGCCTTCGGCGAGTACCAGGCCGCGGCGCACCCGGTTGGCCAGCTCGCGTACATTGCCCGGCCAGTCATGCCGGCCCATGGCCGCCAGGGCATGGTCGCTGAATGAACGCGGCCGGCGCCCGGTTTCCAGGCTATAGAAATGGGCAAAATGGCTGGCCAGCATCGACAAGTCACCATGTCGGTCCCGCAGGGGCGCGGTCACCACCTGCAATACGTTCAGGCGGTAATACAGGTCTTCGCGAAAACGCCCCTGTTCGATGGCTCTTTCCAGGTCCACGTGGGTGGCGGCCAGAACCCGCGCATCCACCGGAATCGGCTGGCTGCCGCCCACCCGCTCGATGTGCTTTTCTTGTAGAAAACGCAGCAGATTGGCCTGCAATTCCAGCGGCAAGTCACCAATTTCATCCAGAAACAACGTGCCACCGTGGGCGGCTTCAATGCGCCCGGTCTTGCGCTGATGGGCACCAGTGAAAGCGCCCTTCTCATGGCCGAACAGTTCGGACTGGATCAGGTGCTCGGGGATTGCCCCGCAGTTGATGGCGACGAACGGCTGGTCACTGCGTTGCGACTGCCGGTGCAGGGTGCGAGCCACCAGTTCCTTGCCCGTGCCGCTTTCACCACGGATCAGCACAGGCGACTCGGTGGGTGCCAACTTGCCCAGCAACTTGCGCAACTCGCGGATCGGCCGGCTTTCGCCAAGCAGTTCGTGGGTGGCGTCGTCCACCTTGGCGGCCCCTTTGCCCCGCAGGCGCGCCATGCCGAACGCCCGGCCAAGGGTGACCTGCACGCGGGAGACATCGAATGGCAGGGTGTGGAAGTCGAAGAACCATTCGCAGACAAAATCGCCGACGGCCGGCATGCGCAACTGTTCGGCGCTTAACACCGCGATCCATTCGGTGTTACTGCGCTTGATCATGTCCTTGACCGCGTCCGGGTGCCTAAGGTGCGAAGCCTGCAAGCGCAACAAGCCGACATCACAAGGGTGATCGAGCGCGGCACCGAGCACGCAACTGTCCACATCCCAGCCTGCGCTACTCAGGCCTGGCAACAATTGGTGGCAGTCGTCGCAGGGGTCGACGATGAGCAAACGACGTTGGGCGGCAGGCTGCAGCATGACCGTTCCTTGGCGCCAGTTTTAGGTTTTATGAAGTAAAACAGCAAGTTGTGGCGCCCGTTTAACAGTAGCAACGAAGTTGACGGTGCCCACTACCGTCTGTCTGCTGACGCATTTTTTTACAAAGTGCCACGGGAATTTTCGCACTTTATCGACATCACATGGCGGCGCAGGGAAGAACGGATTCAAGCCTGACAAAAAATTTTACACCTAATGTGTGACTTGCCCACGGACAACGAGCATCAGTACACATAACCCCGCGCTGCACTTCGCGACCATTGAGGCGACTTTAAAGCAACGCGGAATCACTTCGATGTTTGGGACCATAGAGAGACCGAACCATGAATGCCCCGCTCCGTGTCAACGAAGCACTGCTGATTGCCGACCACGCCTTCGAACCTTTCCAGTGCGTAGCCTGGGATGCACCCAACGGTACTGGTGAGCTGAGCCTGGCAGTGATCGACCGGACCAACACCCGCATCGGCAGCAAGCGAGTGTCTTCGAGCACCTACTCCGACCCAGCCCAGTGGGCCAGCCTGATCGAAGAAGTGCGCGCCGAACTGTGCGAAAAAGGTTACGACCTGCAACCGTGGTCAATGCCAAAGTAACATCGCCTGGCAAACCAAGTGCGTGCAATGCCACGCACTTGTTCAAATGCAAAGTTGCTGTTCTGGCAACTTCCACTATAGCGACACAGTGTCGCATCCATGCTGTTCAGTCCACCGCCTTGAACTGCTGCAAGTGCTGGTAATCAGCCTGCAATTGTTCGGCCAGGCGTTGCGCGCGCCCAATACGCACCGGCGCCAACTCCATATCCACCACCAATGTAGTACAGGGCATGGGTTGTAAGGCGTTCCAGTGCTGAAGGCGACCATCGGTAAACACCAGGCAGCGTACCGCTTCATCCGGATGGGCGCGCTGGCGCGCCTGTAGCCAATTCCGGGCCTGTTCCAGTGCCGCGATCAGCGGCGTACCGCCACCGGCGCCCAATGCCTGCAGCCACGGCTGCAAGGCCGCCGAAGCCTTCAGGCCATGGCGCTGCCACTGTGGTGTGCGCCCGCTGGCGGTCAGCAAGGCCAGGCGGGCGCGCTGGCGGTAGGCCTGGTCGAACAATGCCGCCAGCAGCCCTTTGGTGTGTGCCAACGCCTGATGGCGGCGGGTCGAGGCCGAAGCGTCGACGATCACCAGCCACAACTCTGCCGGTTTGGCCTGGCGTTGTTGCCAGCACAGGTCCTGGCGTAGCAGTGGCCGCCCTTTGAGCAAGGTCGGCAGCCAGGCCACCCGGCCGCTTGCTGCACTGCGAGCGCGGCCACGGCTGGCGCCGTTCTGCTTGCCTGCGCCCGCTTTGGCATCCGCCCCTTTTGCAGGTGACTGGGGGATGCTCAGGGCTTTTTTGCCCAGTTCGGTACCTCGCGGCGTGCGCCGCTGGCCACAGGTTGCGCCGGCAATGCCCCCCAGTCGCCCTGCCCGCCCTGTTCACCCGCGTTGCCAGCGCTTTGCTGGCCGGGCTGCTGGTCAGGCGGCTGCGGCGCCGACGGCGGGTTGGCCTGGGGCGCAACGCGGCGGCGATGGCGCAAGGCAAACTCGGCCACCGCTTCGACATCCACTTCTTCGATGGCCGCCGCACCGCGCCACGCGCAGTGGGCGCGCGCAGCACGCAACCACACCAGATCGGCACGCAAGCCGTCGACACCGGCGGCGTAGCAACGCTCGGTAATCCAGGCCAGCGCCTGGTCATCCAGGGCAATACCGGCCAGGGCATGGCGCGCCGCCTGGCAGCGCTCGCGCAACTGCGCCTGGGCCGCAGCCCATTGCGTGCAGAAAGCCTGCGGGTCACTGTCGAAGGCCAGGCGCCGGCGAATGATCTGCTGACGGGCCTCAGGCTCAGGCAGGCCCTCAAGGGCCACGTTCAGGCCAAAACGGTCGAGCAACTGCGGGCGCAGCTCGCCCTCTTCCGGGTTCATGGTGCCAATCAGCACGAAGCGGGCGCTGTGCCGATGCGAGATGCCGTCGCGCTCGATGCGGTTGGTGCCACTGGCAGCCACATCGAGCAACAGGTCGACCAGCGTGTCGGGCAGCAGGTTGACCTCATCGACATACAGCACGCCACCGTCGGCCTGGGCCAGCACGCCCGGGGAAAACTGCGCCTTGCCCTGCCCCAGCGCGGCATCCAGGTCGAGGGTGCCGACCAGCCGTTCTTCACTGGCACCCAGTGGCAAGGTGACAAACGGGCCTTCGCCAAGCAGGTCGGCCAGGCCACGGGCCAGGGTGCTCTTGGCCATGCCACGCGGCCCTTCGATCAGCACTCCGCCGATTTTCGGGTCGATGGCGGTCAGGCACAGTGCCAGCTTCAGGTCGTCGGCACCGACCACAGCGGCCAGCGGAAATTGCACGGGTTCACTCATTTCAAGCCTGTTCCTCGCCGTCGAGCAGTTGTTCCTCAAGGGCTTCGCGGTAGTCGCCTGGCGCCTGCCACAGCCCGCGCTGCTGGGCCTCCAGCAGGCGCTCGGTAAGGTCGCGCAGGGCCTCGGGGTTGTGCTCGCGCATGAAATCGCGGGTAGCCGGGTCGAGCACGTAGGCATCGGCCAGCCCTTGGTAATGATGGTCGTCGATCAGGTGGGTGGTGGCATCGAAGGCGAACAGGTTGTCGACCGTCGCCGCTATCTCGAAGGCCCCCTTGTAGCCGTGGCGCTTGACCCCGTCTATCCACTTGGGGTTGAGCGCGCGGGCGCGGATCACCCGGTTCAGCTCTTCCTTGAGGGTACGGATGCGGGGTCGGTCTGCCTGGCTGTGGTCGCCGTGGTAGCTGGCCACCGGCGCCCCGGACAAGGTTTCTGACGCCGCCAGCATGCCACCCTGGAACTGGTAGTAATCGTTCGAGTCGAGCAGGTCGTGTTCGTGGTTGTCCTGGTTCTGCAGCACCGCCTGCACTTTGGCCAGGCGTTGGGCGAACTGGGTGCGGGCCGGGGTGCCGTCGTCGCTGCCGCCGTAGGCGTAGCCACCATGGTTGAGGTAGACCTCGGCCAGATCGTCGCGGCTGTGCCACAGGCGCCCGTCGATAGCGTTCTGCACCCCCGCGCCATACGCGCCGGGTTTGGCGCCGAACACCCGCCAGCCTGCCTGGCGCGCGGCCTGCTCGGCGTCTACGCCTTGCGCTTGCAGCGTGGCACGCTCGCTGCGTACACGGGCGGCCAACGGGTTGAGATCATCGGGCTCGTCCAGCGCGGCCACTGCCTGCACGGCCGCATCGAACAGGCGGATAAGGTTGCCGAAGGCATCGCGGAAAAAGCCCGAAACGCGCAAGGTCACATCCACCCGCGGGCGGTCGAGCAGGCTCAGCGGCAGTATTTCAAAATCGTCAACGCGTTGGCTGCCGGTCGCCCACACCGGCCGTACACCCATCAGCGCCATGGCTTGGGCGATGTCGTCGCCGCCGGTACGCATGGTCGCCGTGCCCCACACCGACAGGCCAAGCTGGCGCAGGTGATCGCCATGGTCCTGCAGGTGGCGCTCGAGGATCAGGCTGGCCGAGGCGAAGCCCAGGCGCCAGGCCGTGGTAGTGGGCAGGTTGCGCACATCCACGGTATAGAAGTTGCGGCCGGTGGGCAGCACGTCGAGGCGGCCACGGCTGGGCGCACCGCTGGGGCCGGCAGGCACGAATCGCCCGGCCAGCGCCGCCAGCAGGCCACTCATTTCAGCAGTGCCGCAGGCATCCAGGCTGGGCGCCACCGCTTCGCGCAAAGCCTGCACCACGTCGTGCACCGGCTGCCATTCGCTCGGTTCAGGCAACTGCAGGGTGCCGCCCAGCGCTTGCTCGATCACCTGCTGCGCCAAAAGCTCCAGGCGCTCGCGGGTATCGCCACAGGTGCGCCAGGGTTCACTGCTCATGGCCAGAAGCTGCTCAGGGCGTTCGCCCTGCCAGGGCAGCCCAAGCTCACAATCGAGCGGGTCAAAGCCTGGCACCAAGGCCTTGGCCAAGGCCCGCAGCAGGCTGGCATTACCGCCACGACCGTCGCCACGCTCGACCCGCAACAGCGCCAGCAGCGTGTCCAGGCGCAGCCGCCCTTCTGGCGATTGACCAAACACGTGCAGCCCATCGCGAATCTGCGATTCCTTCAGGTCGCACAGATAGGTGTCCAAGCGCGGCAGCCAGACGGCGGCATCGTCCAGCTGCCCTTCCAGTTGCAGCTCACGGTCGATGTGGTTGACCTTGACCAGCTCGAGGATGTCGCGCTGCAACTCGCGGGCACGCCGCGGGTCGAGTAGCTGCGCTTCGTAGAACTCGTCGGCCAGTTGCTCCAGGTGGCGCAACGGGCCGTAGGTTTCGGCACGGGTCAGCGGCGGCATCAAGTGGTCGATGATCACCGCCTGGGTACGGCGCTTGGCCTGGGCGCCCTCGCCCGGGTCGTTGACAATGAACGGGTAGATGTTCGGCAGCGGGCCAAGCAGCGCGTCCGGCCAGCACTGCGCCGACAAGCCGACGCCCTTGCCGGGCAGCCATTCGAGGTTGCCGTGCTTGCCGACGTGGATCACCGCGTCGGCGGCGAACGCGTGGCGCAGCCAGAAGTGGAACGCCAGGTAGCCGTGCGGCGGCACCAGGTCGGGGTCGTGATACACCGCGCTGGGGTCTACCTGGTAGCCCCGGGCGGGCTGGATGCCGACGAAGGTCAGGCCAAAGCGCAAGCCGGCCACCATCAGCCGGCCGCTGCGGTACATCGGGTCCTGCTCGGGCGGCCCCCAGCGCTCCAGCACTGCCTGGCGATTGGCCTCGGGCAAGCGCTCGAAGGCGGCCTGGTAGTCGGCCAGGCTCAGGCTCTGGGCGCAAGGGCGCTGGTCGAGGTGGTCAAGGTCGTTGGTCACGCCGCCGAGCAGCTGGTGAATCAGTTGCGTGCCGCTGTCCGGCAAATCGGCCAGCGGATAGCCTTCGGTCTGCAGCGCCTTGAGAATGTTCAGTGCGGCAGCGGGCGTGTCCAGGCCAACGCCGTTGCCAATGCGGCCATCGCGGGTCGGGTAGTTGGCCATTACCAGGGCCACGCGTTTCTGGGCGTTGGGCAGGCGCGCCAGCTCGACCCAGCGGCGGGCCAGCTCGGCGACGAAGTCCATGCGCTCGGGGTGGGCGCGGTAGCACACCACGTCGGACTGGCTGCGCTCGCTGCGCCAGGCCATGTCCTTGAAACTGACCGGGCGGGTAATGATGCGCCCGTCCAGTTCGGGCAAGGCGATGTGCATGGCCAGGTCGCGCGCACCGAGCCCCTGTTCGCTGGCTTCCCAGCCGGGCTGGTTGTCCTGCGCGCAGATGGCCTGCAGCACCGGAATGTCACGGCGGAACGGGCGCAGGTTGGGCCGTTCGGGGCTGGACAGGGCAAAACCGGTGGTATTGACCAGCACTTCGGCACCGACTTCGTCCAGCCAGGCCTCGACCTGCTCCAGGCAGGCGCTTTCCTTTAGGCTGGCCACGGCAATCGGCAACGGGTTCAAGCCAGCGGCTTGCAGGCGCTGGCAGAACACGTCGATGAACGCGGTGTTGGCCGCCTGCAAGTGGGAGCGGTAGAACAGCAGCGGCGCCACCGGGTAATCCGGGTGCCAGTGCGGGTACCAGTCTTCCAGTGCCACACTGCCCTTGGCCGGGTGATACACAGCGGTGCGCGGCAAGGGTTGCGGCTCGTCCCAGGCATAATCGCGGCCCAGCCACTGGTTGGCCAGGCAGTTGAACAGGTTGATGGCATTGGCCTTGCCGCCCTGGCGCAAGTAGTGCCAGAGGCGCTCGGCCTGGTCGCCCGTGACGGTGCCCAGGCGGGTCAGCTCCGGGTCCGGTCGATCATCGCCCGGCACCAGTATCAGCTGCACGCCACGGGCGGCCAGCTCGACCAGTTGTTCAACACCATAGCGCCAGTAGCCGACACCGCCGTGCAGCGACACCAGGATGACCTTGGCATGGCGCAGCACCTGGTCGACATACAGGTCGACCGAAGCGTGGTTCTGCACCTGCATCGGGTTGGCCAGGCGCAGGCTGGGGAAGCCTTCAGGCAATTGCTCGGCGGTATCGGCGAGCAGCGCCAGGTGCGAATCGCCGCTGCAGAGAATCACCAGCTCGGCGGGTGTCTGGCCGAGATCGGCAATACTGTCGTCCGGCACGAAGCCGCCGGGCTGGGTCCGCAGCAGGTGCACGGGTCAGGCGCCCAAGGCCTGGCGCAGGCGCGCTTCCAGCTGGGCAGCGTCCAGTTCCTGGCCGATCAGCACCAGGCGGGTGATGCGCGGCTCGTCGGCACGCCAGGCGCGGTCGAAGTGCTTGTCGAAACGCGTACCCACGCCTTGTACCAGCAGGCGCATCGGTTTGCCCGGGATGGCCGCGAAACCTTTGGCGCGCAGGATGCCGAATTCCACCACCAGCTGGGTCAGGGCGTCGAGCAGCAGGCTTTCGTCAGCCTCTGGCAGGT
The DNA here is from genome assembly GCF_000412675.1 of Pseudomonas putida NBRC 14164. Taxonomy (NCBI): domain Bacteria; kingdom Pseudomonadati; phylum Pseudomonadota; class Gammaproteobacteria; order Pseudomonadales; family Pseudomonadaceae; genus Pseudomonas; species Pseudomonas putida. The sequence continues at coordinate 2,655,704 of NC_021505.1, read as the reverse complement.
CGATGGAGATGGAATCGAAGGCGTCGTGATCATGGTCGTCATGATCATCGCCGTCGTGGTGCGAATCGTGATGGGTGCGGCGACCATCGATGTGTGCCTCGGACTCGGCGCCCACGCCCAGCAGCACCTCCAGTGGCAGCTTGCCGCTGCTGGCCTCGACCACCTTGACTGCCGGCGGCAGTTCTTCGGCCACTTCGGCGCGGACCTTGGCCAGGCCTTCCGCGTCGATCAGGTCGGCCTTGTTCAGTACCACCAGGTCGGCGCTGGCCAGCTGATCGGCGAACAGCTCATGCAGTGGCGATTCGTGGTCCAGGTTAGGGTCGAGCTTGCGCTGGGCATCGACCTGGTCCGGGTAGGCGGCAAAAGTGCCGGCGGCCACGGCCGGGCTGTCGACCACGGTGATGACCGCGTCGACAGTGCAGGCGTTGCGGATTTCCGGCCACTGGAAGGCTTGAACCAGCGGTTTGGGCAGGGCCAGGCCGCTGGTTTCGATCAGGATGTGGTCCAGGTCGCCGCGGCGAGCTACCAGCTCGCGCATGACCGGGAAGAACTCTTCCTGCACGGTGCAGCACAGGCAGCCGTTGGCCAGTTCATAGACACGGCCGCTGGCTTCTTCTTCGGTGCAACCGATGCTGCACTGCTTGAGGATTTCGCCGTCGATGCCCAGCTCGCCGAATTCGTTGACGATGACCGCAATGCGGCGGCCCTGGGCGTTGTCGAGCATGTGGCGCAGCAAGGTGGTCTTGCCCGAGCCGAGGAAGCCGGTAACGATGGTAACGGGGAGCTTGGCCAGTGTTTTCATGTCGCATTGCCCTTGGCAGAGTGGCGCGGGCATGCAGGACGACAGCCGCGGGCCAGGCCGGCCGGGCTTGTTCGCCACCGGATCACCCCGCCCGGTTGAAAGTCGAAAACGTTGCGAGGCAGGTCTCCTGGCTTGCACCGTTCCATCCCCCGTTCAGTTGAACCGCGGGCTGGCGGGATGACGCCTTCCCGCGCGTTGGCGCAGTGGCTGTGTCGATCCGTTGTCGGTGCTTACAGTTGCGGGGGCAGCCGCGGCTTTTACCGCGTTCCCGTCTTAGCTTCGGCCTGGCCGAAGAACCTCGAAGTGGCAAGGCTACGCAGTGGCTGGCGGGTGGTCAACCATTGCTGCGGGGCGTGCCGACAACTCTTGGCGGCACTGCGGTACAGTGGCGACTTTGCCCACTGTCAAGGACGCCCCATGCCCCTCGCCCCCGCCATACCGGTACTGCGCATCTTCTCGGTCGACAAGGCCAGGGAGTTCTACATGGATTTCCTCGGCTTCAGCCTGGACTGGGAGCACCGCTTCAGCCCGGACCTGCCGTTGTACATGCAGATTCACCGTGATGGCCTGATACTGCACCTTACCGAGCACCATGGCGATGCCTGCCCCGGCTCTACAGTGTTTGCCCGCCTCGACGACCTGCGGGCGCTGGAGCATGAACTGCAAGGCAAACAGTACGGTTACGCCCGGCCCGAAGCCGAGCGCCTGGACTGGGGCCTGCAGATGCAGGTGTGCGACCCGTTCGGCAACCGCCTGCGCTTCTGCCAGCAGATCGATGACGAGGCCAACCTGTGAAGGCGCTGGGCAAACGCGAAATGGCCCGCCTGGAGCGGGAGCTGGTAGCGTGCCTGACGGACGCCTGTGAAACCGCCAAGGCAGAAATCGTCGGGTTCACCTGGCTCACCCATCGCCTGGATCCTGAGAACTTTCCGGCCAGCCTGCGTATTACTTGGGTGTTTGAACAAGAGGCCGAGAAAGTCGCTGCTGTGGCGGGTGAAGCAAAGGCACGCATGCTTGCGCTGACCCGTCAGGCGTTGGACCACGCCGGCATACAACTGGATCACCCGGCCTGGCATGTACGGTTCGACAGCGAAGAGGCCTGCAAACAGAGCCACGGAGGCGACTGGGCCAGGCGCTTGACGGGGCGCTGAGCCCAGGGCCAGTCAAGATCGGGCGCCGCTCACGCGGCGCATCGCCGGCAAGCCAGCTCCCACCTGACCGCGCCGGCCTGAAGCCAGCGCAGTTCCCACCTTGACCGCGCAAGCCTGAAGCCAGCGCAGTTCCCACCTTGACCGCGCCGGCCTGAAGCCAGCGCAGTTCCCACCTTGACCGCGCCGGCCTGAAGCCAGCGCAGTTCCTGTGGGAGCTGGCTTGCCGGCGATGAGGCCAGTGCAGAAAACCCATACAGGGCGGGCGGTACTTTACCCGCCCCCAACGGGCCGTTAGCCTACGCAATCCGCCAGTACGAGGTATTCGTCCAATGCGCCATTAATGCCGCCGTCCATTCGACGGCCAGTCTTCAGGCTCCGGTTTGCTCCGGAGATGTCGCGGCATTTGTGGAGTTGTGCATGACGAACACGTCGATCCTGACGCTGGACAGCGTCTGTTTGGCCTTGCCTGATGGCCGGGTACTGTTTACCGACCTCAACGAAACCTTCGACCAACGGCGTACCGGCCTGGTCGGGCGCAATGGCGTGGGCAAGAGCCTGCTAGGGCAGGTTCTTGCCGGCCAGCGTGCACCGAGCAGCGGCCAGTGCAGGCGCCGTGGGCCTGTCCATCTGCTGAACCAGCAGGTAATCGAGCGCAGCGCCACGCTTGCCGACCTGGCGCACGTGGGGGCGGTGGTTGCGGCGCTCGAGCGCATCGAGCAAGGCAGCATCAACCCCCAGGATTTCGACACCGTTGGCGAGCGCTGGGATATCCGCGAGCAATTGCAGATGCACCTGCAGCGCAGCGGCCTGGGTCACCTTGACTGGCGCCAGCCCGCACGCAGCCTGAGCGGCGGCCAGGCCATGCGCGTGGCGCTGGCAGGCGCATGGCTCAGCGGTGCCGACTACCTGATCCTCGACGAACCGAGCAACCACCTGGACAGCGACGCCCGTGCCCAGCTGCTGAGCATGATCGAGGGCTGGGACCGAGGTTTGCTGGTAATCAGTCACGACCGCAGCCTGCTGGCGCACATGGCACGCATTGTCGAACTGTCCAGCCTGGGGTTGCAGGCCTATGGCGGCAACTACAGCTTCTATGCAGCACAAAAAGCCAGCCAGGTGGCGCAAGCCCAGCAGCAACTTGCCCGGCTGAAGCAGGAGCAACAACGCCAGGCCCGTGAACTGCAGCGCCAGCGCGAAGACCTGGAACGCCATCAGGCCCGGGCCGGGCGTCAAGCCAGGCATGCCAACCAGGCCAAGATCCTGGTCGACCGCCAGCAGGAACGCAGCCAGGCCACGGCGGGCAAGCAGCGGCGTGATCATCGCGATGCCCGGCAAGCATTGCTGGGCAAAGTGCATGACGCCGCCCGCGAGGTCGAGCAAGCCACTGCAATTACCTTGCATGCCCCCACGCCCCAGCGTCATGTCGGCCGCGAAGTGTTGGCCCTGCAGGCACTTCGCTTGCCCCATGGCACCCGCAAACCGCTTGACCTGCGCTTGTGCCTGGGCCAGCGGCTGGGCCTGGTCGGCGCCAATGGCAGTGGCAAGTCCACGCTGCTGAGGCTGCTGAATGGGGAATTACCGGCATCACCCGACATTTTGCGCCGCAGTGGCGAAACTGCCCTGCTCGACCAGCACTGCAGCACGCTGACAGGCCACAGCAGCGTGCTTGAACACCTGCACCAAGCCAACCCGGTGCTGGCCCAGGGCGAATTGCGCAGCCGCCTGGCACAACTGGGCCTGGATGCGGCCCGTATCGAGCTGCCCAGCAGCCTGCTCAGCGGCGGCGAACGGATGAAGGCAGCGCTGGCCGCCGTCCTATACCGCGAGCGCCCCCTCGACCTGTTGCTGCTGGATGAGCCCGGCAACCACCTTGACCTGCCGTCACTGGCAGCCCTGGAGCGCATGCTCCGGCAGTTTCGCGGGGCGCTGATAGTGGCGTCCCATGATGCCGTTTTGCTGGAAAACCTTGAACTGGATGAGTACCTGCAGTTGTAGGAACCGAAAAAAAAGCATCGCAGGCTATCAATTCGTGACTGGCCGTTCCCGATCCGCGACGGATGTATTATGGTGGCGTGGTGCGCGTATAACAGCAGCCCGAGCGATCGGGCACTTGCAAGACAATGAGGGTGTCATGAGCAACGAAAGCATTAACTGGGACAAGCTGGGTTTCGACTACATCAAAACCGACAAACGCTACCTGTCCGTATGGCGCAATGGCGAGTGGGACAAGGGCACCCTGACCGACGACAACGTGCTGCACATCAGTGAAGGCTCCACGGCCCTGCACTACGGCCAGCAATGCTTCGAAGGCCTCAAGGCCTACCGTTGCAAGGACGGCTCGATCAACCTGTTCCGCCCCGACCAGAACGCCGCCCGCATGCAGCGCAGCTGCGCCCGCCTGCTGATGCCGCACGTGCCGACCGATGTGTTCATCGAAGCGTGCAAGCAAGTGGTCAAGGCCAACGAAAAGTTCGTGCCACCGCACGGCAAAGGCGCCCTGTACCTGCGCCCGTTCGTGATCGGCACCGGTGACAACATTGGCGTGCGCACCGCCCCCGAGTTCATCTTCTCGGTCTTCGCCATTCCGGTTGGCTCGTACTTCAAGGGCGGCATGAAGCCGCACAACTTCCAGATCTCCAGCTTCGACCGCGCCGCCCCACAAGGCACCGGCGCAGCCAAGGTCGGTGGCAACTACGCCGCCAGCCTGCAGCCAGGCGCTGAAGCCAAGAAGGCCAACTTCGCCGACGCCATCTACCTCGATCCGCTGACCCATACCAAGATCGAGGAAGTCGGTTCGGCCAACTTCTTCGGCATCACCGCCAACAACGAGTTCGTTACCCCGAAATCGGCCTCGGTGCTGCCGGGCATCACCCGTCTGTCGCTGATGGAACTGGCGCAATCGCGTCTGGGCCTGACCGTGATCGAAGGCGATGTCGAAATCAGCAAGCTGGACCGCTTCATCGAAGCCGGCGCTTGCGGTACTGCCGCGGTGATCACCCCGATCGGCGGTATCGAGTACAACGGCAAGCTGCACGTGTTCCATGACCTGGAAAAGGTTGGCCCGGTTACCCAGAAGCTCTACAACGAGCTGACCGGCATCCAGAGCGGTGATGTTGAAGCACCGGCAGGCTGGATCGTCAAGGTCGCCTGAGGCGCATCAGCTGTATGAAAACGGGGCATGCCAGCGATGGCATGCCCCGTTTTTTTGACAGAGTTGATGACCCTGTGGGAGCGGGCGTGCCCGCGAACACCGGCGCAGCAGGTGCCATCCACCGTGTCGCCTGCTTCGCGGGCTTGCCCGCTCCCACAGGGAACGCGTGAGCATTCGCAATTGGGGCCGGCTACTCATGCCACGCGACGCTGCATCAGCAGATGCCGGGCTTTGTCGAACGCCCAGTTGTACAGCACGGTGTAGGGCAGGATGATCACGAAGAAACCCAGCTCCACCATGAACGCCTGCAGCAGCGAAATATCCAGCATCCACGCCGCCACCGGCAGGCACCACACCACCAGCCCGGCCTCGAAGCCCAGGCCGTGCACAAAGCGTGCACTGGCCTTCCAGTGGATGCGTTCAGTCTGCACCCAGCGATCGACCAGCGCGTTGTAGACCATGTTCCACAACATGGCGATCACCGATAGGGTTATTGCCAACGCACCCGCCGTCGCCAGCGATTTGCCCATCACCCAGGACAACAGTGGTGCGCATAGCAGCACCGCGAATATTTCATAGCCTACGGCGTGTACCAGGCGTTCGGTGAAAGAGACCGTTTTCATTGCAAATTCCATCCATTGCGTGAGTCGTGCTTCCTATTTTCTTTGATAGAACTGATACTCGCGACATAGCTACCATCGGTTTTATCAATACCATGCGCTACTCACCCGAAGCTCTGGTCGCCTTTGTCGAAGCCGCATCGCTGGGTTCGTTTTCTGCGGCGGCACGCAAATTGCGCAAAAGCCAGTCCACGATCAGCATCGCCATCGCCAATTTCGAGGCCGATATCGGCTGCCCGCTGTTTGATCGCGGTGGCCGCCACCCCACGCTGAATGAAGCGGGCCGACAGGTGCTAAGCCATGTCGAAGCGATCCTGGACGCCAGCGCCCAGCTCGATGCCCTGGCAGTCAGGCTGGCGCAAAACGTCGAGGCGCTGGTCTCGGTGGTGATGTCGGACAGCTACAGCGTCACCTTCCAGGGCGCCGTGATGGCCCGCTTCGCCCAGCAGTACCCGCACACCGAATTGCGCTGCGGCCCGGCGGAAGACGCTGATGTGATCGATATGATCCAGCAGGGCCTGGCCCACGTCGGCATTCTGGCCACACAGCCCAGCTACCCCGCCGACGTTGCCGTGGCGCGCTTGCCCGAGCAGGCGGAGTTCGGTGTGTATGTGGCCAGCGAGCATCCGTTGGCGGGGCTGAAAACGGTGCAAACGCAACACCTTGAAAATGCGCGGCAGCTGTACATCAAGACCTACGCCCCCAGCCTGCACCGCGGCCGCGGCCAAGCTTGGTCGGCACCGGATTACCTCACCCTGCTGGAATTTGCCGTGCGCGGGTTTGGCTGGGCCGAACTGCCCAGGGCGCTGGTGGCGCGGTTTGGCAACGAGCTGGTGGAGTTGCAGATAGCGGGTTACCCGCGCCGGGTGGATATGGATGTGGCCTGGTCGAGCCGGCGGGCGCTTGGGCCGGCGGGGCAATGGCTGGTGCGGCAGATGCTGGGGCAGTAGGTCTTAACCTGCCAGAATCTGGGGCTGCCGCGTAGCCCATCGCGGCACTAGGCCGCTCCTGCAGGGGGTCGCGTTCTCTTGCGGGAGCGACCCCGTAGTGCGCCAGAACACAACAACCAGTACACCCAGCGACAAGCCTTCCCCCCGCCCTGCCCCGTAGCCTGTCACCACGCGCCGCCCCGCCGCGGCACGCACCTAAAGCACAAGAACAAACGTTGGTGACCTATGCAGACAGTAGATCCGATCACCCTTGCGGTTGTCCGGGGTGCGCTGGAGACAGCGCAACGCGAAATGACCCTGACCCTGGAAAAGACCGGGCGCTCCAGTGTGTTCAACCTGGCCCACGATTACTCCAACTCGCTATTCGACCACCTGCCGGAAATGATCCTGCAAGGCCAGGACATCCCCATCCACCTGGGCTCGCTGATCCCGGCCATGAAATGCGTGGCCGGCTTCTTCGGCGACGACATCGCCGAAGGCGACGTGATCTACCACAACGACCCCGCCTACAAGGGCAGCCATATTCTCGACTGCTGCATGTACAAGCCGGTGTACTACCAGGGCGAACTGGTGTTCTGGACCGTGTGCAAAGGCCACCTGACCGACATCGGCGGCCCTGTACCCGCCGGTTACAACCCCGACGCCAAGGAAATCTACGCCGAAGGGCTGCGCATTCCACCGGTCAAGCTGTGGGAAAAGGGCAAGCGCCGCGAAGACGTGATCAATTTCATGCTCACCAACATGCGCGCCCGCCCCTATCAGGAAGGCGACCTTAATGCCCAGTACGGCGCCTGCAAGGTCGGCGAGCGGCACTTGCTGGAGCTGCTGGACAAGTACGGCGTGGCCCAAGTGCGTGCCTGCATTGCCGAGCTGAAGAACATGGCCGACCGGCACATGCGTGCGCTGTTGCGCGATGTGCCGGACGGTGACTACAGCGGCACCGCCGTTCTTGAAGATGCCGGCCACGGCCTTGGCGAACTGGCCATCACCGCCCATGTGCAGATACGAGGTGACCAGGCCCACGTGCGTATCGACAGCCCGCCGCAAGTGCCGTACTTCATCAACTCCTACGAGGGCAACTCGGTATCGGGCGTGTACCTGGGGCTGATGATGTTCGCCCAGGTCGCACCGCCCTACAACGAAGGCCTGTACCGCTGCGTCACGGTCGATGTCGGGCCCAGGGGTACACTGTGCAACGCCGAAGAACCGGCGCCCCATGTCAACTGCACCACCACGCCGATGGAAACACTGGCCGATGCCGTGCGCACCGCGCTGGAGCAAGCCTCACCACAGCGGGTAACGGCCTCCTGGGGGCACACCAGCGGCATCAACATCGCCGGCCACGACCCGCGCAACGGCAACAGCGAGTACGTGACGATGGTGCTGGCCTCGATCATTTCCGGTGCCGGTGCCAACCAGGTGATGGATGGCTGGCACGCCTGCGGCCCGCTGTGCTGCTTCGGCGCGCTGATGAGCGGCGACATCGAACTGCTCGAGCACGCCTATCCGGTGCTGATCCACCGTTACAGCCTGATGGCCGACAGTGGTGGCGCCGGTGAATTGCGCGGTGGTTCGGGCACCCGCCTGGAGATCGAACCGCTTGACCACGCCATGACTGTGGTCGGCTTCGGCGAGGGCCGCCAGCTGCCCACCGCCGGTGCCGCCGGGGCTCGCAATGCCCTGCTCGAACCCAAGCTGGGCCGGCTGATCCACCGCCACGTCGACGGTAGCGAAGACCACTATACGCAAAACCCGATGCTCACCCTGCAACCCGGTGAACGCATCATCAACATCAACCCGGGCGGCGGTGGCTACGGCGACCCGCTGCGCCGCCCGGTCACCGCCGTACTGGAGGATGTGCGCAACGGCCTGGTCTCGCCACAAGGGGCAGCCCTGGAGTATGGCGTGGTCCTCGATGACGATGGCCGCCTCGACGAAACCGCAACCCGCCTTGCCCGCGCCCCGCACTGCCCGGAGAACCATCATGCGTAATCAATATCGCCTGGGCATCGATGCCGGCGGCACCTTCACCGATTTCATCCTGGCCGACCGCGACGGCGGCGTGCAGCTGTTCAAGGCCCCGTCCACGCCGCAGGATGGCACCTTGGCCATTCGCGCCGGCCTGGCGCAGATCGCCGACGCCACCGGGCGCAGCCCGGCCGAGCTGATCGCCAACTGCGACCTGTGCATCAACGGCACCACGGTAGCCCTCAACGCGCTGATCGAGCGCACCGGGGTCAAAGTGGGCCTGCTGTGCACCGAGGGGCACGAGGACAGCCTGGAAATCCGCCTGGGTCACAAGGAGGAAGGCCACCGCTACGACGCTCATTATCCGCCGGCACACATGCTTGCCCCGCGCCATCTGCGCCGCCCGGTAGGTGGCCGCATCCTCGGAGATGGACGTGAGCACAGCCCGCTGGACGAGCGCGCCATTCATGACGCCATCGACTACTTCCGTGCCGAAGGCGTGCAGGCCGTGGCCATTTCCTTCCTGTGGTCGGTGCGCAACCCCAGCCACGAGCAGCGGGCCGCCGAGCTAGTACGGGCCGCCCTGCCCGGGGTGTTCGTCTGCACCGGCTGCGAGGTGTTCCCACAGATTCGCGAGTACACCCGCACCTCCACCACCGTGGTCAACGCCTACCTCAGCCCCGTGATGGCGCGCTATGTGGCGCGCATCGACAGCCTGTTCCAGGAGCTTGGCGCGCAGCAGCCAGTGCGCTATTTCCAGTCCAACGGTGGCCTGGCGCCCGGGCACCTGATGCGCGAGCGCGCCGTCAATGCGATCAACTCCGGCCCCGCCTCGGCGCCACAGGCGGGCCTGGCGGTGGCGAGACCATTCGGTATCGATAACGTCATCACCGTGGACATGGGCGGCACCTCGTTCGACATCACCCTGACCAACGCCGGCCGTACCAACTTCAGCAAGGACGTCGACTTCCTGCGCCAGCGCATCGGCGTGCCGATGATCCAGGTGGAAACCCTGGGTGCTGGCGGCGGGTCTATCGCCCACCTGGACGAGTTCGGCATGCTTCAAGTCGGCCCACGCAGCGCCGGTGCCATGCCTGGCCCGGTGTGCTATGGCAAAGGCGGTAGCGAACCCACGGTAACCGACGCCAACCTGGCCCTGGGCTACCTGCCCGACGGCGCACTACTGGGCGGCAGCATCCGCCTGAACCGCCAGGTCGCAGTGGACGCTATCCGCAGCAAGATCGCCGAACCGTTAGGTATCAGCGTGGAACGCGCAGCATTTGGCATCACCACCCTGGTCAACCTGAACATGGTCAACGGCATTCGCCGCGTGTCCATCGAACGCGGCCACGACCCGCGCGACTTCGCCCTGATCGGCGCTGGTGGCGCAGCGGGCATGCACGTGGTGCGCCTGGCCGAGGAAATCGGCATGCAGACCGTGTTGATCCCCAAGGTGGCCTCAGGCCTGTGCGCGTTCGGCCAGATCCTGTCCGACGTGCGCTACGACCAGCTCACCAGCCTGTCGATGCGGCTGGACGCCGGGCACGTGAACCTGGCGCAGCTCAACCAGGCCCTTGCCGAGCTGCGCCAACAAGGCCTGGCAAACTTGCGCGAAGACGGTTTTGGCGACCAGGCCAGCAGCTGCCACTACACCCTGGAAATGCGCTATCTGGGGCAGATCCATGAATGCAGCGTGGAGCTGCAGCAGCATGTACTGGATGACGCGGGCCTGGCCGCACTGATCAGCCGCTTCCACAGCCGTCACCAGACCCTGTACTCGTACAGCGAGCCCGACAGCCCGGTGGAGCTGGTGAACCTGGAGTGTTCGGTAATTGGTCACCTGCCGCGTCCGCCACAGCCCGAGTTGCAGGGCCCGGCCCAACCACCCGCGCCTGCCCCGGAAGGTGTCCGCCCGATGCTGTTCAGTGCCGAGGGCGAATGGCAGCCCACGCCGGTGTTCAACGGCAACCGCCTGCTGCCGGGGCAGACCGTGCATGGCCCGTGCGTCATCGAAGAAGACACCACCAACATCGTCCTGCCCCCCGGCTGGCAGGCGCGCCTGGAGCCTTCGGCCACCTACCGGGTGACACGCGGGGCTTGATCAAACGGTCGGCGTGCGCCGATCATGGGCCTGAAGCCGCCCGGCAGCCTTGCGCTGCCGGGCGGTTTGCACAATAACAAGAGCTGCTTGAGTAGCTTGCCTGCAGTTCCTTTTTTCAATGCTGCCCTCTTTGAAAAAGGACCCACCATGCCCACAGAAATCTCGACCCACGGCTGGGCACAGCCGGAACGCCAGGCGCGCTGGGTCGAAGCCATCAGTGAAACCTATTTCCCGTTGAGCCTGGAGTTTGCCAGCGAGCAGCCATTCGATGGCCACCTGCAGCGCTGGAGCACGCCCAGCACGCCACTCAGCCTTTCCCGCCTGCGCTCCAGCCCGCTGGGCTACTCGCGCAGCAAGGCGCACGTTGGCCAGGACCATGAGGCGTTCTATCTGGTGACCGTGCCGCGCAGCAGCGAAGTGCACTTCGAACAGGAAGGCCACCCGCTCAGTTGCAGCCCAGGGGGGTTCATCGTCGAGCGCGGCGATGCGCCTTACCGCTTCCATTACGGCACGCAGAACGACCTGTGGGTGCTCAAGCTGCCCGAGCGGGCACTCAAGGCCAACCTGCTCGGGCACAAGCGCTATACCCGGCATTGCTTCGATGCCAGCCAGGGCCTGGGGCGCATCTTTGTAGAGCAACTGGACCTGTGTGCCCGCCATTTCGACGCCAGCCCGGCCGCTGCCCGGCATTTACTGCTGGAACAGGCTTCGGCCACGCTGCTGCTGGCCCTGCAGCAGGATGAGCGAGTACTGGGCAGTGAAGGCAATAACCTCAGCACCCTGCACCTGACACGGGTCGAGCAGTATGTGCAGCAACATCTGGGCGACCCCGAACTGTCGCCACAAACCATCGCCAGTGCCTGCGGGCTGTCGTTGCGCTACCTGCACAAGCTGTTCGCGATCACGCCCTACACCCTTGGCGAGTGGGTGCGCCAACAGCGGCTGGAAGCCGTGCACCGCCAACTGTGCGACCCGCATTGCCACCTGGCCATCGGCGAGTTGGCATTCCGTTGGGGTTTTACCGACCAGGCGCAATTCACTCGGGCGTTTCGCCAGCACTACGGGTGCACGGCGCGAGAAGTCAGGGCTGCGCGATTGCAGTGATTTGCGGGCTCAATCCCCCGCTGTCACCTCCACCACCTTCCAGCTGTCATCCGGGTCGAAGCGCTTCATCTCCTTGGCCAGCCTGTCGCCGTGCGGCCCGAGGTCTTTTTCGAACACCTGGCCGTCGTGGCTGATCATGAAGCTCATCACCCCGGTGTCGTCGTACCTGGCCGGCCAGGCGACCATGGCGAAGCCACGGCTCATCTGGTTGCCGATCAGGTAGCTGTAGGCGCCACCGGGGGCGGACGGGCCTTGTGCGTCGAGGATGCGGAAGTGGTAGCCATACCAGTCATCACCCACCACATCCTGGCCAAACAGCGGCCCCAGCGGGCTGACCTGGCCATCGCCGTCGTCATCCCAATACAGCCCGTCATGCTTGCCGGGTTCGCTGAAAATCTTCTGCGCGTACTCCAGCGCACCGTTGCCGTTGCGATCCTGGCTGGCATAGTCCATCTGCGCGTCGTGGTAAGCCAACAACGCCTGCATGGCACCCAGTTCGTTGCGGCCGATGCGCCGGGCGCGGATTTCGGTGCTACCGGCCTTGAGGTCGAAGCGCCAGCCCTGGCTGCTTCTGGTCAACGGTATGGGCAACCTCCAGTGATCACTGCCCACCGCCAGGATGGCCTTGCCCTCGCCTGCCATGTCGATACTGTGCTGCGCGCGATACTGCTCCAGAAAGGTGTCCACGTCGCTGCGCTGCACACCACCACGCGGTATGTAGGTGCGCCAGTCATCACCCAGCAACTGGGCCAGGCGGGCTTCATCGGCCTTTTCCGTGCCCAGCGCCGTAATGAAGGACTCCACGGCTTTCTCCGGCGTCGGGAATGCCTCCTGTGCAGCCGCCAGGGAAGCCCATGCCAAGCCTGTCGCAAGCAGCATTGCTGCAAATACTGGACGTTTCATCGACGGCCTCCTCCGCCACGACGCACTGGCGCACTGGGCCGGGAGATCTGGTGGCCGGCAGCCCGGGATGCATTGGGCCGCTGGGCAAACGACTGGCTGGTACGACCGCGGTTGGCCTGCAGATTGGTGCGTGACGGCGAACGCACGCCATCAAAGGCATTGTTACGCGCCCGGCCGGCGCTGTTGGCCGGCCGGTTCTGTGCCACCTGCCGGGCTTGGCTATTGCGTGTTTCCTGGCGACGGTCGGTTGCTCTGGCAGTGTCGCCACGGGATTGCATGCGGTTGCCCACCGAATTACCCGCCTGCGCCTCGCGCATTTGCTGGCGTGCCTGGCGGTTGTCGGTGGCCGGCCGTTCCATCCCCGCGCGGTCCATCGAGGCCCGGGCCTTGTTCCGCGCCTGCGCCCGCTGCGCGTCGTCACCACGGAAAGCAGTGCGTTGGGTGGCGCCGTCCAGTTGGCGGCCATACTGCTGGCGGCTGCGGGCATCGCGGTAAGGCACGCCTTCACGGTTGACGGCATTGTGCTGCCATTTATTCTGATTGTTAGTGATGCGGTTGTTGGCGTTGATGTTGTTGTAACGGTTGACGTCGATGTCGATGTCGTTGTGGCCCCAGTCGCAGTCACCCCACAACGAGGCGACAACCGCCACGCCGGTACCAAAGGCCAGGCCCGCCACCAGCGCTGAACCGGGGTAGTACATGGGCGGCGGCGGGTAGTACACGGGCGGTGAAGCCGGGTAAGCCCAGGTACCATAGGTGGTGGTCGGGTTGTAGCTGGGCACGTACACCACTTGCGGGTCGGCCGGCTGGATGATGATGGTGGAGGGCGGGCTGCTGGCAGCCTGTGTCGCCGGTGCGGCTTGCACGGTCACGTTCTGGTACTGGTTGCTTTGCAGGTTGCCGGCCGCCTGTGCCTGGTGACGCAAGCGCTGCACCGCGCCCATGACATCGTCGGGCTGCGCCAGGAACGCATCACCCAGTCGCTGCACCCACACCGGGTCCTGGCCCAGGGTCGCCAGCAACTGCGGGAAGGCCACCAGCGCTTGCACGCTGGGGTCCCACGGCTGCTTCGCTACCTGTTTGACTGCAGCATCGCCCGACGCCTTGGGGTTGGCCTTGGACCAGGCCACCGCTTCGCTCACCTGCCCCGGGTAGGTGGCCGCCATCAATACCTGGGCCAGCAGCGGATCGGGGTATAACGCAACCGGCGCGAGCATCTGGTCCAGCTGCTCTTGCGTGAATACCGGGGTCTTGGCCGCGACCGTGTCGGCTTGCGGGGCTGGGTCGGGGGCTGGAACGTCTTGCGCCAGCACCAGGCCGGGCGCCGCGTTCAGGCACATCAGCGCCGACAGCAAAGCAAACAATGGCATGCGCATCGCTTATCCCCAACAGGTCAGATTGCGTGGGTTAAGGGTAGCAATGGCGATGCGTTTGGCCAGATGCGGGGGCGCAAAACTTTAGCACTGATGCTTGCGTCAATAGTGACTATCGAACAAGGCAATTTCTACTGAGCGGCCCGGCTTAATAACCTAGCTCCATCGATTCGAACCTGGCGAATCCCCTGCATTCCGGAGCTGCTCGATGAACACCAAGGCCCGCCTCCTCCTCACTGCCCTGGCCGCTGCCAGCATTGCTGTACTGGCCGGTTGCGCCAGCCACCCGGAACTGCGTGCGTACAGCGCCGAAGAAACCCGCCAATTGCAACTGGAAGCGTTGCAGCGCCGCGGCCTGTCCCTGGACGACTACGAGCAGCAACGCCGGGTGATACAACGTGCCGGCAACCTGCCCGTGGTGACCGAAGCCGCCGACGCAGCCCCTTCGACCAAAGGCTGAGCGGGCCAGGCAAAGGTTCCCTCCTTTCATCTGCGCAGGTATCCTCTACCGCTCAACCGCAAGCCTTCCAGGACGGAGACCATGACCAGGCCCTTTCTGTTGCTGAGTGCTGCACTGCTGTTCAGCCCAGTGTTGATGGCCCAGCAGATAAAACGCGAACTGGGCGACTTCGACTTCACACTCGGCACCACACCCTCGCGCAGCATGGCCCAAGGCCTTATCTCACCCAGTGCCGTCGGCGCATTCCACGGTGGTCTCGACTTCAGCCACCCCAGTGGCTGGTACCTGGGCCAGTACGCCCCGAGCATGGGCGTCACCCCCAACTCGACCCTGCGACTGGACAGCTACCTGGGCTACAAGCACCAATTCGACAGCAGCCTGGGCTATGAAGTGGGGTTGATCCATTACAGCCAGCCGACTATCGCAGGCCCCGACAGCTATGCCCTGTACGGTGGCATCTCGCTGTTGGGCAATCGCTTCGGTGGCGCGCTGCGCGACAACCCGGATAACCGCACCGGCACCCTGTTCGCCGACTTCGGTCAACTGCCCCTGTTCGATGTCGACCTCACCGTCAAGCTGGCCCATCATCGCCTGGGCACGCCGTTCACCATTGGCGACGGCAGCCAGGTAAATGCCTTTTCCGACTGGTCGCTGGAGCTGTCGCGGCCCTGGCTGGGCATCGACCTTAACCTGATCTACAGCAACTCCAATCTCAGTGGCGGCGGTTGCGATGCCTATTCGGGCATCAACACCTATTGCGACAGTGTGGTCACGCTCAAGGCGCAGCGCAGTTTCTTCTAACGCCGTGGTGCCAGCGCCAGGGCTATACCGCCCAGCACCACCACACACGCGATCAGCAAGCGCAACGACAGCGGTTCGCCAATCAGGACAACACCGCCCAGTGCGGCAATCACAGGCACACTAAGCTGCATGGTCGCTGCTTGCTGCGCACTCACCTGCCTGACCACGCCGTACCACACGGCGTAGCCCGCACCTGAGGCCAGCACGCCGGAGCCCAAGGCATACAACAAACCCGGCGGCGTGAGGTGCGGGCCGGCGCCCAGCAACAGCACCGGTAGCAGCAGCGCCAGGCAAGGCAGACTGCGGGCAAAATTGCCTGCAGTATCGGCCAGCGGCCTGGGCGAGCCCCTGCCCAGCAACGTGTATACGCCCCAGGCCATACCAGACAGGGCCATCAGCAAGGCACTGGACAAGGGTGGCGCCGCTGCACCGGGCAACAACAGCACCAACAGGCCGGCAAAAGCAATCAACATGCCCAGCAGCATACGTGCGGTGATGCGCTCACCTTTGAACCAGGCAAAGCCGAACATGGTGATCTGCACTGCGCCGAACAGCAGCAATGCCCCCGCACCTGCACCCAGCTGCAGGTATGCCGCAGAAAAAAGAAAGGCATAGAGGAACAGGGCCAAGCCACCGCGCCAACTGCCGCCAATGCCCAGCGCAGGTTTACGCAGGCGGATCAACAGCAGCAGAAACAACGCCCCACTGGCCAGGCGCACCACGGTAAACAAAGCCGGGTCGATGGCCCCGTCCTTCAGCGCCAGCCGGCAGAACACCGAGTTGGCGGCGAAGGCCATGAGGCTGAAGAGCGCCGGCCAGAACCAGGCCTTGGCCTTGCGGTCGGTCAGTGTGGTGGTGCCGGTGCTCATGGTGTGGTCACCTCTGAGGGAACATTGTTGTTATAGCGGCCATGCGTGTACCGATATACAACAAAGTGTTTCCAAGGCGCCACCACCGCATCACTCAGCGCTAAAGCGCTGCCACCGCTTCGATTTCCACCAGCATGCCATCCAGCGCCAGCCGGGGTACCGGGATCAGCGTGCAGGCCGGTTTCATGTGCGGGCCCCAGGCCCTGTCGGCCTCAGCCACCCATTGGCGCAGGCGGGGTTCGGAGTGCTCGACAATCAGCAGTGTCAGCTTGAACACCTGGGCCAGGCTGGCGCCTTTGGACGCAAGGGCCAGTTCAAGGTTGGCCAGCGCCTGGCGGGCCTGTTCGGCGAACAGTGGGGGCAACTGGCCGTTGCTGTCTTCCCCGCCCTGGCCGGCGATGAACAGCAAGCGGCTGTTAGCGCGCACTTCGGCGACATGGGAATAGGCATTGCCACTGGGGTCGTACAGGCCTTCAGGGTTGCTCAACTGGAATGCGGTTGATTGGGTCACGACAAGCCCTCACTCGGTTGGAAGAGTGGCGCAGTATCGGACCTTAAGTTAACTCGAGGTCAAGCGCGGGGTAGGACATTTCGCACAATCCATTGCCATGCTTGAACCACGCGTATGTTTGCGCCGCGGCTGTCAGGCAGTAGATTGCAAGACCCGGCATGGAGGCCTGTACGTCACAAGGAAAAGCGCATGAGCAAATATGATTTTCAGCTGGCCTATACCCTCAAGCCGCACAACCCTGCCCACGATGAAGCCGATGCTGCGCAGGCACGCCTGCACCTGCGCGAGAAGCTCGGCCTGGACACCGTCGAGCAAATCGAAACCACCCTGCTCGGCATGATCACGCTTAAAAGCACCACCCTCGCAGACCGCAAGCGCGAAGCTGAAAAACTGCTGCACGATTACATCCACGAAGCGCTCAAACAGCTGCAGGTATTGTCGACCGTGAAATTCTACGGCTGCCTGATGGTTGATGGGCTGGGCCCAGCCATTCGCTTCCAGATCCTGCCCAAGTGAACATCGACGGCATCAGGCGCCCCCACGCCTGATGCCGGAAGCCCTCATTTCTCCTGCAGGACCGCTCTGCCCTTCACCGCCCGCGGCCCGCGCCAGGCCCAGAATAACAGCCCCGGGAATGGTGCGTAGACGACAAACACAATCCACAGCATCTTGCGCTCGGCGCGCCGGTCACTGCCGATGATGTGCCAGATGGCCCAGATTTCCAGCAGGATGACCAAGGCTGCGATGATGATCCAGATCGTTCCTATTTCCATGAGCGCTCTCCCGTTTGGCATGTAATGCATTGGGTTACCGACAGCGTTGAGGGTTCAGATTGATTTGGCTACCAGTATGGCACTGCGAACAGTTGTAGGAGCGGCCTCAATGCTGCGGCGCGTTCTCCAGCGCCGCCTTCAACGCCGCGGCATCGGCAAAAGAATGCTGGCCCACCAGTACACCCTCCCGCAGTTGCAACCACTGCACCTGGCCATCCTGCCCGGAATAACGGCTGGCCACGCGCCCTTCCCGGTCGAGCAGCACCCGGTAGTTGTAATCGCGCATGGCCGGAATGGCGAATAGCTTGCTGATCAGCGCCGGCATGCGCTGGATGTCGGCAACGAACACCGCATCACGCGCTTCCAGGTAGCCCCGGGGCTGCTCGCCCAGCGCCGCTTTGACCAGCTTGGCACCGTCCATGTCGCGGGCTACCAGCAGGATGTGCGTGCGGGTATCGAGGCTGTAGGCCTGATCGTGCTGGTCGAGCAGCGTCCACGGGGCCAGCTTCTCACCCGGTTCCAGGGCATTGGCCAGCAGCGGCAGCAGGCTGAACAAAAGGGCAATGGCGTACTTCATCAAGGGCGTCCTCAGTGACAGGGGGCAACATGGCGGCAATAGGCCAAGCCAGACAGGTTGCCTGAACACGACCTGAAATACGACACACCCACCCGGAACATTGTCTTTCCCCCGGCCACCCGCCACACTCTGCGAGCCAGCCAGGAAGCGGAGTCCAGAGTGCCCACGCCACGTCAGTTCAGCAAGAAGACCAGCACCAGCAACATGCTGCGGCTGAAATCCACCAGCGCCAATGCCCAGACCCCCTATCGGGTTGATTTCGTCCTGCTCGAACATTTCTCGATGGCCAGCTTCACCGTGGCCATGGACGTGCTGGTCACGGCCAACCTGCTGCGCGCCGACAGTTTCCAGTTCACCCCGCTGTCGATGGATGGCGACCGGGTGACCAGCGACCTGGGTTTGGAACTGGTGGCCACCGAGCTGTCCGCCGGGGCGCTGAAAGAACTGGACCTGCTGGTGATCTGCGGCGGCTTGCGCACCCCACTGAAGTACCCTGAACTCGACCGCCTGCTGGACGACTGCGCCGCCCACGGCATGGCCTTGGGCGGCCTGTGGAACGGTGCCTGGTTCCTTGGCCGCGCCGGGGTGCTGGACGACTATGGCTGCAGTATCCACCCCGAGCAGCGCGCCAGCCTGTCCGAGCGCAGCCCGCAAACCCGCATCACCCCGGCCAGCTTCACCCTCGACCGCGACCGCCTCAGCGCCGCCAGCCCCAATGGTGCCATGGAGCTGATGCTGGGCCTGGTACGCCGGCTGTATGGCGACGGGCTGGCCGAAGGCGTGGAGGAAATCCTGTCGTTCTCCGGGGCCCGCTACCGCCAGGTTGGCCCAGGGGCGAAGAAGTCCATGAGCCTGCACCTGCGCACCATCGTCGAGCTGATGGAGAACAACCTGGAGGAAACCCTGAGCCTCGACCAGCTGGCCGCCTACAGCGGGCGCTCGCGCCGGCAGATCGACCGCCTGTTCCAGGCTCAGCTGGGCACCTCGCCACGGCGCTATTACATGGAGCTGCGCATCACCAAAAGCCGCCGGCTGCTGCAGTATTCGGACTTGTCAGTGATGGAAGTGGCAGTGGCCTGCGGGTTTGTTTCGGTGTCGCACTTCAGCAAGTGCTATGCGGCGTACTTCGGCTACCCGCCGTCACGCGAGCAACGGCTGGGCGAGTAAGCGGGGTTCAGGCGCAGATATAGCGCAATACGGCGTCACAGATCATGGCTTTGTGGCGCAGTTTGACCTGGTCATCGGACAGGTCGATCTGGAAGATCTCGCCAAAGGTGTGGCGGTTCGACACCCGGTAGAAGCAGAACGAGCTCATCAGCATGTGCAGGTCGATCACCTCGATGCCGGCGCGGAACACGCCTTCCTGCACGCCACGGCGCAGAGTGTTGCCCAGGGCTTCGAGCACCAGGCTGCTCATTTCGCGGATCGCCGGCGACTGCTTGACGTACTCGCCATAATGGATGTTTTCGGTACAGATGATCCGCACGAAATCGACGTTGCGGTCATGGTGATCGAAGGTGAACTCGACCAGCCGGCGGATCGCCTGCTCAGCCGGTAACGACTCCAGGTCCAGGCTTTGCTCGGTCTTGCGGATATCGCCGTACAACTTCACCAGGCATTCGCAGTACAGCTGCTCCTTGCTGCCGAAGTAGTAGTAGATCATGCGCTTGGAGGTAGCGGTGCGCTCGGCGATCGCGTCGACGCGCGCGCCGGCCAGCCCTTGCTGGACGAACTCGTTGATGGCTGCCTGGAGGATGTCCTCGCGTGTTTTCTCGGGGTTGTTCTTGCGCGTTTTGCGCCCCCCTTCAGTTTCAGGCTGGCCAAGGCTGACTACGGAATCACTCATACCCACTCACAGGCTATTTATTGGAATACGGGGGATTATCCGCGAGCGCAGCCATGCAGGGAAGCACGCTGTTGGTCGGGTAGCCATAATGCATTGCGGGTGGCCGGCCTTGCTATCGCGCCGTGCAACCCGCTAGCCTGCCTGCCCCTGCCCTGGATGGACCCTGCCTCATGCAACCGCGCGACCTCGCCGCCTATATGTTCCTGGCCATCGCCTGGGGCTTTTCGTTCCTGGTGTTGCTCAAGGTGGTGCATGCCTTTGGCTGGGTGGGCGCGGTCAGCCTGCGGGCACTGATTGCCAGCGGCACCCTGGCGGCCCTCGCAGCCCTGCTGGGCCGCCCGCTGCGCCTGCGCCCGCTGCTGTTGCCCTTGCTGGTGGTAGGCGCGACCACGGTGGCCGGGCAACTGATCGGCATGTCGTACGCCACCCCACGCATCGGTACGGCGATGGCGGCGATTTTTGTCGCCACCATTCCGCTGTTCTCGATGCTGATCGGGCGGGTCTGGGGGCTGGAGAAAATAACCCCGCAAGGCCTGGCCGGGCTGCTGCTGGGCATTGCCGGCATCGCCATGTTGGTCGGTTTTCCGGCCCGCGCGGTCGATGAGGACTTCATCCACGGCTGCATCGCCTCGCTGCTTGGCGCCATCAGCGCCGCCTACGGCAGCAACTACGCCAGCCTGCACCTGCGCGGCCAGGTCCCGTGGACGGTCACCTGCGGCGCGTTCCTGGCTGGCGGGCTGCTGACCCTGCCGCTATTGCTGGTGGTACCGGTGCCCAGCATGCCACAAGCAGGCGACTGGCTTTACCTGTTGATTAGCGGCGCAGTGATGAGCGCCACCACCTACGTGTTGTACTTCGGCCTGGTGGCACGGATCGGCGCCACCCGCGCCATTAGCGTGGAATTCGTGGTCACGCTGGTAGCGGTACTGGTGGGCGCCTTGTTTCTCAATGAAGCGCTCAGCCTGTTACAGGCGGCGGGTGGCCTGGTGATTCTGCTCGGCTGCATGCTGGTGCTGGGCCTGCTGCCAGCGCGCAAGCGGCGCCTGCCCAGCTAACGCTGGGCGGTGTCGTGCGCGGGTGGCGGGGTCAGGTGCAGCACGCGGTTACGCCCGCCTTCGGCCAACAGGTAGCCGCCCTTGCCGTCCGCCACGATCGACTGCGGCGCCTTCAGGAAGGTCAGCATGGCGTGCTGGACGCCGTCAGCGTCGATGAGCAACAAGCGTGCGCGGTGGGTGTTGTCTTCGCTGACCCACAGGCCACGCTGGTCACAGAACAGGAAGGTGGGGTTGCGCAGCCCATCGACCACCACCGGGTCCTTGCCATCGTCAGACAGGGCGCGAACCTTGCCATTGGCTTTTTCGGTGTACAGCAAGCGGCCATCGTTGCAGCGGGTGAGGCCTTCGGTTTCGGTCAGGCCGGAACGCAGCACATCAAGCTGGCCGCTGGCCCAGTCATAACGCATCAGGCGGCCATTGCCCTTGCGGTCTTCGATGGCATACAGGTGGTTGCCGTCATTCCACAGGCCCTGCACGCTTTCACCGTCAAACAGGTGGGTAACCTGGCCATCGCGGGCCAGGCTCACAGGCGCCTGACCGCCTTCCTGGCTGAACACCCATCCGCCTTGTGCCGCGACCATGCCATCGGGCTTGGAAAGATTGTCGACCACCACGACACGGTCACCGGTCGCGGTGATCTTGAGGATGCTGCCGCGGCCATCATCCAGCTCGCGGCTGACCAGCAGGCTGCCATCCGCTTGCGGCAAAAGCGATGCGGCCTTGGCAACATCACGATGCAGCACTTCGACATCCCAGCCGGAGGCGGCCTGGACCGGGTAGAAGCTCTGCCATGCAAAGAAACCCAAAGTGGCGGTGAGCACGCCGGTAGTGGCGGTAAGGGCGATGCGGGTGCTGCGCTTGCGCAGGAATTGCGGCATGTAGGGCTCCTTGGGAATGCCGGCGATGCTAGCAAGCGAATGTGAAAAAAATGTCGAAGAATGCAAAGCGTTACAAAACAAAAGGATATAAAAATAACAAAACAATCTAACGAAACGGAATATAAAAATTGAAAGCCAAACGCCATCTCCTTAGTCTGGGCGCATCGCTTCCCACCCGGTTTCAAGGAGCAAACCCATGCCAATCCGTGCCTTCTCCCCGCTTCGTCGCCTGCTGATCGGCGGCCTGCTGGCCAGTGTCGCCAGTGCCCTGCTGCCCTGGTCCGAAGCCTTGGCCAACGACGCCAAGACCCTGCGCATCGGTTACCAGAAGTTCAACAGCATCAACATCCTCAAAGGCAGCGGCGCGCTGGAAAAGGCCCTGGCCCCGCAAGGCGTGAAGGTCAGCTGGCACGAATTTGCCGCCGGCCCGCAGTTGCTCGAAGCCCTGAGCACCGGCGCCATCGACCTCGGCCACGCCGCCGACGCACCTTCGGTGTTCGCCCAGGCGGCCGGCAAACCGGTGGTGTACCTGGCCGCCGAGCAGCCTTATCCACGCGGCATCGGCCTGGTGGTACGCGAGCAGGACCATGTGGCCGGCGTGCAGGACCTGAAAGGCAAACGCGTCGCCACCGGTCGCGGCTGGAATGCCCAGTACCTGCTGGCCGTCGCACTGGAACAGGCCGGCCTGAGTTACCAGGACATCACCCCCGCCTACGTGAACAATGCCGCCGATGCCGTGGCCGCCTTGCAGTCGGGTAGCGTGCAGGCCGTGACCCTGTGGGACCCGTTCCTCGCCGCAGCAGAAAGCCAGCCAGGCCTGAAAAACCTGCGTGACGGCAGCGGCCTGTCCAACAACCGCACCTTCTACCTGTCCACCGCCAGCTATGCCGACCAGCACCGTGCGCTGCTGAAAACCTTCTTTACCGAACTGGGCAAAGTCAGCCAGTGGGCCAACGCCAAGCCTGCAGAGGTCGCCGCACTGCTGGCCCCGCAGCTGGGCATCAACGCCAACGTGCTTGAAGTGGCAAGCGAACGCCGTAACTACAACGCCGTGGCCATCACCCCGCAGATCGTCGCCGAACAACAGAAACTGGCTGACACCTTCCAGGGCCTGGGCCTGATTCCCCACAAGTTGCAGGTGGCCGACGCGGTCTACCCGGCTTCCGTGTTGCCTTGAGCGGAGCGCACCTGACATGCTCCGCCCGATCCGCTTCAACGCGTTCAGCATGAACGCCGCCAGCCATCAGTCCCCCGGCCTGTGGCGCCACCCACGCAATACCAGTGTGGCCTTCAACCGCCTGAGCTACTGGACCGACCTGGCCCGCCTGCTGGAACGCGGCCTGTTTGACGCTCTGTTCATTGCCGATGTGCTGGGCATCTACGACGTCTACCAGGGCGGCCCTGAAGCCGCCCTGCGCGGTGGCGTGCAGGTACCGGTCAACGACCCGCTGCTGCTGGTGCCAGCCATGGCCGGCGTCACTCAGCACCTAGGGTTTGGCGTCACCTTTTCGCTCACCTACGAACACCCCTACCCCTTCGCCCGGCGCATGTCCACACTCGACCACCTGAGCAATGGCCGGGTCGGCTGGAACATCGTCACCGGCTACCTCGACAGCGCCGCCCGCAACCTTGGCCTGGCGCGTCAGCTGGGCCACGACCAGCGCTACGACCTGGCCGAGGAATACCTGCAGGTGCTGTACAAGCTGTGGGAGAAGAGCTGGGACGACGACGCGGTGCTGCTGGAGCGCGACAGCGGGCGCTACATCGAGCCAACCCGGGTGCACCCTATCAACCATGTGGGCGAGCACTTCCAGGTACCCGGCATGCACCTGTGCCAGCCGTCACCGCAGCGCACGCCGGTGCTTTTCCAGGCCGGCGCCTCAGCACGCGGCCAGCAGTTTGCCGCGCGCCACGCCGAATGCGTGTTCATCAGCGGCCCGACCCCCACCGTGTTGCGCCGCTACGCCGACGGCATTCGCCAGGCCAGCGAGGCCGCCGGGCGGGGTCGTGATGAGGTGCTGATCTATGCCCAGGCGTTGTTGATCGTCGCCCCTACAAAGGAAGAGGCCGAGGCCCGCTTCGCCGAATACCGTCGCTATGTCGACCTGGATGCCGCCCTGGCGCTGCTGTCGGGCTGGACCGGCATCGATTTTGCCGGCCTAGACCCCGATGCGCCGATCGAATACGTCGAAAACGACGCCGGCCGCGCCGCCCTGGCCGCGTTTACCGCCGCCGACCCGAACCGCCGCTGGACCGTACGCGAGGCCGCCGAGTTCGTTGGCCTGGGTGGTCGCGGACCGGTACTGGTAGGCGCCGCCAGCGAGGTCGCCGACCAGCTGGAAAGCTGGCTGGACCAGACCGGCATCGACGGTTTCAACCTGACCTACGCCGTGCAGCCGGACGACCTGGCCAACGTGGTCGAGTTGCTGGTGCCCGAGCTGCAACGCCGCGGCCGCTACCCGTCGGACTACGCCGAAGGCACCCTGCGCCACAAACTGTTCGGCCAAGGCGATCGGCTGCCGGAACAGCACGCCGGACGCCAGGTCGACATTCAGCGATCAAATACCGGGTATTCCAACATTTAATTTGTGGATGGCGCGCGCTCGACCCTATTCTGTTGCCACATCCCCTGCGCCGCACCGGCCGGTGCGGTTCACGGCACGGGGAGAGAACAACAAGTCGAGATTGTCCATGTCGAACCATTCGTACTTCGCCCCCCACGGTGGGCACCCAGCTCAAACCGAGCTGCTGACTGACCGTGCCATGTTCACCGAAGCCTATGCCGTCATCCCAAAGGGCGTGATGCGTGACATCGTCACCAGCCACCTGCCGTTCTGGGACAAGATGCGCATGTGGGTCATCGCCCGCCCGCTGACCGGTTTTGCCGAAACCTTCTCCCAGTACATCGTCGAGCTGGCCCCGGAAGGCGGCAGCGAGCGTCCTGAGCTGGACCCTAACGCCGAAGCCGTGGTGTTCATTGTCGAAGGCGAGCTGGACATCACCGTTGAAGGCAAACACCACACCCTGGTACCAGGCGGCTACGCCTTCCTGGCCCCGGGCGCCGAGTGGAGCCTGCGCAACAACAGCAAGTCCAACGTCACCTTCCACTGGCTGCGCAAGCACTACCAGAAAGTTGAAGGCCTGGACGTACCGGAGTCGTTCGTCACCCACCGCGACAACGCCACCGTCATCGAGATGCCGGGCACCGAAGGCCGCTGGAAAACCACCCGTTTCGTCGACATGGCCGACATGCGCCACGACATGCACGTGAACATCGTCACCTTCCAGCCGGGCGGCGTGATCCCGTTCGCTGAAACCCACGTGATGGAACACGGCCTGTACGTACTGGAAGGCAAGGCGGTGTACCGCCTGAACCAGGACTGGGTCGAAGTGGAAGCCGGCGACTTCATGTGGCTGCGCGCCTTCTGCCCGCAAGCCTGCTACGCCGGCGGCCCAGGCAACTTCAGCTACCTGCTGTACAAAGACGTGAACCGTCACGTGCACCTGACGCTGAACCCTAAGCGTTAACACATCGGGGGCTTCGGGCCCCACCCTCGAAAGGCCGGCATATACAGTGCGCTGTGGATGTCGGCCTTTTTACATATGCAGCAACTTCAAGACATCTATTCCTGCCTTTCACGCTTACTGCAAGCACTCACACCTCCATCCCCCGCACTCATCCCTCACCTTCCCCCTCCAATAAAATTGTTTAAATACACAGTCACCCTGCAAGAACGTTCCTACAGAAACTTCTGATTTTCAAGCCCACCCGAAAATCTTGCTCCTGGTGCGTTTATGCTCACATTTCATCTTACTGCTCAGCCTTGCGAACAGAGCGCCTATTCACAGCCCAAAAAGTCCGGAAACACGTACTAAATACTGCATCGCACCAACACTGCAAATATAACTTTCCACTTAAACCAAAAACCATTTCAGAGATTCGCCCTACACAGCTTGAGGCAAGTGCTTAGCGAACAATCACGAACTTCGCACTACGGCCCTCAGTGAACTTATGCCGTACGCCCTATACAAGGGACTCTGCAAACTTGCCCAAAAGATTTAACAGCGGGAGAACATATGATTAGCTCAAGTGATGTGTGCTTTATCTTCAGCATCCTCCCAGGGTGGGGGCTGAAATCGTGAGCGCACAAGCCAAGCAAGAAATCGAAGCGCGCGAAGTCGCCCTCGTCCCGTTGAACAATCTGGTCGCGGAAGACCTGGGCCAAGGCGAAAAAATCGTCAACGAGTGGCTGCTGGACCTCAGCGGCAATCAGATCGACCTCGCCACCGTCAAGGCCTGGGCCGGCGCGGTGCCGGTGGTCGGCAACATCGTCGCCTTGTTCGATGCCCTGGGCGACATCATTCACCTGACCAAAACCGGCTCCAGTGACCCACTGGACTGGGTCAGCCTGGGCATCAACCTGATCGGTGTGGTCCCCGTCCCGCCCACCATGGCCGCCGCGCGGATGACCCTGCGGCCGGTGCTGTTCCTGGCACGGCAGCAACTGAAGAAAAACAAAGGCGACTTTGCCCAAGCCGTGATCAGCCTCATGGTCGGCCACCTCGGCGCCACGTTGATGGGCGAAATCGAAACCTTTGTCGAGCAGGCCGAAACCGAACTGCCCGGCATCCTCAACAACGCCGCCAACACCGGCTTCCAGGCCCTCAACAGCCTGGCGGATGCCATCGAGCGCATCGCCAGGGGCGAGATCGACACCACCCAGCAGCGCAAGGCGATCGTCAACAGCGCCCAGGCGATCTATGCCCCCATCGAAGAACCTTCCCTTTGGGGCCTGCTGGACAGGGCCGGCGCGGTCATCAGCACCGCAGCCGGGGCGCTTCAGTACGGCGCGACCGAGGGCTACAAAGCGGCAGCGAGCAACACGGGCCTGGTTGTAAAGCTCGTTCAGCCACACATCAATGTGCTCAAGGGGCTGGCCCGGTTGATCCGGCAAATGCTCACCGCCCTGGCCAACCCGGCCACGCAAAACAGCATTGCCTGGCTGCTCGCCCAGCTCAACGCCGGCCTGCGCAAGCGCAAACCCGCGCGCCGGCTCTCGGTCAACACCCCGGCGCACGGCTCGGGCGTGGCCAGGCAAAAAGGCACCGGAAGCACCGTGGAAGCCACCCACAACGAAGCCCGGCCCAAGAATGACCCACGCTGTAACCTCAACGGCACCTGCCCCGGCACCAGCAAGAGCATCAGCTTTGCGCGGGGCACCGAAACCCTGGTGCATGTCGACTTCAACCTGCCCGGCGTATTTCCCATCGCCTGGCACCGCACTTACCGCTCCAGCCTGGATGCCTACGATGACAGTGAATGCGGGGCGCGCTGGACCACGCCGTTCTCGATGCGTTTCGATGTCGTCGACGAGGGCGTGCTGTACCACGCCGACGATGGCCGCACGCACAGCTACGCCCTGCCCAAGCAGGGCAAGCCGCTGTACGACCCGGTGGAAAAAACCCTGCTTATCCGGGTCGATGAAAACCGCCTGGCCCTGGCCCGCGGTCATCAGCGCCATGAACACTACCTGCGCGTGGGGGATCGCTACCGCCTGGTCGGTATCATCGAACGTGGCGGTGCGCGTATTGCGCTGCATTACGAGCATCAACACGCCGGCAAGGCCGTGCTCTCCGACCTGATCACCTATCAGGATGAAAACCAGCACCGCCATGTGCAGACCCAGCTCGATGAGCACGGCCGCATCCGGGCACTCTGGCTGATGCAGGATGGCCGGCAGCAACGGCAGCTGGCCGGTTACGACCACGACGAGCACGGCGACCTGCGCGCGGCACGCGATGAACACGGGGCACAGTGGACCTATCAGTATCAGCACCACCTGGTTACCCGCTACACCGACCGCACACAACGGGCCATCAATCTTGAATGGCTGGGCGAAGGCCCGGATGCCAAAGCCGTGCGTGAATGGGCAGACGACGGCAGCTTCGACACCCGCCTGAAGTGGAACAGGCATATTCGCCTCACCACCGTCACCGATGCGCTTGGCCAGGAAACCCGCCACTACTACGATTACCTCGGCTACACCTACCGCATCATCTACCCCGACGGCAACGAAGAGTGGCTGTTCCGCGATGATGGCAAGAACGTCATCCAGCATGTGCACACCGACGGCAGTGTCGACCGCTACATCTACGACGAGCGCGGCAACCTGCTGCAGCACACCCGCCCCGACGGCTCCTTGGTGCAGCATGCCTATGACGACCTCGACCAGCGCTTCAAGACCCGCGATGCCGAGGGCGGGTTGTGGAAGTACGACCATGACCTGCGCGGCAACATCATCGAAACCCTCGACCCCCTGGAGAACAAGACCCAGTACACCTACAACAGCGACAACCTGCCCACCGCCATCATCGACGCCAACGGTGGCGAGAAAAAGCTCGGCTACACCCGCGATGGCCAGCTGGCCAGCTACACCGACTGCTCGGGCAAGACCACCCTGTGGAAGTACGACGCACTCGGCCAGCTGAGCAAAGCCATCAACGCGGCGGGTGAAACCACCCAGTATCACTACCAGGCCGGCCAACTGACCCGCCTGGTGTATCCCGACAACACTGAAGACCGTTTCGAGCACGACGCCGAAGGCCGCCTGCTCAGCTACACCGACGCCCTGCACCGGCGCACCGCCTGGGCCTACAACGAAGCCGGCCTGATTCACCGGCGCCACAACCCGGACGACAGCACCCTCACCTATCGCTGGGACAAGCTCGGCCAGCTGGTGAGCCTGCGCAACGAGAACAACAGCGAAGCCAGCTTCAAGTACGACCCGGCGGGCCGGCTGATCAAGGAGACCGGCTTCGACAAGCAGGCCACCGACTACCTCTACGATCACAGCAGCAATCAGCCCACCCGCCGCCTCGATGGCGACCGCATCACCCACTTCGTATACGACGCCATGGGCCGCCTGGTGGAAACCCGGGCGGGCGCGCGCGGCGGCAAAGAGTGGGAAACCGAAACCTTCGCCTACGACGGCAATGGCAACCTGCTGATCGCCGAGAACCAGGACTGCAAGCTGCAATGGTTCTACGACCTGGCGGGCAACAACACCCGCGAGCATCAGCACTTCAAGTACATGAAGCAACCGAAGGTCGCGGTGTTCCAGCATGAATACGACGCCCTCAACCTGCGCGTGGCGACCACCCGGCCGGACGGCCATCGAATCAGCTGGCTGACGTATGGCAGCGGTCACCTGCTCAGCCTCAAGCTCGACGACCGCGAACTGCTCAGCTATCAGCGCGACGACCTGCACCGGGAAATCGCCCGGGAGCAAGGCAACGGGTTGATCCAGCGCCAGTCCTGGACGCCGAATGGCCAGCTGCAACAACAGACCCTGGCCCGGCGCGGCGCCACCAGACGGATTGCGCTGCGCGACTACGCCTACGACACCAGCGGCCAGCTCACCCACATCAATGACCTGCTGCGTGGCGATACCTTCTACCGCTACGACCCGGTCGGCCGCCTGCTCGAAGCGGGCGACTACTACAAGAAAGAGCTGTTTGCCTTCGACCCGGCCAGCAACCTGCTGGATCCACAGGCACCGCCCGGCCCCAACCGGCACTCACCGCAACGGCTGAGCGACAACGTACTGCGCAGCTATTACGGCACGCAGTACCGCTATGACGAGCGCGGCAACCTGCTGGAGCGCACCACGGACGGCAAGCAAGGCCATTTCACCTGGGACCTCCACAACCGCTTGCGCCGTTACGAAGATGACCGCCTGACCGTCAGCTTTGCCTACGACGCGCTGGGTCGTCGCCTGTACAAGAAATCCCACGCCAAGTACCGCGACCGGCGGCAAGCCGGCCCGGTATGGAACGAGAACCAGCGGCGAGAGCTGGATGAACAGCTGGGGTGTGGCTTTACCTGGTATGTGTGGGAAGGCGACACGCTGGCGTTCGAATGCCGGGACCGCGAGCGCCATGGGCGCAGCACGCACTATGTGTTCGAACCCGGCACCTTTGTGCCGGTGGCGCAGGCGGTGTCCAACCATGTGGTCGAGTTGATACCGCAGCCGGTGTATGTCTTCCCGTATGACATCGACAAGGATCCGGTGTGGCAGCACAAGCCGACACCCAAGCCGTTTGATGCGTTGGCCTGGTACCAGTGTGACCACCTGGGCACGCCCATGGAATTGACCGGCGAGGATGGCGAGATTGCCTGGCGCGGGACGTACAAGGCCTGGGGGTTGGCGGAGGAGACACGGAGCGACAAGGCGAAGTGGGGAGATATCCGG
Organism: Pseudomonas putida NBRC 14164; assembly: GCF_000412675.1. Taxonomy (NCBI): domain Bacteria; kingdom Pseudomonadati; phylum Pseudomonadota; class Gammaproteobacteria; order Pseudomonadales; family Pseudomonadaceae; genus Pseudomonas; species Pseudomonas putida. The sequence continues at coordinate 2,625,559 of NC_021505.1, read as the reverse complement.
AATCCGCTACGCTTTCAGGGGCAGTATTGGGATGTTGAGACGGGGTTGCATTACAACCGATATCGTTACTATGACCCACAGATCGGACGGTTTATAGGAAAGGACCCGATTGGTTTCATAGGTGGGTTCAACAGTTATACTTATGCTTCGAACCCAATAGAATGGACTGACCCATATGGTCTAGCCGGAAACAGGGCAAATCGGCGAGCAGGAGCTATACTTCAAGATATTGATAGCAAAGGGGGTGGTCATGCTAACTCTCGACATGGCGCAGGTACCACGCTAGCTCAGCAAAAACACCGGGCCCTCACAGGAGTACCACCTGATTGCCCATGCATCAAAAATCCAAAGCCGACCGACTCAACGCGATTTTTAAATAATATCGACCAACTGGATGCAATCCAACGCGGCAATGCTCAAATGAACTCCAACGGCACTAACAGCGCAATGCTAAACATGAATCGTACAATTGGCGAAGGCTACCGTGCAGGCGGGGGCGCTCGCATTGAGACCTCAACTGCGATCATCGTTCGCAAAAACAACAACATTTTAACAGCCTACCCAAAGCTATAATGAAAACCGCAAACATAAACTACATCCATTTCTTATACTACCCCTTAATATCAATGACAGATGCAGAACTCAGCGAATTTGAAATAAACAACAAAGAACATAGATCCGAGCTCTTTCGCCTCATGAAAGAAACCTCTAATGGATTCGGCCCAAAAACAATGGAAAACATATCTAACTGCCTTGAGCATATAATATACACACAAAGCTATGAAAAGCATTGGCGCGACCTTGTACCGCACGAAATCCCCTTAGACGACGTGAAAAACAAAGATGAATTCATAAATCAACTCTTTCTCGCCCTCTTCCAGCGTACGCCATCACCAACCGATATTGACAACATATGCATCTCCCGGTTAGTCCCACTTCAAGGCTTGAACATTAAAGATTAAAAATTTGCCGATGGCGCAGGCGGTGTCCAACCAGGTGGTCGAGTTGATACCGCAGCCGGTGGTCTTCCCGTACGACATCGACAAGGATCCGGTATGGCAACACAAGCCGACACCCAAGCCGCTTGATGCGTTGGCGTGGTACCAGTGTGACCACCTGGGCACGCCGATGGAATTGACCGGCGAGGATGGCGAGATTGCTTGGCGCGGGACGTACAAGGCGTGGGGGTTGCCGGAGGAGACAGGGAGCGACAAGGCGAAGTGGGCGGATATCCGGAATCCGCTACGCTTTCAGGGGCAGTATTGGGACGTTGAGACGGGGTTGCACTATAACCGACATAGGTATTATGACTCCTTTACTGGCCGCTACGTCGGTAAAGACCCTATTGGCTTTGAGGGAGGTCTCACCCCCTATAAATACTGCCCCGCACCAACTCATTGGGTGGATCCGCTAGGACTAACCCAAAAATACATTCCCGCACCCAGTAGGCTTTCAGGATTTCCCGATGCAGTGCGAGCGAAGCCAACAATAGCGGTTCACGGTGGTGGGGGATTAAGGAAACGTTGGCACCTTCCTGATGGCTGCATATGCGAATGGGATTCACAACATGGTGAAATTGAAAAATATGATCGCAGAGGAAGACATCTTGGGGCATTTGACCCAGAGACAGGGGAACAGATACCAACCAAAAACCCTAAATCAGACCGGAGAGTTGAACCACGAATCCAAACGTAAAATATTCAATATCTGTATTTGACAAGCATAGTGAAAAATACATTGGAGAGCTTAACTTTATCAACCCCATCGAAATAGGCGAACTTCGCTTGCTACTAAAGATAGCCAACGATTCAGAGCAGCTTTATGATGACTACCCTATAGACTCCCTAGCAGCGGCTAAAATCGAAAAACTAACCGACAGCTCGCTTGATTTAAATAAATTGAGCACTTCCTCTCATGCGAAAGAATAGATTGATATTTAAGATTGACGACAAAAGGTCAGAACATGCAAAGTGAACGAGCGCGGGCTGATTTAGAGTGAAAATGCCAATCCCTTATTGGTTCGACCACGGATTGCAAGCAAGGCCATTTCACCTGGGACCTCCACAACCGCTTGCGCCGTTACGAAGATGACCGCCTGACCGTCAGCTTTGCCTACGACGCGCTGGGTCGTCGCCTGTACAAGAAATCCCACGCCAAGTACCGCGACCGGCGGCAAGCCGGCCCGGTATGGAACGAGAACCAGCGGCGCGAACTGGATGAACAGTTGGGGTGTGGCTTTACCTGGTATGTGTGGGAAGGCGACACGCTGGCGTTCGAATGCCGGGACCGCGAGCGCCATGGGCGCAGCACGCACTATGTGTTCGAACCCGGCACCTTTGTGCCGGTGGCGCAGGGGGTCGTTGTTACTCATACTGAAAAACCCATCCCCCACGCGGTACCGGCCATGAACCGCTGCCTGCTGCTCACTGCCCTGCTGCTGTGTGCCCCTGCCCCTGCCCCGGCCGCCGATGACTGGAACCTGGCCTACGACCGCGAAGGCATCCGCGTGTACCTCAGTGGCGCGGCTGACTCGTCCTACCAGCAATTTCGTGGTGTGAGCACCATGAAAGCCAGCGTGCGCACCCTCACCGATCTGCAAGAGAACCTGCGGGTAGCCTGCAAATGGCTATACGCCTGTGACCAGATGCGTTTGCTGGAAGTAGAGGGCGCCAATACCTGGGTGTACCTGACCACCAACCTGCCGTGGCCGACGATGCCGCGGGACATTGTGCTGAAAGTGACCAGCGAACGCCTGGATGACGGCACCCTGCTGCGGCGCCTGAGTGCCGAGCCCGACAGGATCCCCGAGGTGGACGGCCTGATCCGGGTGCAGCATCTGAGCGGTGAATGGCGGATGAAACCACTGGGCGAGCGCGAGACGGAGGTGACCTACCAGTTGCAGGCCGACCCTGCCGGCGATGTGCCCGGCTGGCTGGCCAACAGGTTCGTGGTGGATGCACCGGTGGTGACGTTGCGGACGTTGCGGGCGGTTGCTGAACGCCAGCCTTGAGGTGTCTCGCCGGCAAGCCAGCGCCCACAGGTACAGCGCGAATCTTGCGACTCGCGCAGTCCAGGTGGGAGCTGGCTTGCCAACGATGGGCTGCACAGCAGTCCCATGGTGCTATGTAGCAGTCGCTGTCTGCGGTTGCGCAGAGGCCTTGGTCCTGCGTCGATAGGCGAGCAACAGGCCCGCATACCACAACGGCATCACGTACAACGCCGTGCGGGTGTCCGGCTCCAGGGCCAGCAGGCACAGCACGAAAATCAGGAACAGCTGCGCCAGCGCGGCGGTGACCTTGCCGCCGGGCAGCTTGAACCTGGACTGCTCATGCGCCTGCGGATTCTGTCGGCGGTAGGCGAAATAGGACAGCAGGATCAGCGACCAGGTAACGATGATCATCACCGCGGAAATGGTCGACACCAGGGTGAACACGGTCATCACTTCCGGGATCACGAACAGCAGCGTCAGCGCAATCGCCATGCACACCCCGGAAAACACCAGCGCCCGCACCGGCGTACCCGAGCCGGACAGACGCCCGAACGCCGTCGGCGCCTGTTGTTGGTGCGACAGGCCGTAGAGCATGCGCGAGCCCGAGTAGACGCCACTGTTGGCCGACGAGGCCGCAGAGGTCAGCACCACGAAGTTGATGATGCCAGCAGCAGCGGGCAACCCGCCAAGCAGGAACAATTCAACGAACGGGCTGCGGTTGGCCGGCACATTGGCCCAGGACACCACACTGATGATGCACACCAACGAACAGATGTAGAAAAGCAGGATACGTACGGGGATGGTATTGATTGCCTTCGGCAGGGTCTTCTCGGGGTCTTTGGCCTCGGCCGCTGCGGTGCCGATAAGCTCGGTGCCGACGAAGGAGAAGATAGCGATCTGGAACCCGGCGAGGAAGCCAAGGATGCCATGCGGCATGACCACGCCAGGCGCCACCAGGTGGCTGAACGACGCCGTCACCCCGCCCGGCGAGGTATAGGAGGTGGCGACCATCACCAGGCCGGTTACCACCAGCAGCACGATGGCGACGATCTTGATCAGGCCGAACCAGAACTCCACTTCACCAAAGGCCTTCACCGCCAGCATGTTCAGGCCCAGCAACAGGAACATGGTGCCGAAAGCCGGTAGCCAGGTAGGCACATCGGGGTACCAGTACTGCACGAACCCTGCGACCACCACCACGTCGCCCACCGCCGCCACCACCCAGCTGAGCCAGTACGACCAGCTGAGAATGTAACCGGCCCGCGGCCCCAGGTAGTTGTGCACCAGGTCGGCGAACGATTCCATCTGCAGGTTGGCCAGCAGCATCTCGCCCATGGCGCGCATAATGCAGAACACAAAAAAACCGATGATGGCGTAGACGAGGATGATTGAAGTGCCAGACAGCGCAATGATCTTGCCCGAGCCCATGAACAAACCGGTACCAATGGCGCCACTGATCGAAATAAGCTGTATGTGTCGGTTTTCCAGCCGTCGCTTGAGCACTCGGCCCTCTTGCGGAGCTGCGCTTTGCGCATTGCACGTTTGATGCATAGTCGACCTCTTATTCTTTTTTGGTAAAACTTCAGCGCCCCGCGCCGCACCATTTAATTGGCACCAAGGTGCAAGTTCACTGTCATTGAAAATGATAAAAGCGCAGGTAATAACGAAAACGGACACTCACGCCCGACGCAACTTCGCTGCGGGCTATTTTATTGTTTGAAACGCACCTTGGGTGGTGCGCCGTGTACCGTTGCACGGAAACAGTTTCATTCTGCCAGTGGCCCGGGCCAAGCGGAACGCTACAGAATGCGCACAGCCCAAGGGATTTTTTGCACTGTGGAAAGCCTGGGTGACAGTTTGCGCAATGCGCCTGTCAAAAGGCCTGACCCAGCGGTCACATCTTGTAGGTGGAGAGCAGGATGCTGGTCTCGGTATTCTCGATGTGCGGGATGGAGCGAATGGTGTTAAGCGCCCGGTCGAACGCTTCAAGGGTGTCTGCGCGCAGCTCTGCCATCAGGTCCCAGCGGCCATTGGTGGTATGAATGGCCACCACGTTGGGGTGCCCACGCAGCGCGTGCTTGACCTCTGCGGCGTGGTGGCCGCTGATGCCGATGCTGGTGATCGCCCGCACGCCCTGGTCCAGCGCATCGGAGCGCAAGCGTACCGTGTAGCCGATGATCACGCCCTGCTCTTCGAGGCGAGTGATGCGGTTTTGCACCGTTGCCCTGGCCACCTTGAGTTTTTTTGCCAAGGTCAGCACGGGGGTACGTGCATTGTCCCGCAACAGCGCAATCAGTTCCCGATCGATAGTGTCCATATGCCTGCCAAATAATCAGATTGCTACTTTGGGGTGGCAGATTGTCTAGAAAGTTGGCGAAACTGGCAACCTGCATTCTTCCTGTTGACGCAACCTTTCATCAAAATATTCGAGCCGGCGACACTTCGATAATCCTAAGCGCTCACCCTGCAATATCCAGAGGGCAGCGCACAATAACAAGGTGCAAGAGCATGACGTATTTCATTGATGTTCCAACCATGTCGGACTTGGTGCACGACATTGGCGTAGCGCCGTTCATAGGCGAGCTGGCTGCGGCCATTCGTGAAGACTTCAAACGCTGGCAGGAGTTTGATAAATCCGCACGGGTTGCCAGCCATTCGGAAGTGGGTGTGATCGAACTGATGCCGGTCGCCGACAACAGCCGCTACGCCTTCAAATACGTCAACGGCCACCCGGCCAACACCGCGCGTGACCTGCATACCGTGATGGCCTTCGGCGTATTGGCCGATGTCGAAACCGGCTACCCGGTGTTGCTGTCCGAACTGACCATTGCCACCGCCCTGCGCACTGCGGCTACCTCGCTGATGGCAGCCCAGGCACTGGCCCGACCGAACTCGCGCAAGATGGCGCTGATCGGCAACGGCGCGCAAAGCGAATTCCAGGCGCTGGCCTTCCACAAGCACCTGGGCATCGAAGAAATCATCGCCTACGACACCGACCCGCTGGCCACCGCCAAGCTGATTGCCAACCTCAAGGAATACAGCGGCCTCACCATTCGCCGGGCCGGCTCGGTGGCCGAGGCGGTGAAAGGCGTGGACATCATCACCACGGTCACTGCCGACAAGGCCTACGCCACCATCATCACCCCTGACATGCTCGAACCCGGCATGCACCTGAATGCCGTGGGGGGAGACTGCCCGGGCAAGACCGAACTGCACGCCGATGTGCTGCGCAACGCCCGGGTGTTCGTCGAGTACGAGCCGCAAACCCGTATCGAAGGGGACATCCAGCAGCTGCCCGCTGACTTCCCGGTGGTTGACCTGTGGCGTGTGCTGCGCGGCGAGACCGAGGGGCGCCAGAGCGACAGCCAGGTCACCGTATTCGACTCGGTGGGCTTCGCCCTGGAAGACTACACCGTACTACGTTACGTACTACAGCAGGCCGAAAAGCGCGGCATGGGCACGAAGATCGACCTGGTGCCATGGGTGGAAGACGACCCGAAAGACCTGTTCAGCCACACCCGCGGCCGCGCTGCCAAAAGCCGCATCCGACGCGTTGCCTAACCCCGCTTCCTACCCGGTACTTCCAGATGGCATTCCCGACGCGTTCGATTCAAGCACCTGCAGCAGTGGTCATGGTCAGGCCACATGCGTTCACCCCCAACCCGGAAACCGCAGCCGACAACTCATTCCAGCGCAGCAACCCCAGCCTCGCCGCACAGGCGCTCGCCGAGGTTGCCCGTGATGAAGTCACCCAGGCCGTCGGCCGCCTCGAGGCCGAAGGCGTACGCGTACACCTGTTCGACGATTTTGGCGAGCACAACACCCCGGACTCGGTGTTCCCCAACAACTGGTTCTCGACCCACCCCGGTGGGCATATCGCGATCTACTCGATGTACTCGCGCAACCGCCGCCGCGAGCGGCGCGCCGATGTGATCGAGATGCTCAAGAATGAGTACCGCGTGCAGGATGTAATCGATTATTCAGGGCTGGAGCAGGACGAGCTGTTCCTCGAAGGGACCGGCGCCATGGTATTCGACCACCTGTCGCGGGTGGCTTACACCGCACGCTCCAACCGTGCCGACCCGATTGCCCTGGAGCGCTTCAGCACGCACTTCAACTTCGAGCCGATGGTATTCGACACTGCCGACGAGCAAGGCACGCCGATCTACCACACCAACGTACTGATGTGCGTGGCGACCGAGTTTGCACTGGTGGGTTTTGGCACGTTCACCAACAAGGCGCGGGCCGAGGAAGTGCGCATGCGGCTGATCGAATCGGGCCGCGATGTGATTGACTTGAGCAACCAGCAGATCGGCCAGTTTGCCGGTAATGCCATCGAACTGTCCGGGCGTGACGGGCGTATTCTGGCGCTGTCACGCAAGGCCTTCGACAGCCTGACCAGCGAGCAACGCCGGCGCATCGAGCGCTCGGCGCGGCTGGTGCCACTGGACGTGCCGACCATTGAGATGGCCGGCGGCTCGGTGCGCTGCATGATTGCCGGCATTCACCTGTCGCCACGCCTGGCGGCGGCTTGCGCCTGACCCATCCACCCTCGGCCGACTCGATCTTCTGTGGGAGCGGCCCTGCCGGGGCGCCCCCACAAAGACCGCGTCAGTTCGTAAGGCCGTGTCAGATCCCGCCGCCCGCCAGCAGTTGCGTCATGACCTCGGCCAACGCCTTGACCATCACATCCGCTGTCGGCCGGTGGACGATGACGATTTCATAGCTGTCGACCTCCGGTAGCCCCTGCCCTGCCCCCAGCACCCGGTGCTCACCCGTGGCTGCCCTTGGTGGCAGCAGGCTGATGCCCATGCCATCGGCAACTGCCGCCTGGATACCGCTGAGGCTGGAACTGGTGAAACTGATGCGCCAGCGCCGGCCCATGCTTTCGATAGCGTTGATCATGTCCTCGCGGTACAAGCCGCGCGGCGGGAAGGTAACCAGCGGGATCGGGTCCAGCTCGAAGGCGGGGGTGCGCGCACTGTCGATCCATTGCAGGCGCTCGGGCCAGCAAGCCACGCCCTCCCGGGTGTTGCGCCGCTGCTTGAGCAGCACCAAGTCGAGTTCACCGTTGTCGTAGGCTTGGCTGAGGTCGCGGCACAGGCCGCTGGTCACTTCCAGTTTCACTTGCGGGTGCAGCCGGCTGAAGGCCGACAGCGCATTGGTTGTGCGCCCGCCAACGAAGTCCTCGGGCACGCCCAGGCGTACGGTGGTGCCGACCATCGCCCCGGCCAGGGCTTCGAGCATCTGGTCATTCAGCGCCAGCATGTGCCGCGCGTAGCCGAGCAAGGTCTGCCCGGCGTCGGTTGGTAGCACATCGCGGTTACCCCGCACCAACAGGCGATGGCCGACCATGTCTTCCAGGCGGCGCACCTTCTGGCTGATGGTCGATTGGGTCGAGTGCAGGCGCGCCGCCGCCGTGGTGAAGCTACCGCAATCGGCCACCACCACAATGGCGCGTAGCAGGTCGAGGTCGAACAGGGCTCTATTCGATTTCACGCTGATAGACATCTTGGTATTCAACTGCGGAATGGCAAGACTGCGTTCTATCACGGCTAGTCGCCAAGGGCCACACCTTCCCGCCGAGGGTCGGCGCCACCGGACCAGCCATCGCCGCTGCGCTGGATGATCTGCATGCCGCTGGTCATGGTCATCGGCGTGACCTCATGGCCCCAGGCTGCCAATTGGCGGATCAGCGATTGGCTGGCCAGCCCGGCTTCCACTTCAGTGCCGGCATTGCGGCTGCCGAAGTTGGGCAGGCCGGCCGCCTGCTGCGGGTCGAGCTGCCAATCCAGCAAGCCGATCAGCGCCTTGTTCACGTAGCCAATGATCTGCGAGCCCCCTGGCGAACCAAGGCTGGCCACAAGCTCGCCAGAGGCCCGCGAAAACACCAGCGTCGGCGCCATCGCTGACAGTGGCCGCTTGCCCGGCTGCACCCGATTGGCCACGGGCTTGCCGTGTTCCCGGGGGATGAACGAGAAGTCCGTCAGATGATTGTTGAGCAGGAAGCCCTTGACCATCAGGTGCGAACCGAACGCGGCCTCCACCGAGGTGGTCATGGCCAGTGCCTGACCATTGTCATCCACTGCGCTGAGGTGCGAAGTGGAAACGCGCAAAGGCGAGCGATCGGGTGCCAGGGCCAGGTCGGCGCCTTGCGGCTGGCCAGGGCGAGCGCGCTTCATGCTGTGCTCGCCGATCTGCGCTGCTCGGCGGGCCAGGTAGGCGGGGTCGGTCAGGGCCTTGACCGGGACCGGCACGTAATCACTGTCGGCCAGGTACTGAGCGCGGTCGGCGTAGGCCAGGCGCTCGGCCTCGGCGATCAGGTGCACGGCCAGCGGCGGTGCCTCCAGGCCTGCCGGGGACGCGCTCGCCAACGGCCGCAGCGCCGCCAGGTCGCGTTGTGGCGTGGCGCGCTGCACGGCTTCAAGCATGCCCAGCGTCTGCAACACCGTCACCCCACCCGACGAGGGCGGCGGCATGCCGCAGACGCGCCAGGCCTTGTAGGTGCCGCACACCGGCTCGCGCTCTTTGGCGGTGTACTGCTCAAGGTCCTGCAACGACAGGTAACCGGCATTGGTATGGCTGCGCACCTTGGCCACGATGGCCCCGGCGATTTCACCGGTGTAGAACGCCTGGGGCCCGTGCGCGGCAATCTGCTCGAACGTTTGCGCAAGTTCAGGGTTGCGCAACCTCGTGCCCACCGGCAGCGGCTTGCCGTTTTTATCCAGGAAGTAGCGCGCCATGGCCGGTGACCGGGCGATATACGGGTCGCCCGCCACCAGGGTGTGGAGGCGTTCGGAAACGGGGAAACCGTTACGTGCCAACGCGATGGCCGGGGCAAAGAGTTGCTGCCAAGGCAGCTTGCCGTGCTGCTCGTGAGCCAGTTTCAGCGCGCGCAGTACCCCCGGCACACCCACTGAGCGCCCGCCGATCTGCGCCGACCTGAACGGCATCGGTGAACCATTGGCTTGCAAGAACAGTTGCTCCGTTACCTGCGCCGGGGCTGCCTCGCGGCCGTCGAAAGCCTGAACACGTTTGCCGTCCCAGTAGAGGATAAAAGCCCCACCACCGATGCCGCTGGATTGCGGCTCTACCAAGGTCAGCACCATTTGCATGGCGATGGCCGCGTCGATGGCGCTGCCACCGTCACGCAGCATCGCCCGCCCCGCTTCGGTGGCCAGCGGGTTGGCAGCGGCGGCCATATGCCGGCTGGCGTGCACCGGCTGCAGGCCAGTGCGGTAGCCGGAGGCCAGTTCGGGTGGCGCGGGCAACACTTGCTCGGCACAGGCCCACCCACTCGCGATCGCCAGGCACAGCGCGCTCATCAGCGATGTGGAGAACTTCATCGTTTTGCTTCCTGCTTTGTCTATTCAGCAGACCACTGTCGGTCATGCGCAAACTTAACTTCAAGACTTTGTGCGATTTTTCTAGGATGCAGGCAGGTCAATCAGGAGCCACTCCATGCGTAGATCACTCACAACCATGCTGTTCGCCCTGCTCACCAGCCTTGCCGCCCACGCCGAGAACACCACCATGGACAACCGCCTGCACAACGCCGCCCGCCAGGACGACGTGCGCACCCTGCAACAGTTGCTGACAGAAGGTGCCCGGCTGGAAAGCCGTGATGAGCAGGGGCGCACTGCCCTGCTGGTGGCCACCCACGGCAACCAGGTGGCGGCGGCGCAAGCACTGATCCAGGCCGGTGCCGACGTGAACGCCAAAGACAATATCGATGACAGCCCTTATCTGTATGCCGGCGCCCGAGGCCTGAACGATATCCTGCGGCTGATCCTGAGCCACGGTGCCAACCTCAAGAGCACCAACCGCTACGGGGGGACTGCGTTGATCCCTGCGGCCGAGCGCGGCCATGTCGAGACGGTGCAGATGCTGATCGATGCCGGGGTGGACGTGAACCACCTGAACCGCCTGCACTGGACCGCGCTTATGGAGGCAGTGATCCTGGGGGATGGCGGACCGCGGCATGTGGAGATTGTGCGCCGGCTGCTGGCGGCGGGGGCGGACCGGCACATTGCCGACAAGGATGGGGTCACCGCGCTGGAGCATGCGCGTCAGCGAGAGTACCGGGAGATGGAGGCGTTGCTGGCCCAGTAGGCAAGGTTTGCATGGCACGGGCTTCGCCCGTGATCGCCGGCAAGCCAGCTCCCACGTTGACCGCATCGTATTCAAGTCATGTGCAGTACCTGTGGGAGCTGGCTTGCCGGCGATGGGGCCAGCACAGGCAGCACAGAACCTCAGACTACTTCTTCGTACGGCAGCCCCACATAGTTCTCGGCAATGTTCAGCAAGCCCGCCGGGGAGTTCAGGAAGTACTCGCGGTCAGCCTCCTGCATCTTCTGGTCCCAAGCATCCTTGTGGCTGCCGAAGTCATGCAGCAGCTGGGTCATGAACCAGCTGAAACGCTCGCCTTTCCATACCCGGCGCAGGGCCAGCGGCGAATACTGCTCAAGCAGGTCGGTACGACCTTCGCGGTATACCTTGACCAAAATGCGGTAGAGGTAGTTGACGTCCGAGGCTGCCAGGTTCAGGCCTTTGGCACCGGTGGGTGGGACGATGTGCGCGGCGTCACCTACCAGGAACAGGTGGCCATACTGCATGGGTTCGACTACCAGGCTGCGCAGCGGCGCGATGCTTTTTTCCAGCGCTGGGCCAGTCACCAGATCAGCTGCTACGTCGGCGGGCAAACGGGCTTTGAGTTCGTCCCAGAAACGCTCGTCAGACCACGCCTCGACACGGTCCTGCAAAGGTACCTGCAGGTAGTAGCGGCTGCGTGTCTGCGAACGTTGGCTGCACAACGCGAAGCCACGTTCGTGGTGCGCATAGATCAGCTCGTGATTGACCGGCGGTGTGTCCGACAGCAGGCCCAGCCAGCCAAATGGATAAACCCGCTCGTACTGCTTCAGCACGCCCTCAGGGATGCTCTGTCGCGAAACGCCATGGAAGCCGTCACAGCCAGCGATATAGTCGCAGTCCACCCGGTGCACCCGGCCATCTTTTTCGAAGGTCAGATATGGCTTCTCGCCCTTAAGCTCATGCGGCTGGACATTGCTGGCGGCATAGATGATCGGTGCACCTGTGGCTTCACGGGCCTGCATCAGGTCACGGGTGACTTCGGTCTGGCCGTACACCATCACCGTCTTGCCACCTGTCAGGGCTTTGAGATCCAGGCGTTGACGGCGCCCGCCAACCAGCAACTCGACACCTTCGTGCACCAGGCCTTCACGGTCCATGCGCTCGGCCACACCGGCTTCGCGCAGCAGATCGACCGTGCCTTGCTCCAGCACACCAGCGCGGATGCGGCCAAGTACATACTCGGGCGTCTGGCGCTCTACGATGACGTTATCGATACCGGCCTTGTGCAGCAGTTGGCCCAGCAGCAGGCCAGACGGGCCTGCGCCAATAATTGCAACCTGAGTTTTCATTGTTGTTGTCTCTGTTCGGACGATGCCGGCCCTGGACTGGCAGTGGGGCGGCATCTGCTGTTAGGGTTTGCCCTTGCATTTTTACTGGCAAAAAATGCCCATTAAGTGTGCTATTCCATGAATAACCTGCACTTTTACAAAAATCGTTCGATTAACGGACAGGCTTGCCCGCATGAAATCCACCCTCCCCGGCGTCCCGTTGTTCAAGCTGTATGGTGAAAACACGGCCTGGCCCGGCACCGACCTGTTGCACTGCGAGTCCATCCCGGCACGTAGCCGTTTGCACCACTGGGAAATCAAGCCGCATCAGCATGCCGAACTGTTCCAGCTCCTTTACGTACAGCGCGGCCAGGCCCAGGTTGAGGTCGAAGGCGTGCGCAGTGCCATCGGCGAGGCGGCGATCCAGGTGGTGCCGCCGATGACCGTGCATGGCTTTCGCTTCAGTGCCGATATCCAGGGGTATGTGCTGACCTTTGGCACCGCACTGGTGGCGAACCTGGAACAGCGCCTGGGCGCGCCCCTGACGGTGCTTGCGAAACCGGCGTGTTACCCGCTGGGCCAGGACCGCGTGCACCTGCGCAGCCTGATCAGCACCTTGCAGCAGGAATACCAGGGCAATGCCCCCGCGCGGGCGGCCATGCTCGAAGCGCTGGTCACCGCGCTGATGGTGTGGATCAGCCGCCGCCAGCAGCTGGGTCAAGCGCCGCGAAATCGGGATGAGCGTGACCGCCAGTTGTTGGGGCAGTACCTGCGACTGGTCGAAGCGCATTACCGCGAGCACCTGTCGATGGAGGACTTCGCCGCGCGACTGAATATTCCGAGCCTGCAACTGAACCAGTTGTGCCGGGCGCTGAGTGGGCAGACTGCGCTGCAGGTGCTGCACCAGCGTTTGTTGCTGGAGGCGCGTCGCAACCTGGTTTACACGCGGATGAGCATCGGGCAGCTGTCGGACAGCCTGGGGTTCACCGACCCGACGTACTTTGCCCGCTGGTTCAAGCGCTTGAGTGGGCAGACGCCCAATGGCTATCGTCGGTCGGTGCAGCCGGAATGAAATGTGGTTACCTGCATCGGCCTCTTCGCGGGCCTGCCCGCTCCCACAGGGATTGCGTCAGGCCCGCAAGCGTCGCACTTCTGTGGGAGCGGGCAGGCCCGCGAAGAAGGCAACACGCATCTTCAGCCCCTGCTTGACGTATACGTCAACCTGCAGTCAGGATAACCGCATACCCCACGCCGAGCCCCAGCATGAGCACCCAGACCTACAGCATCTCCGACCTGTCCCGCGAGCTGGACATCACCACCCGTGCCATCCGTTTCTATGAGGAGCAGGGCCTGCTGAGCCCCGAACGCCGAGGCCTGGAACGTATCTACACGGCGCGCGACAAGGTCAGCCTGAAGCTCATCCTGCGCGGCAAGCGCATCGGCTTTTCGCTGGCCGAGTGCCGCGAGCTTATCGAGCTGTACGACCCCACCAGCGGCAACCTCAAACAGCTCAACAGCATGCTGGCGAAAATCGCCGAACGGCGCGCCCAGCTGGAACAGCAGATGCTTGACATCCACCAGATGCAACTGGAACTGGACACCGCCCAGGAGCGCTGTGAACAAGCCCTGGCCGCCACCCTGAACAACAAAGACAACCGCTGAACGCCACAGGAAACCCGCCATGTCCTTGCCCAAAGAAGTCCGTCTGGTCGAAGTAGGCCCCCGCGACGGTTTGCAGAACGAAGCCCAGCCCATCAGCGTTGCCGACAAGGTGCGCCTGGTGGACGACCTTACCGCAGCGGGCCTGGCCTATATCGAGGTGGGCAGCTTCGTCTCGCCCAAGTGGGTGCCACAGATGGCCGGTTCCGCCGAGGTGTTCGCCGGTATCCAGCAGCGCCCCGGTGTGACGTATGCGGCGCTGGCGCCAAACCTGCGCGGCTTCGAGGACGCCCTGGCTGCAGGGGTGAAGGAAGTGGCGGTGTTCGCAGCGGCCTCTGAAGCGTTCTCCCAGCGCAACATCAACTGCTCGATCAGCGACAGCCTCAAGCGCTTCGAACCGATCATGGAGGCCGCGCGCAGCCATGGTGTGCGCGTGCGCGGCTATGTGTCGTGCGTACTCGGCTGCCCCTATGAAGGCAAGGTCAGCGCCGAACAGGTGGCCCCGGTGGCCCGCGCCCTGCATGACATGGGCTGTTACGAGGTGTCGCTGGGCGACACCATTGGCACAGGTACCGCCGGCGATACCCGGCGCCTCTTCGAGGTGGTTTCCGCCCTGGTACCGCGCGGGCAACTGGCCGGGCACTTCCATGATACCTATGGCCAGGCATTGGCCAACGTCTATGCCAGCCTCCTCGAAGGTATCAATGTGTTTGACAGCTCGGTGGCAGGGCTGGGTGGCTGCCCTTATGCCAAAGGCGCTACCGGCAACATCGCCACGGAAGATGTGGTGTACCTGCTGCAGGGGCTGGGCATTGCTACCGGTATCGACCTGGACAGGCTGATCGCCGCCGGCCAACGCATCAGCGATGTGCTCGGCCGCAGCAATGGGTCGCGGGTAGCGCGGGCGCGCAATGCGCAGTAACGCGCAGGAAGTCACACGGGTGTCACATACATGTGGGTGAAGTGTTACCGGCCCCACGTTCCACAGCAAAAAATCGGGTAACAGGGAAACAAATCGACAAAATTTCAGGCCTGGCGATTTCGACGAAATCGCCAGGTGCTTGATTTTAAAGGACTTTAAAAAGTTGGCACGCACCCTGCTATATCTTTGGTACAAGAACAAAAAAAATGTGACACCCAATAAAAACAACAGGTAACGGCTCTGACATAACAAGAACAACACGGCAGAGGCGTAGCAAGCAGATCTTTTTGGAGTCGACACGCTTTTCAGGGGTACGCCCCGCGGTCTGGCACAGAACAATAAAACTACCTCAAGGTAGCTACAGCCAGGTTCGGATCAATGATGAAAGCAGGTCAGCGCTCAAAAAAATACGTTTGCTCTTGACCCCGCATGGGGGTCGCTCGCACCACCAAGGCAGGCTGACAAAAACAACAAAAAGCCGGTCTCAATAATAAAAAAAGAGCAAGCAACAACGCTTTGGGGGGAGCTTCGGCTCCCCTTAGTGCTTCCTGCCTTAGTGCTTCCTGCCTTAGTGCTTCCTGCCCTCCTCCTCCTGCTTCTCCTCGTTCTGTCCTTCGACCTTCTCCACCAGCAACGGCATCGTGCCCAGTACCAGCAGGGCCAGTACCGTGCTGATCAACGCCGTGGCTTCGCGGCCCATGCCGGCAGCCGTACCGATGGCAGCGGTCATCCATAGCCCTGCGGCGGTAGTCAGGCCTTTCACATGGCTGGTGTCCTGGCCGTTTCCCTTGAGGATGGTGCCTGCACCCAGAAAGCCGATACCGGCGACGATGCCCTGGATCACCCGGCTTAGCGCCTGCTCATCAGCCCCGGCCATGCTGGGTGCCAGCACGAACAGCGCGGCGCCCAGCGAGACCAGCATGTGGGTGCGTACCCCGGCGGATTTACCCTTGTGTTCGCGCTCGAAGCCCAGCACCGCGCCAAGTATGGCTGCCATCAGCAGGCGCACGAGAATGCGAGTGACCTCGCGCTCATCGGTGACATCGGCGAATTCGGCCTGGATAGCTTGCCAGATAACGTCCATTACAGTTGTCCCCATGCTGAGCATTGTGTGGCCAGGTCCGGCCTTTTCGCGGGCATGCCCGCTCCCACAAGTAATGCACAGTTCTTGATACGTGTGGTGACCTGTGGGAGCGGGCGTGCCCGCAAAGCGGCCGGCCAGCCCTATGCAAGGGTTGACCTCTGTACACAGGGCAAAGTGCCGCTCAGCCTGTTGATGCAGCAACCAGCCCCTCACTGTGGTCCACCCTGTAACCACCAGCAGGAGCACGTCACCATGCCCATTGAAATCGACGAAGCCACCCAACGCTGCACCTTGATCGGCGAAGACCTGCGCATCGAGGGTGATGGCCCCGATATCGAAATCATCACCGACGAACAACTGCGCATGTCTGTGGCCTTGCTCGCAGGCCAACGCGTGCCCATCACCGAATCCGAGGCCGATGCACTGACCGTGGCGGGTGCGGTGGATAGCCGCAGGCATCTGAAGACCAGCGTGCCAGGCTCGGTGATCTAAGGCCTGGCGGGGCCGAGCGGTTAATCTGATACGGTTTTTATCGCAAAATCTGAGCCTGTGCTGATAACAGCCTCAGGGCCATAGTGCTCATGCCTGATCGAGGCCTGATGAGCACCGAACCATGAATAACAGAATCCCTTTTACAGAGATCGCCGCCGCCCCAGCCAGCCAACAACCGCGACGCATCGACAGTGGCATTCACACCCGCAGCTTTACCGGGCTGTACCGTAGCCTGCGCATCGGCTTTGCCGGGGCCCTGTTCGTGCTGTTTTTTGGCACTGCCTGGCTGAACTGGAATGGCCGCCAAGCCGTGCTGTGGGACTTGGGTGAAAGCAAATTCCACATCTTTGGCGCCACCTTCTGGCCACAGGATTTCATCCTGCTGTCGGCGCTGCTGATCATCTGCGCATTCGGCCTGTTCGCCATTACCGTGTACGCCGGCCGCGTGTGGTGCGGCTACAGCTGCCCACAAAGCACCTGGACCTGGCTGTTCATGTGGTGCGAAAAGGTAATGGAAGGTGACCGCAACCAGCGCATCAAGCTTGCCGCCGCGCCGTGGAGCCTGAACAAACTGGCGCGCCGCACCCTGAAACACAGCCTGTGGCTGGCCATCGGTGTAGTCACCGGGCTGACCTTCGTCGGCTACTTCACCCCAATCCGCCCACTGGCCGCAGAACTGTTCACGTTGCAATTGGGCGGCGTGGCGCTGTTCTGGGTGCTGTTTTTCACCGCTGCCACCTACATAAACGCAGGCCTGCTGCGCGAAGCGGTGTGCCTGCACATGTGCCCGTATGCGCGCTTCCAGGCGGTGATGTTCGACAAGGACACCCTGGCGGTTGCCTATGACCCGCGCCGTGGTGAAGCCCGCGGCCCGCGCAAGAAAGGCAGTGACGTTGGCGCACAAGGCCTCGGCGACTGCATCGACTGCACGCTATGCGTGCAAGTGTGCCCTACCGGCATCGATATCCGCGATGGTTTGCAAATGGCCTGCATCGGATGCGCGGCGTGCATCGACGCCTGCGACGGGGTGATGGACAAGATGGGTTACGCCCGCGGGTTGATCGGTTACAAGTCCGAACACAGTTTGCAGGGCGGCACCACCCACTGGCTGCGCCCGCGCCTGCTGGGCTACGTCGCTGCACTCGGGGTGATGATCGCAGCACTGGTGGTGGCCTTGCAGATGCGCCCGATGGTTTCGCTGGATGTGATCAAGGACCGCGGCCTGTTCCGGGAAAACGCCCACGGCCAGATCGAGAACATCTACCTGCTCAAGGTCATCAACAAGACCGAGCGCACTCAGCACTATGCGCTGCGCCTGCTGGACGCTGACGGTTTCACCTTGCAGGGCACCACCGCATTGGTGATCCCGGCTGGCGAAATGAGCGAACTGCCGGTATCGGTGGCGATGCTGGCCGAGCGCCCGGCCAGCAGCTCGCAAACGTTGAGCTTCGAAATCAGCGAGCGCGACGACCCTGCCATCCGCAGCGTGGCCCAAAGCCGCTTCGTCGCACCGATGAACCGCTGATCCCTTACACTGACTCAACCTTGCCTGCCAGGCTTCGACAGAAGGCCAGAATGAAACGCTACGAACGCTTCGCCGACGACATTGCCGAACTGATCCGCTCCGGGGTCCTGGGCCCCGGCCAACGCGTGCCTTCGGTACGCTACGCCAGCCAGACCCACGGGGTCAGCCCGTCCACCGTGTTCCAGGCCTACTACCTGCTGGAGCGGCGCGGGCTGATCCGTGCCCGGCCGCGCTCGGGTTATTTCGTCAACGCCCACGCCCCGCGCCAGTTCAGCGAGCCGCAGGCATTGCAGCCGGTCAGTGAGTCGACGGACGTGGACGTCAGCGGCCTGGTGTTCTCGATCCTCGACTCGATCAAGGACCCCAACACCATACCGTTCGGCTCAGCCTTCCCCAGCCCCGAACTGTTTCCGCTGCAGCGCCTGTCGCGCTCGCTGGCCAGCGCCAGCCGCAGCATGGACCCGCGCATGGTGGTGACCGACCTGTCGCCCGGCAACCCGCAGCTGCGCCGGCAGATTGCCCTGCGCTACATGGTTGGTGGGCTGATGCTGCCGATGGAAGAGCTGTTGATCACCAACGGTGCACTGGAAGCCTTGAACCTGTGCCTGCAGGCAGTTACCCAACCGGGCGACCTGGTGGCCATCGAGGCCCCCGCCTTCTATGCCTGCCTGCAAGTGCTGGAGCGGCTGAAGCTCAAGGCTGTGGAAATCCCCGTGCACCCGCGCGAAGGCATGGACCTGGGGGTACTGGCACAGACGCTGGAAAAGCACCCGGTAAAGGCCGTGTGGTGCATGACCAACTTCCAGAACCCGGTAGGCGCCAGCATGCCGGAGGCGAAAAAACAGGCGCTGGTGGAACTGCTGGCGCGTCACCAGGTGCCGTTGATCGAGGACGACGTGTACGCCGAGCTGTACTACTCGCAGCAGGCACCCAAACCGGCCAAGGCCTTCGACACCCAAGGCCTGGTCATGCACTGCGGCTCGTTCGCCAAAAGCCTGGCACCCGGTTACCGCATCGGCTGGGTGGCGGCCGGGCGTTTTGCGCAGAAGATCGAGCGGCTGAAACTGATGACTTCGCTGTGTGCCTCGATGCCGGCCCAGGCAGCGATAGCCGACTACCTGCAACACGGTGGCTATGACCGCCACCTGCGCAAGCTACGCTACGCCCTTGAAGGCCAACAGGCCAACATGCTGGCCGCCATCGCCCGCCACTTCCCGGCGCAGACACGGGTCAGCCAGCCCTCGGGTGGCTACTTCCTGTGGCTGGAACTGCCCGAGCAGATGGATGCCCTCAAGCTGTTCCACATGGCCCTGGCCCAGGGCATCAGCATCGCTCCGGGGCCGATCTTTTCGCCCACCCGCCGCTTCGGCAACTGCATCCGCCTCAACTACGGCAGCCCCTGGCATGACGGTGCTGAACGGGCCATGGAGACGCTCGGGCGAATCATTCGCTCCTTCTGACCGCTACGAGCCTGAAGGGCGACTATAGTTGCCCGATCCGTTCATGGGGCTTGGGTCATGCAGCCAGATTCGCTTCCATCGATTACCCAACTGCAGGCGCGTGTCGCAGAACTGGAAGCATGCCTGGCAGAACGCGAAGACAGCGCCCATGCACACAACAAGCTGCTCGGTGAACTGCTCGACAACAGCCTGGCCAACGTGTTTGCCGCCGACCGCAAGATGCGTCTGGTGGCCATCAACCGAACGGCTCGCGAAACCTTCCAGCGCCACCGCGGCTTCTTGCCGCAGATTGGCGATTACGTACCGCAGTTCCTGACCAATCAGCCCGATGTCATGAACCGGTTGGCCCCGGTTTGGCCGCGTGTGCTGGCCGGCGAAGCGTTCGTCGATACCGTCACCTTCGGTCCGCCTGATGCGCCGCGCCATTACGAAATCCGCTACCACCCGTTGCGCGATGCTCAGCAGCGGATCCAGGGCGGATACATGTTTGCCTATGACATCACCGAGCGCATCGCCGAACAGCAACGCCTGCGCCAGGCCGAGGAGGCTCTGCGCCAGTCGCAGAAAATGGAAGCGATCGGTCAGTTGACCGGCGGCATTGCCCACGACTTCAACAACCTGCTGGGCAGCCTGCTCGGCGCAGTGGAAATGGCCGAACGGCGCCTGGACCAACAACGCCATGCCGACACCGCCCGCATGCTCGAACTCTGCCGCAGCACTGCCTTGCGCGCTGCGGCGCTGGTAAAGCGCCTGCTGGCCTTCTCGCGCCAGCAGACGCTGGTGCCGCAACCGGTTGATGTGCAATGCCTGGTAGCGGGCATGCAGGACCTGATCGTCAGCTCTATTGGCCAGCACATTGACTTTCACGACCAGACTTTGCCCGGGCAATGGTCAATCCACGTCGATCCGCAGCAGCTGGAAAATGCTCTGCTGAACCTGTGCATCAATGCCCGTGATGCCATGCCCCTGGGCGGTACGCTCAGCATCGCTTGTGCAAACAGCGACCTCACCGTGGCTGAGGCCGGTCACTTGGACCTGCCTGCGGGGCGCTACTTGCACATTCGCGTTGGCGATACCGGCATGGGTATGTCCAGCACGGTACGCCAGCGCGCCCTGGAGCCTTTCTTCACCACCAAGCCACTCGGCCAAGGTACCGGCTTGGGGTTGTCCATGGTCTATGGGTTTGTCCGACAGTCCGGCGGGCAGTTGCAGATCGAAAGCGTGCCCGGGGAAGGCACCTGCGTTCATCTGTACTTCCCCCTGGAGGCAAGCATTGCTGCCTGCAGCCAGCCTGTGCCACTCACCACCGGCATCGAGCTTTCTGCCCCCCGCGTGCAGCGAATCATGCTGGTGGAAGACCAGCCAGCCATGCGCCTGGTGCTTGTCGAAGTACTGACTGACCTGGGCCATGAAGTACAGGCTTTCGACCGTGGCCGCCCCGCGCTTGAGGCTATGCATGCGGGCGTACCACCGGACTTGCTGATCACGGATGTCGGCCTGCCCGGGGGAATCGACGGATATCAGCTGGCAGAAGCGTTTCAAACGCTTGTGGCCAAAGCGCCTGTTCTGCTGATTACGGGCTATGACACTGCCGACATCCCGATCAGTAGCCGCCCGGACAGGCGCACCGAGGTGCTGTGCAAACCGTTCAACCTGCAGAGCCTTGGCCAGCGAATTGACCGTCTGCTGGGAATTGCCGCACAACGTTGACCGCCTATCCGCCTGCGGGTGAACACGTTAAAGTCTGCGCATCCTTTTTCGTCGGACGTCGGCATGCCATCCCGCGACCTGCTCACACTGCGTCAACAAGTCGAAGCCCTGCAACGGCGCAATGCGCTGTTGGAAGCACAGCTCGCCAGCTATCAAGACCAGGATCAGGACTTTTACCGGTCGTTGTTCGACACCATGGACGAAGGCTTTTGCATCATCGAGTTCTTTGACGGCCCACATGGCCCGCTGAGTGACTATGTGCATGTGCTGGCCAATGCCGCCTATGCCAAGCACGCCGGCATCCCCGACGTGGCCGGGCAGAAACTGCGCGAAATGGTGCCTGATGAGGCCGATGACTGGGTGGCCCGCTATGGCGCTGTGCTTCGCACAGGCGAACCGCTGCACTTCGAGCAGGAGCTGGTCGCCACCGGCCATGTGCTCTCGGTGACCACGTTTCGCGTAGAGCCTGCAGAGAAACGCCAGGTAGCCGTGCTGTTCAAGGATGTCACCGAACGCCGGCGTGCAGAGCAGGCCCTGCAGCGCCTCAACGAAGAGCTGGAACAACGGGTGAATGCCGCACTGGCGGAGCGACGCTTGTTTGCCGAATTGGTCGATCACAGCGTGGTCAATGTGCATGTGGTGGACAAGGGCCTGCGCTGGCTGGCTGTGAACCGCCAGGCCAAGCATGACTTCCACCTGCTGTACGGAAGGACCCCGGAAATCGGCGACTACCTGCCCGGGCTGTTCGAAGACGGAGGCGCTGGCCAGACACCTATTCTGCCAATGTGGCAGCGCGCCCTGGCTGGCGAGCAGTTCATCGAAATTGGCACCTTCGGCAAGCCTCCCATGCTGCGCCATTACGAATTGCGCTTCAACGCCTTGCGCGACCCAAAAGGCGAGATACAAGGCGCGTTTCTTTTTGCTTATGACATCAGTGAACGGGTGCAAGAGCAGGAACGCCTGGCCAAGGCCGAAGAAGCACTGCGCCAGGCACAGAAGATGGAGGCCGTAGGCCAGCTCAGTGGCGGCATTGCCCACGACTTCAATAATCTGCTGGGCGGCATCCTTGGTGCCCAGGAACTGATGCGCCAACGCCTGGACCAGTCACGTTTCGACGCCCTGGAACCCTTGCTGGAGCTGTCCAGCGGCTCGGCGCAGCGGGCCTCTTCGCTGGTGCACCGGCTGCTGGCGTTCTCTCGCCAGCAGACTCTGCAACCCTGCTCCACACAAGTGGCCACGCTGGTTGCCGGCATGGAGGACCTTCTGCGGCGCACCATCGGCCCTGCCATTAGCCTGAGCAGCCGCTTCGCCAGCCAGCTGTGGCCGACCTTCATCGACCCGCCTCAACTGGAAAGCGCCCTGCTCAACATCTGCATCAACGCCCGCGATGCCATGCCTGCGGGTGGTGTGATCGAGATCATTGGCGATAACCTGGTGCTTGACGACGAGCAGGCCCTGGCAGGGGGGCTGCCAGGCGGCGAGTATGTGCGACTGAGTATCGTCGACAACGGCAAGGGCATGTCGGCTGAAGTGGCCGAGCGCGCAGTCGACCCGTTCTTCACCACCAAACCGATGGGCCAGGGAACCGGGCTGGGTCTGTCCATGACTTACGGCTTCGTGCGTCAGTCGGGTGGGCAATTACGCGTGCTGTCGGTGCTTGGCGAAGGCACCCGCATCGAGCTGCTGCTACCCCGCCACGACGAGCAACCCAAGGCCCCTGCCGGCAAACCGCAGCGCACGCCTTTGCAAAGAAGCAGCGCGGCTGCGAAGCGCATTCTGTTGATCGAAGACCAGACCGCCTTGCGCCTGGTGGTGGGCGAAGTGCTGGAAGAGCTGGGCTATCGGGTGGACGCCTTCGAGAATGGCCCGACCGCCCTCGCCCACCTGCAAAGCGGCGAACGGCCAGACCTGCTGCTGAGCGATATCGGGCTGCCGGGTGGCCTAAATGGCCGCCAGGTGGCCGAGCGCTGCCGTGTGCGCTACCCAGACCTCAAGGTGCTGTTCATCACCGGTTACGATGAGAGCGCGGCGCTCAGCGACGGCCAGCTGTTGCAGGGTACCTCGGTGCTGACCAAGCCGTTCGAGCTGGAAGCACTCGCCGAGCGTGTACGCGAGCTGCTGGGGGATTGACGGGCGCGCTCAGCGCCCGCCGCTCAGGTCGATGAAACTGCCGGTGGAATAGGACGCTTTGTCCGAGAGCAGCCAGAGAATGGCTTCGGCCACTTCCTCGGGGCGCCCGCCGCGCCCCATGGGCAAACCGGGCTCAAGCTTGCTGACCCGGTCGGGGTCGCCGGACAAGGCATGGAACCCTGTGTGGATGTAGCCTGGCCGAACGCCATTGACCCGCACGCCCTCGCCTGCCACTTCTTTTGCCAGGCCGATGGTGAAGGTGTCGAGCGCGCCCTTGGAGGCGGCATAGTCGACATATTCGTTGGGCGAGCCCAGGCGCGCAGCCATCGATGACACGTTGACAATGGCCCCGCCGTGCCCACCATGCCGATGCGCCATGCGCAACAAGGCGTGCTTGGCGCAGAGCATGGGGCCGACGACGTTGGTTTTCATGATCTTCAGCAGGCGGAACTCGGACATTTCCTCGACGCGACTCTGCTGGCCGATGGTGCCGGCGTTGTTGACCAGTGCGGTGACCGGGCCGAGCTCTTCGTCGACGCGCTGAAACAGGTGGATGATCTCATCCTCGACGCTGACGTCGGCGCGCACGGCGATAGCCTCGGCGCCCAGGGCGCGGACCTGGCCGAGGAGGGTTTCGGCGGCCTGGTCGTCGGCGTGGTAGTTGATGCAGACGCGGTAGCCCTGGCGGGCCGCCAACAGCGCCGTGGCGGCACCGATACCGCGGCTGCCGCCGGTGATGACGATGACGTTCTCCATGATTATGCCAATCGCTTGGGAAAGGGAGGGTCGACAATAGGCGAAAAGGCTACAGATGGGAATGACCGAGGTCAGCTCACACAACCGTGACCGTGTGTTTTAGCTCAATGCCCCGCCGATGCCGGCCCGGCCTTGGCAGTGAACGGTGGCTTGGCGAACCACACCAGCAGGATCAACCCTGCAAACACCCAGGTCATCAGGGTGAAGTAGTCCACTGTTGACATCATGTAAGCCTGCCCGTTGAGTATCTGCTCCAGCTGCGCATAACTCTGCGGGCTGGCCCCACCCAACTGCTCAAGCGTATGCCGCGTCGCCGGGTCGAACTGGCTGATGTTTTCGCTCAGATAAGCATGATGCTGGTCCGCCCGGCGAATCCAGATCCACGTCGTCAACGACGCCGCAAAACTCCCGCCCAAGGTACGCAGGAAGGTCGCAAGCCCCGAACCGTCGGCAATCTGGTGCGGCGGCAGGTCGGACAGCAGGATGCTCAAGGTCGGCATGAAGAACAACGCCACACCAATGCCCATGAACAGCTGCACCAAGGCCACATGCTGGAAGTCCACCTCGCTGGTGAACCCGGCACGCATGTAGCAACTGGTGCCGATCGCCAGGAACGCCAGCCCCGCCAGCACACGCAAATCGAAGCGGTGCGCGTACTTGCCCACGAACGGCGACATGATCACCGGCAGCAAGCCGATCGGCGCCACCGCCAAGCCCGCCCAGGTGGCGGTGTAGCCCATCTGCGTCTGCAACCATTGCGGCAGGATGAGGTTGATACCGAAGAACCCCGCATAACCGCCGACCAGCACGATGGTGCCGACGCGGAAGTTGCGGTGCACGAACAGGCGCAGGTTGACCACCGGGTGGCGGTCGGTCAGTTCCCAAATCACGAACACCGCCAGGAACACCACCGAAATCAGGCTACCGATAATGATGAACGACGACTCGAACCAGTCCAGGTCGTTGCCTTTGTCGAGCACGACCTGCAACGCCCCGACACCGACAATCAGCGTCAGCAAGCCGATGTAGTCCATCGGCTGGCGGCTGGTGATCACAGGCCGGGCACGCATCTGCTGGCGCACCACAGCGGCGGCAAACAGGCCAATGGGCACGTTGATGAAGAAGATCCACGGCCAGCTGTAACTGTCGGTGATCCAGCCCCCCAGGATCGGCCCGGCAATGGGCGCCACCACCGTGACCATCGCCAGCAGCGCCAGGGCCATCCCCCGCTTGGCCGGGGGGTAGACGGCAATCAGCAAGGTCTGGGTCATCGGGTACAACGGCCCGGCGACCACGCCCTGCAATATGCGGAAACCGACCAGCTCGGGCATCGACTGGGCGATACCGCACAGGAACGACGCCAGCACGAACAACAACGTGGCCCAGATGAACAGTTTCACTTCGCCAAACCGCCGGCTGAGCCAGCCAGTCAACGGCAAGGCGATGGCATTGCTCACCGCGAACGAGGTAATGACCCAGGTGCCCTGCTCGTAACTCACCCCCAGGTTGCCGGAAATGGTCGGCAATGCCACGTTGGCGATGGTGGTGTCGAGCACCTGCATGAACGTCGCCAGCGACAGCCCGATGGTGGTCAGCAGCAGGCTCGGCGGCGTGAACTGGGCAGCGGCGTTGTTGCTCATCGCTGGGCCGTCTTGCCGGTTGCGCTGTTATCGTGGATCAACCGGGCGATCAGGTTGTCGGCCTCGACCAACTGACGGTCATACACCTGGGTGGTGTAGCTGGCCTGCTGTGGGGGCTGCTGGGCCAGGGCCGGGCCGCTTTGGTCATGCAGGTCGACTTCTACTACGGTGGACAGGCCAATGCGCAGTGGGTGGTCCTTGAGCTGATCGGGGCTCAGGTGAATACGCACGGGGACGCGCTGGACAATCTTGATCCAGTTGCCGGTGGCGTTCTGTGCCGGCAACAGGGCGAAGGCACTGCCGGTACCGGCGCCAAGGCTGTCGACCGTGCCGCTGTACTTGACCTCGCTGCCGTAGAGGTCGGCGCTGATCTGCACCGGCTGGCCGATGCGCATCTCACGCAGCTGGGTTTCCTTGAAGTTGGCGTCGATCCACACCTGGTCCAGCGGGATCACCGCCATGGTCGCGGTGCCTGGCTGCAGGCGCTGGCCCAGTTGC
This sequence comes from Pseudomonas putida NBRC 14164, assembly GCF_000412675.1. Taxonomy (NCBI): domain Bacteria; kingdom Pseudomonadati; phylum Pseudomonadota; class Gammaproteobacteria; order Pseudomonadales; family Pseudomonadaceae; genus Pseudomonas; species Pseudomonas putida. The sequence goes on along the minus strand of NC_021505.1, from coordinate 2,599,275 downwards.
ACAGTACGCTTGGCAACGTAACCGGTAACCGGTGCCACCAGGGTGGTGCGAGCGTGGTCGAGGTAAGCCTGGCGCAGGTCGGCGGCGGCGGCCATGACCTCGGGGTGCGAGGAAACCACGGTGTCGTCGACCAGCGCGCTGCTGGTGCTGAGCTGCTGACGTGCGCTGTTGACAGCGGCCTGGGCGACACTCAGGTCATCGCGGGCGTGGGACAGCTCTTCTGCAGCAATCGCCCCGCTATCGGCCAGCACCTTGCGCCGGTTGAAGTCCTGCTGGGCTTTGCGCAGTTCGGCCTGGCGGGTTTCCAGCTGGGCCTTGAGCGAGTCGACATTGCTGTACAGCCCGCGCACCTGACGCACGCTGCGTGCCAGCTTGGCTTCGGCAGACTGCAGGGCCACCTCGCTGTCGGCCGGGTCGAATTGCAGCAACACCTGGCCGGCATGGACCAGGTCGCCGTCATCGGCACCGATGCTGGTGACGGTGCCGGTGACTAGCGGGGTGATCTCCACCACGTTGCCGTTGACGTAGGCATCGTCGGTGCTTTCGTGCCAGCGCCCCACCAGGCTGTACCAGGCCCAGGTGCATGCACCGGCAAGTACCAGCAACAGCAGCAGGCCAAGCAGCCAGGCCTTGCGCTTGCGCGACGGCTCGGGCGCGGCGGAGGGAGTCGGGGTATCTGCGGGAGTAGCCATGACAATACCTTGGATAATTCGTGACAGGGTTCAACGGTCGCCAAAGCGGCGGATCGTCAACGGGTCGCCAGCACCGAGCAGGACCTTGGCCAGCAGGCCTTCCAGGGCCTTGAGCTCATCGGGCGCCAGCACACCGCACAACTCGTTCATGGCGGCAGCGCCAATTTCCGGGAGGCGGTCGGCCAGGCGCTGGCCATCGGCGGTGAGCGCCAGGCGCACCAGGCGGCGGTCGTCGGCGCAGCGGTTGCGCACAATCAGCTCCTTCTGCTCTAGCCGGTCCAGCATGCGGGTCATCGAACCGCTGTCCAGGCCCAGGTAGCGGCACAGCTCGGCCGGGGTATCCACCTGGTACTGGGTGACGATGATCAGCACCTTGAACTGCGCGGCGGTGACGCCCTCTGATTCGAGGTGCCAGTCGAGAATGCGGTCCTTCAGGATCGCCGCACGGCCAAGCAGCATGCCGATGGCGCAGGTCTGGAAGTTTTCGGGGGAGAAGTGGGCCATCGGAGGCTGCTCGGGCAATTGTGTGAAAATATTACTGCCTAGGCAGTGAATGTCAAAGCTTTGATTAGCTAGCTATGGAAAATTTCATGCTTTGTGCCTTAAGTACGGCCCTTGTAGGAGCGGCCTTGTGCTGCGATGGGGCGCGAAGCGGCCCCAGTTTTGTGCCAGGGCGGTTATTGCGCCCGCAGGCCCAGCGCCTCAACCGCCCCGCAGGCAATCGCCATGCCCACCAGCTCTGCCAGGCTGCCCGCCTGCAGCCGCTTCATCACCCGGCCGCGGTAAAGGTCGACGGTCTTCACACTGATGCCCAGTTGCTCAGCAATCTCGCGGTTGCTCAACCCTTGGGCCAACGGCACGAAAACGTCGCGCTCACGCGGCGTCAGGCCATCGATGCGCACTTGCACCAAGGCCAGCGCCTGGTCGCCCTGCCGCGCCCGCCCGGCGTGCTCCAGCGCCGCCTGCACGCTGTCGAGCAGCAACTGGTCGTTGTAGGGCTTTTCGATGAAATCACAGGCGCCAGCCTTGAATGCCCGCACCACGATCGGCACATCGGCATGGCCGCTGACGAAGATCACCGGCAGCGCCAGGCCACGCTCGCGCATCGCCTGCTGGACGGCCAACCCTCCCAGCCCCGGCATACGCACATCCAGCAGCACACAGGCGGGCCCATCGTCGACGCAGGCATCGAGAAACGCTTGCCCGCTGGCGAACGGCAAGGCTTGCAGGCCCACCGACTGTAACAGCCAGACTGTCGAGTCGCGCATACCCTGGTCGTCATCAACCACATACACTTTTGCTTGCACCACCGCCCCCTTTACGCCCTGCTGACTGCCAGCCGGCAGCACAGTACCAAACCGCCGTTATCACCCGCGCGCGCCCACAGGCTGCCGCCAAAGCCTTCGATCAGGCTGCGGCTCATGCTTAAACCCAGGCCCAGGCCGTCGGCCTTGCTGGTGGTGAACGGCGTGAAGATTTCATCCAGGCGCTCGGGCGCTACACCCGGGCCCTGGTCGGCCACCTCTACCACCACACCATCGCCGTCCCGCGCGGCGCCGAGCAGGATACGTGACGGCTGGTCGCCGTGCAGCTCACGGTTGGCATCGATGGCATTGCGCAACAGGTTAAGCAGCACCTGTTCCAGCAATACCCGGTCGGCATACACCGAAGGCAGCTGCGCACTCACGCGCAGCTCGACCAGCACCTGGTCGCGCGCGGCCTCCCAGGCGCACAGCCGCATGGCTTCGCCGGCCACTTCGGCCACGTCCAGCGCCTGCAGGCGCCGTGGCCCTTTGCGCAGGAAGGCGCGCAGGCGGCGGATCACTTCAGCGGCGTGGGTGGCCTGCTCGCGGATACGCAGCAGGCCCTGCCCTACCCGCTCGCGGGCCTGCGGATCACCCTCCAGGCCCTGCAGGTAACGCTGGCTGGCGTTGGCGTAGTTGACCACCGCCGCCAGTGGCTGGTTGATCTCGTGGGCAATGCCTGAAGCCAGCTCGCCGAGGGTGGCCAACCGTGCACTGTGCGCCAGGCTTTCCTGGGCTTCGATGCGCAAGGTGATGTCGCGGGACACGCTGACCACCTCCACCACCGAGCCGGTGTAGGTTTCGCGGATGGCCCGGCTGGCAATTTCAAACCAGCGATAGCCGCCACAGGCCTGGCGCACCCGGCAGGTCATGGTGTGATAGCCATCCTGGTCCAGGGCAGCGGCCGCCTGGCGCAGCACCTGGCGGCGCTCACGCGGGTGCAGCAGGGTGTGCACGGCTATGCCACGCAATTGCTCGGGCCACAGGCCGAGCAGGCGAAACGCTGCAGGCGAGGCATCCAGGAAACGGCCATCCGGGCTGTGCCGGGAGATCAGGTCGGTGGTGTTTTCAATGATCAGCCGGTACAGGCGCCGGGCGCGGCTGGCCTCGCGTGCACCACGGCGCTCTTCGCTGGCGTCGCGACAGCGCCCGAGCACCTGCTGGCCTTGGTCATCCGGAATGAAAGACCACAGCACGGTGCGCTCCCCCACTTGCACCTCGACGTCGGCAATCGCCCGGTGCTGGCGCAAGCACGCACGCACCAGGGCGGCACAGTTGGCCGGCAGCCAGCTGGTCAGCGCCGGGCCTTCGTCAATCCACGCTTGCAGCGCCGCGTTGAGTGCCAGTGGCTTGGCGTCGGCTGCCAGCATAAGGCTGGGTTGTGGGTCTTTGGCAAGCAAGGGGTAAGCAGTCTGGTCCAAGGTAGGCGGCTCGTTGTTATAGTAGTTTTACTATATTGCTATAGTCGATATTCCTACTACCATAGCGACTCGCGTAAAACTGCGACAGAGGGAGCGGCCCACCGTCCGCCTCCCTGCACCCTGAACAGAGCTAACAATCAGCCATCGGGGGCCAAGCGCACAAGCAGCGCCTGCCTCCCTTACAGGATTACCGCATGTCGATCTATGCCCAGGGCCTGATGCCCGCTGCCGTCAACCATGTCGCCCTCACCCCGCTAAGTTTCATCGAACGCACCGCCGCCGTGTACGGCAACTACCCGGCGGTGATCCACGGTGCCATCCGCCGCAACTGGCAAGAAACCTACCAACGCTGCAGACGCCTGGCCAGCGCCCTTGCAGGCCGTGGCATAGGGCGTGGCGACACGGTGGCGGTGATGCTGCCCAACACCCCGGCGATGCTCGAAGCGCACTTCGGTGTGCCCATGACCGGCGCCGTGCTCAACACCCTGAACGTGCGCCTGGACGCCGAGGCCATCGCCTTCATGCTGCAGCATGGTGAAGCCAAGGTGCTGATTACCGACCGCGAGTTCCATGCGGTGATCGAGGCCGCCCTGGCGTTGCTCGAACACCCGCCCCTGGTGGTGGATGTGGATGACCCGGAGTACGGCGAAGGCCGTGCGGTCAGCGCGCTGGACTATGAAGCCCTGCTCGCCGAAGGCGACCCGGAATTTGCCTGGGAATGGCCGGATGACGAGTGGCAGGCCATTTCGCTCAACTACACCTCCGGCACCACCGGCAACCCCAAGGGCGTGGTCTACCACCACCGCGGCGCCTACCTTAACGCGCTGGGCAACCAGATGACCTGGGCCATGGGCCACCGCCCGGTGTACCTGTGGACATTGCCCATGTTCCACTGCAACGGCTGGTGCTACCCCTGGACCATCACCGCCCTGGCCGGCACGCACGTGTTCCTGCGCCGGGTCGACCCGCAGAAGATCCTGAACCTGATCCGCGAACACCGGGTCACCCACCTGTGCGGCGCCCCGATTGTGCTCAACGCCCTGGTCAACATGCCCGAGGCCGCCAAAGCCGCCATCGAGCACCCGGTACAGGCCATGGTCGCCGGCGCCGCACCACCGGCCAAGGTCATTGGCGCCGTGGAAGAGATGGGCATCCACGTCACCCACACCTACGGCCTGACCGAAGTCTATGGCCCGGTGACCGTGTGTGCCTGGCATGACGAGTGGAACGAACTGTCGCTGGAAGAGCGTGCGCGAATCAAGTCACGTCAGGGCGTGCGCTACCCGACCCTGGACGGGTTGATGGTGGCCGACCCGCAGACACTGGAGCCGGTGGCACGCGATGGCAACACGCTGGGCGAGATCTTCATGCGCGGCAACACCGTGATGAAGGGCTACCTGAAAAACCCCGAAGCCACCGCCGAAGCGTTCCGCGGCGGCTGGTTCCACACCGGTGACCTGGCCGTGTGGCATGCCGACGGCTATGTCGAGATCAAGGACCGCCTCAAGGACATCATCATTTCCGGTGGCGAGAACATCTCCACCATTGAAGTCGAGGACGCCCTGTACAAACACCCGGCAGTGCTTGAAGCCGCCGTGGTGGCGCGCCCGGATGAAAAGTGGGGAGAAACCCCGTGCGCGTTCATTGCCCTGAAGCCAGGCCGGGAGGACACCCGCGAAGCCGACATCACCGGCTGGTGCCGCGAGCACCTGGCCGGTTTCAAGGTGCCGAAGACCGTGGTGTTTGGCGAGTTGCCCAAGACCTCCACCGGCAAGATCCAGAAGTACGTCCTGCGCGACCGGGCCAAAGCCCTCTGAAGCCGTAACGGCCTCATCGCGGGCAAGCCAGCTCCCACAGGGACCCAGCAAGCCTCAAGCCCTGTGAAGTACCTGTGGGAGCTAGCTTGCCAGCGATGAGGCCCGCCCAGCCACTCTCACTCTTCCAAGAGCACACGATGACAACCTATACCGCCCCCCTGCGCGACATGCGCTTCGTCCTGCATGACGTGTTCAACGCCCCGGCCCTGTGGGCCCGCCTGCCCGCCCTGGCCGAGCGCATCGATGCCGACACCGCCGACGCGATCCTGGAAGAAGCAGCCAAAGTGACTGGCCAGCTGATCGCCCCGCTCAGCCGTAACGGCGACGAGCAAGGTGTGCGCTTCGACGCCGGCCAGGTCACCACGCCAGACGGTTTTCGCGAAGCCTGGCAGACCTACCGCGAAGGCGGCTGGGTCGGCCTGGGCGGCAACCCGGCATTTGGCGGCATGGGCATGCCGAAAATGCTAGGGGTGCTGTTCGAAGAAATGCTCTACGCCGCCGACTGCAGCTTCAGCCTGTATTCGGCGTTGAGCGCCGGCAGTTGCCTGGCAATCGATGCCCACGCCAGCGAAACGCTCAAGGCAACTTACTTGCCGCCTCTGTACGAAGGCCGCTGGGCCGGCACCATGTGCCTGACCGAGCCTCACGCCGGCACCGACCTGGGGCTGATCCGCAGCCGCGCCGTACCCCAGGCCGACGGCAGCTATCGCATCAGCGGCAGCAAGATTTTCATCACCGGCGGCGAGCAGGACCTGACCGAGAACATCATCCACCTGGTGCTGGCAAAGCTGCCGGATGCGCCCGCCGGCGCCAAAGGCATCTCGCTGTTCCTTGTGCCGAAATACCGGGTCGAGGCCGATGGCCGACTGGGCGCGCGCAATGCCGCCCACTGCGGCTCGATCGAGCACAAGATGGGCATCAAGGCTTCGGCCACCTGCGTGATGAACTTCGACGATGCCGAGGGTTACCTGGTGGGCGAGCCGAACAAGGGCCTGGCGGCCATGTTCACCATGATGAACTACGAGCGCCTGTCCATCGGCATCCAGGGCATCGGTTGTGCTGAAGCGTCCTACCAGAGCGCCGCCCGGTACGCCAACGAGCGCCTGCAAAGCCGCGCCGCCACTGGCCCACAGGCGCAGGACAAGGCTGCCGACCCGATCATCCACCACGGTGATGTACGGCGCATGCTGCTGACCATGCGCACCCTCACCGAAGGTGGCCGGGCGTTTGCCGCCTATGTCGGCCAGCAACTGGACCTGGCGCGTTACGCCGAAGACGCCGGTGAACGTGAGCACGCCCAGCGCCTGGTGGCACTTCTGACCCCGGTGGCCAAGGCCTTCTTCACCGACAACGGCCTGGAAAGCTGCGTGCTCGGCCAGCAGGTATACGGTGGCCATGGTTACATCCGCGAATGGGGGCAGGAGCAGCGGGTGCGCGATGTGCGCATTGCGCAAATCTATGAAGGTACCAACGGTATCCAGGCGCTCGACCTGCTGGGGCGCAAGGTACTGGGGGCCGGTGGCCAGGCACTGGCCAGCTTCGCCGCCGAAGTACGTGCTTTCAGTGTGGATGCACCGCTGCACCGCGAGGCCTTGCAGGCGAGCCTGGCGCGGCTGGAGGCTACCAGCGCCTGGCTGCGGGCACGGGCAGGCGAGGATGCCAACCTGGTCAGTGCGGTGGCGGTGGAGTACCTGCAGCTGTTCGGGCTGACGGCGTATGCCTACATGTGGGCGCGGATGGCGGCAGTGGCCTTGGCCAGGCGTGAGGAAGATGACGCGTTTCATGGGGCCAAGCTTGCATGTGCGGCGTTCTTCTTCCAGCGTGTGCTGCCGCGTGGTCTGGGGCTGGAAGCCAGCATCAGGGCGGGCAGCGGCAGCCTTTATGGGCTGGAGGCGGCGCAGTTCTGAACTGCCTGCGCATTATCTGTGGGAGCGGGCATGCCCGCGAAGCAGACCACGTGGTGCATGGCACGGGCTTCGCCCGTGTTCGCGGGGCAAGCCCGCTCCCACAGTGATCGCGCAAACTTTGTGATTTCGTACAAGCCAGCTGCCCCACAAGAGGTACGCGATTACAAGTGGGAGCAGCCTTGTGTCGCGATGGGCTGCAAGGCAGCGCCAGGGATTTCAGCCTCGATTGCCGCCCGCGAAGGGTTCTCAAACGCTGAAAAACCGTTGCAAATCTGACGAAAAACAGTCACAACTGATAGTCATTCGCCATTACGTCGGTTCTCGGGAGCCCTCCAGCAAGGGTAGAATACGCAAAATCCGGAGCCGCAATGAATCACGACCGCCTCAACACCAGCCCTGACGATGCCATCACCGACGCCGCCGCGCACTGGTGCATGCGCCTGCACGCCGATGATTGCACGGCGTCCGAGCGCGAGGCGTTTGCCCGCTGGCTGGCGGCGGACCCGCGGCATGCCGAGGAGTACCAGGCAATGCTGGAGATCTGGCAAACGGCCGACCTGTTGCCACGCAACGCCACCGTCGTCGACTTCAACCCACCCACCCGTCAACCTGCCCGCCCTCGCAACTGGCGCCCGCTGGCATCTGCTGCCGCCATCGCCCTGGCCGTGCTGCCGCTGGCCGGCTGGCTGGGCTGGGAACAAGGCTGGCTGCCCAACCACTACCAGCATTTCGAAGCCGGCGACCGCATGCAGACCGTGGAGTTGAGCGACGGCAGCACGGTACAGCTCAACCTCCACACAGAGCTGACCTACCTCAACTACAAGGACCAGCGCCAGGTCACGCTCAAGCGCGGCGAGGCGTTCTTCAAGGTGCAGCACGACAGCAGCCACCCGTTCATCGTGCATGCAGGCCGTGGCCAGACCCGCGTCACTGGCACGCAATTCAACGTGTGGAAATACCAGGACCAGGTCAAGGTCACGCTGGTGGAAGGCTCGGTGCTGGTGTCCAGCGACGGCACCACCGGTGGCTATCGTCTGGGCCCTGGGATGCAGGCCAGTTATCACAAGGGCGACTTCGAGCCGCAGCTTGAACAGAGCGACGACTACGGCAACAGCCTGGCTTGGCGCAGCGGCAAGCTAGTGCTCGACAACCTGAGCCTAGAGCAGGCGCTGCCGGTGATCAACCGCTACCTCGACGCGCCGCTCCAGCTGGCAGATGCCAGCACCGGCCGCATTCGCATCAGTGGTATCTACAACACCCGTGAGGTCGCGCGCCTGGTCAACAACCTGCCCAAGGTGCTGCCGATCTACCTCACCCGCAGCAAGGACGGCAGCACCGTGCTCAACCGCATCTCGCCGCCGCCCGACAAGGGCTGACCCCTCGCCCCTTACAGCGTCATCGCCGCCACCCACCCAAACGCCAGCAATGGCAGGTTGTAGTGGATGAAGGTCGGTACCACGGTGTCCCAGATATGGTGGTGCTGGCCATCCACGTTCAGGCCCGAGGTCGGCCCCAGGGTCGAATCCGAGGCCGGCGAGCCTGCGTCCCCCAAGGCACCGGCAGTACCGACGATGCAAACGGTGGCCAGCGGGTCGAAGCCCAGCTGCACGCACAGTGGCACAAAGATCGCGGCCAGGATCGGCACGGTGGAGAACGACGAGCCGATGCCCATGGTCACCAGCAAGCCCACCAACAGCATCAGCAAGGCACCGATGCCCTTGCTGTGCTCGATCCACTGGGCCGAGGTTTCCACCAGGCTCTTCACCTCACCGGTTGCCTTCATCACGTCGGCAAAGCCCGAGGCGGCAATCATGATGAAGCCGATCATGGCCATCATCTTCATGCCCTCGGTGAAGAGGCCGTCGGTGTCCTTCCACTTGACGATGCCGGACAGCGAGAAAATCAGGAAGCCGACCATGGCACCGATGATCATCGAGTCCAGCAACAACTGGACGATGAACGCTGCGGCAATTGCAAGCCCCGCCACCAGCAGCGTCAGCGGGTTGTACTGCACGCTCACCTGCTCCACCTGCTCGATGCGCGCCAGGTCGTAGTCACGCTTCTTGCGGTAGCTGATGAACACTGCCAGCAGCAGGCCGACCAACATCCCCGCAGCTGGTATGGCCATGGCGTGGGTGACGTTGACACCGCTCACGTCGACACCGGCACGGGCAACGTTGGCCAGCAGGATTTCGTTGAGGAAAATGTTGCCGAAGCCCACCGGCAGGAACATGTACGGGGTGATCAGGCCGAAGGTGATCACGCAGGCGATCAGGCGGCGGTCGATGCGCAGGCGGGTCAATACATACAGCAACGGCGGGACCAGAAGCGGAATGAAGGCAATGTGGATGGGCAGGATGTTCTGCGACGACACCGCCACCACCAACATCAGGCCGATCATCAGCCATTTGACCTTGCCGCCATTGGCATGGCCCTGGCGATCGATCATGGCCAGTGCACGGTCAGCCAAGGCATGAGCCAGGCCGGACTTGGCAATGGCCACCGCAAAAGCGCCCAGTAGCGCATAGGACAAGGCAACCGTGGCGCCACCGCCCAGGCCACCGTTGAACGCCTTGAGCGTGCCTTCGATGCCCAGGCCGCCCACCAGCCCACCGACCAGGGCACCGATGATCAGGGCGATGACCACATGCACGCGGGACAGGCTGAGTATCAGCATGATGCCGACCGCGGCGATCACTGCATTCATGGTTGGCTTACCTCATTACGGCAGAAAAAAGCGCGCACTCTGAAGCAGTGGGCGGCAGATGTCAAAAGCGCCATGTTGCGGCGGATTTCACAGAAGGCCGGATTTAAATTGAATGTTTGAATAAAGAAAAAAATGAAAGGGCCGATAAGCTGTTGGGCTCCCCGCCCAACCCAGCCCCAAAGCCATAACCCTTAGTGCCCAAAAAAAGGGATCCGCCCCCATGCCTTTGCGCCAACTTTCCATCCAGTGGAAGATCACCCTGCTCGCCGGCCTTTGCCTGGCTGGCATCGTCACCTTGCTTGTCGGCCTCTCGTTGTACCGGATGGACCATAGCTCGGACCTGGTCAAGGCCAGCAGCATGCAGATGCTGACCGAGGCGGCGCAATCACGCATCGAGTCGCAGGGTGAAGTGCAAGCGCTCAACATCCGTCGCCAGTTCATGGACGCCTACCAGTACGGCGCCGGCTTCGCCCGCCAGGTGCTGTTCCTGCGCGAACAGGCAGAAAAGCGCTACCTCGACGCGTTTGACCTGCGCGAAGACATGACCCGCCAGGTGCGTACCGCACTGCAGGCCAACCCCGACCTGCTCGGCCTGTCGCTGGTGTTCGAGCCCAACGCGCTGGACACCAAGGACAGCCTGTTCGCCGGCAAGGCAGAGCTGGGCAGCAACGAAACCGGGCGCTTTGCCCTGTACTGGTCGCAGCCGCGCGCCGGCCAGCTGACCGCCATGGCGCTGCCTGAACACGACATGGCCAACACCGAGATCGGCCCCAGCGGCCAGCCGGCCAACACCTGGTGGGTGTGCCCGCGTACGACCGGCAAGGTGTGTGTGGTAGAGCCCTATTTCTATGACATCGATGGCCAGCAGGTGCTGATGACCAGCATCGTCTTCCCGCTGGCGGTCAACGGCAAGATCATTGCCACCCTCTCCATCGACATTAACCTCAACAGCCTGCAGGCCCTGAGCCAAGAGGCCAGCCGCAGCCTGTACGAGGGCCGCACCACGGTCGCTATCCTCAGCCCGGTCGGCCTGCTGGCCGGCTACAGCGCCGATGCCAGCAAGCTGGCCCAGCGCTTCGACCAAGTGGACTCGGCCAAGGGCGCCGAGTTGGTACGCAAGCTGGCCGATGGCAAGATGACCATCCTGCACGACCAGCAGCGTCTGAAGGTGCTGGCCGCGTTCCGGCCGATCCCCGACGCGCAACCCTGGGGCGTGCTGCTGGATGTGCCGGAAAATGCCCTGACCGGGCCTGCCGAAACACTGAAGCAGGAACTGGACGCGCTGAACACCAGTGGTACCCTGCTGGAGCTGGGCCTGGGCCTGGCGGCAGCCATTGCCGGCCTGCTGATGGTGTGGCTGATGGCCCGCGGCGTTACCCGGCCAATCCTCGGCGTGGCCGCCATGCTCAAGGACATTGCCAGCGGCGAAGGCGACCTGACCCGCCGCCTGACCTACCAGAAGCAGGACGAGCTGGGTGAACTGGCCGGCTGGTTCAACCGCTTCCTCGACAAGTTGCAGCCGACCATCGCCGAGGTCAAACGCTCCGTGCAGGCTGCACGAGGCACCGCCGACCAGTCCTCGGCAATTGCCACGCAAACCAGCGCCGGCATGGAGCAGCAATACCGCCAGGTCGACCAGGTGGCCACGGCCTCGCACGAAATGAGCGCTACGGCCCAGGACGTGGCGCGCAGTGCTTCGCAAGCCGCCCAGGCCGCCCGTGATGCCGACCAGGCCACCCGCGAAGGCCTGGCAGTCATCGACCGCACCACCCAAAGCATTGATGCCCTGGCCGCCGACATGAGCAACGCCATGGCCGAAGTCGAAGGCCTGGCGCAGAACAGCGAAAAGATCGGTTCGGTGCTGGAAGTGATCCGCTCGATTGCCGAACAGACCAACCTGCTGGCGCTCAACGCCGCCATCGAGGCAGCCCGCGCGGGTGAAGCCGGCCGTGGCTTTGCAGTGGTTGCCGATGAAGTACGCAACCTGGCCCGACGCACCCAGGAGTCGGTAGAAGAAACCCGCCAGGTGATCGAGGCCTTGCAGGACGGCACCCGCGAAGTGGTCGGTGCCATGGACAACAGCCACCGTCAGGCCCAGGGCGGTGTCGAACAGGTTGGCCAGGCCGTGACTGCGTTGCAGCGTATCGGCCAGGCGGTGACGGTGATCACCGACATGAACCTGCAGATCGCCTCGGCCGCCGAAGAGCAAAGCGCAGTGGCCGAAGAGATCAACAGCAACGTGGCAACTATCCGCGATGTCACCGAATCGCTGTCGGGGCAGGCCAACGAGTCGGCGCGAGTCAGCCAGTCCCTGAACAGCCTGGCCAACCAGCAGCAGGCGCTGATGGACCAGTTCCGCGTCTGAGGCAAACGGGGCCGCTCCGCGCGGCCCCGAGCCCCGCCAACAGCTCGTCGTCTACACTTGCCCCCACCCCCAAGGCGCGGCAAACGACGAGGTCTGGATGAACAAGTTTTCAACGCTGCTGGCTGGCTTGATGCTGGCCTTAGGCCTGGCCAACACCCACAACGCTGTATCGGCAGAGCAACGCCCACCGATCCATTTCGGTGCCATCGGCTGGGAAAGCGGTGCCCTCACCACCGAAATCCTGCGGCTGATCGTGGAGCGCGGGTATGGCTACACCACCGATACCTTCCCCGGCAGCACCGTCAGCATGGAAGTGGCCCTGGCCAGCAACGACCTCCAGGTGATCGCCGAAGAGTGGGCCGGACGCAGCCCTGCCTGGGTCAAGGCCGAGCAGGCAGGCCAGGTATTCGCACTGGGCGACACGGTCAAGCATGCAGAAGAAGGTTGGTGGGTACCCGCGTACGTGATCGAAGGCGACGCTGCTCGCAAGTTGAAGCCTTTGGCGCCCGAACTGCGCAGCGTCGACGACCTCAAGCGCTACCCGCAGGTATTTCGCGACCCCGAGTCACCCGACAAGGGCCGTTTTCTGAACAGCCCCAGCGGCTGGACATCGGAAACGGTCAACAGCCAGAAACTCAAAGCGTATGGCCTGGATGAGCTGTATACCAACTTCCGCAGTGGCTCCGGTGCAGCGATGGATGCGGAAATCGGCTCGGCCATCCGCCGTGGCCAGCCGGTGCTGTTCTATTACTGGAACCCGACCCCGTTGATGGGGCGATACAAACTCATCCGCCTGCAAGAGCCGCCGTTCGATGCCCAGGCCTGGGCCACCCTGACAGATGCCGCCAACCCTGACCCGAAGGGCAGCCGCTCACTGCCGGCGAAACTGTCCATCGGTGTATCCAAAGCCTTCCGCGATGGCTACCCGGACCTGGTCGCGGTGTTCGAGCAGGTCGACCTGCCGATCGATCGGCTCAACAAGGCGCTGGCCGTCATGAGCGAAAAGCGCACGCCACCGCGCGAGGCCGCCCTCACCTTCCTGCGTGACAACCCAGAGGTGTGGAAAGCCTGGCTGCCTGCCGAGGTTGCCACCAAGGTTGAGGGCAGCCTGTGAGCAACGGCTTTCCCCAAGCCCTGCAGTTTTCTTTCGCTGACAGCGTAAACAGGCTGGTCGACTGGCTGGTGCTGAATTACGGCGATCAGTTGCGCGCGGTTTCTGACCAGCTGCTGCAACTGCTGGTCGGCCTGGAGAACCTGCTGCGCCTGCTGCCCTGGTGGTTGCTGTTGCTACTGGTTGGCCTGCTTGCCTGGCACGCCAGCCGCAGCCTGCTGCGCAGCGCGGTGCTGGTAGCGCTGCTGGCCTTGATCGGGATGCTCGGGCTGTGGGACAAGCTGCTGCAAACCTTGGCCTTGGTGCTGGTGAGTACCGGCCTGTGCGTGCTGGTGGGCGTGCCGCTGGGCATACTACTGGCTTCCCGGCCACTGGCGAGGCGGCTGCTGTTACCGGTACTGGATGTGATGCAGACGCTGCCGGCCTTCGTTTACCTGATCCCGGTGCTGATGCTGTTTGGCCTGGGCAAGGTACCCGCCGTGTTCGCCACGCTGATCTACGCCCTGCCGCCACTGGTACGGTTGACCGAACTGGGCCTGAGCCAGATCGACCCTTCGTTGCTGCAGGCCGCACACGGCCTGGGGGCAACCCGCTGGCAGCGGCTGCGGCGCATTGCCCTGCCGCTGGCGCTGCCAAGCATCATGGCCGGGCTCAACCAGTCGGTAATGATGGCCTTGTCGATGGTGGTGGTGGCATCGATGATCGGTGCCCGCGGGTTGGGTGAGGATGTGCTGGCGGGGATCCAGACCTTGAATGTCGGCCAAGGTGTGGAGGCCGGGCTGGCGATCGTCGCCCTGGCCATGGTGATCGACCGGATCAGCCAGGCGTATGGGCGTATTGAGCGCTGAACAATGTGGCCTGTACCGGCCCTATCGCCGGCAAGCCAGCTCCCACAGGGTCACCACAATGGCCGCTGCCGGTGGAGTACCTGTGGGAGCTGGCTTGCCGGCGATAGGGCCGGGCCTGACAATACCGCCCTGTCAGCTTGTAACCGGACCTCCTCCGCATGTCTCTCAAAGCCTTGCGCACCCTGGTAACCATCGCCCGCCACGGCACCTTTGCGCGTGCCGCCGACCTGCTCAGCCTCACCCCTTCGGCGGTGAGCCTGCACATCAAGACCCTTGAAGACGAGTTGCAGGCCCCCCTGTTCGACCGCAGCCGCAGGCAGGTGGTGCTGACCGAAGCAGGCCAGTTGGCGGTGGCCCGCGCCGAGAGCATCCTGGCTGCCTACGACGAACTGGCCGACGCTGTGGCCAGCGGCCCGAGCCTGCGCGGCCGCCTGCGCCTGGGGGCGATCCATACCGTGCTGGCGCGGCGCTTGCCCAAGGCGCTGGTATGGATCAAGGCCAACCACCCACAGTTGCACATCAGCGTGGCCTCGGGCATGTCGGCGGAGCTGGCACGCCGCGTGGAGGACGGTGAGCTGGACGCGGCAATCACCACTGAGCCGGTCAGCCCATACCCACAAAGCCTGGATTTCACACCGCTGTTCGAGGACCGCTTCTGGGCCATCGCCAGCCCCGAACTGGCCGGGTACAGCGTACCGCAGCTGCTCGCCAGTCAACCGTTCCTGCGCTTCGACAAGCGTGCCTGGGCCGGGCGGCAGATTGAGCAGGAACTGCGCCGCCAGCATTTGCAAGTGAGCGAACAGATGGAACTGGACAGCCAGGAAGCGTTGGCAAGCATGGCCGTCATGGGCCTGGGTGTCGCGATCATCCCCATGGCAGACGACGACCTGAAACGCCTGCCGCCGGCCACCTGCCTGCCGTTTGGCCAACCGCAACTGACCCGCCGTGTGGTGTTGCTGGAGCATGAGAAAAGCCAACGGCGGCATTTGAGCGCGGTGTTGAAGACTGCGCTTGAGGCGTAGTTGCAATTAGTGACTGTCCTGGCGGGATCTCTGTGGGAGCGCGTAATGCCTGAACCATGCATTTTTTCTCAACAGTCAGTGCAGAAAACAACGTTTTTACAGATCAGTCCTCAGCAGTAGTCTGTGCGCGTACCCGACCACGGAACGTCGACCATGCTTCACTTGCTGCTGACCACCCTGCTACCGATCATCCTGCTGATTACCCTGGGTACTTTCCTGCGCCTGCGCGGCTTTCTGGCCGAGAGTTTCTGGCCCGGCGCCGAGCGCCTGAGCTACTACGTACTGCTACCTTCGCTGTTCCTGCACGGCCTGGCCACGGCCAACCTCGATGGCGTACCGGTGATGGGCATGGTCGGCGTGCTGATGCTCTCCACCCTGGCCGGCGCCGTGCTGCTGGTGCTGTACCAGGGCGCAATCAACCACGATGGCGCTGACTTCACCTCGGTCTTCCAGGGCGGTATCCGCTTCAACAACTACATCGGCGCTACCCTGGCCGCCGGCCTCTACGGCAGCGCCGGGATTGCCCTTGCTGCAGTGGCCAATGCCGCCATCGTGCCCTTGGTCAACCTGCTCTGCGTGCTGGTGTTCGCGCGTTTCAGCGCCCGCCACAGCTCACCGGCCACAGTGCTGCGGGCAATCTTCGCCAACCCGTTGATCGTCGGCTGTGCCGGCGGCCTGCTGCTGCGGGTAACGGGGCTGGGCTTGCCGCCGGGCATCGAACCCACGGTCAAGGCGCTGGGCCAGGCCGCCCTGCCAATGGGCCTGCTATGTGTGGGCGCAGCGCTAGGTGGGGCCAGCCTGGGCCAGCAGGTGCGGCCGCTGATGGCGGCGTCAGCATTCAAGTTCCTGATCATGCCCTTGACCACCTGGGGCCTGTGCCGCGTGCTGGGCCTGAGTGGCCAGGCAGCCGTGGTGGCGGTGCTGTTCCAGGCCCTGCCCACTGCGTCGTCCTCCTATGTAATGGCCAGGCAAATGGGTGGCAACGCCCCGCTGATGGCCACCATCATTGCCCTGCAGACCGTAGCGGCCGCCGCCACCCTGCCTTTGGTGTTAATGCTTACGCTTGGCTAGACTGGCAATCAGCCCCCACTCGGATGCCTCGCCATGCGCCCTGTCTGGATAGTGATCGGCTTGACCTCGGCCCTCCTCGCAGGCCCCTTGCACGCAGCCGACACGGCCAAGGCCGCAGTGGCCGAAGACAAGGCCGAAGTACTGGAAAAAAAGGTGGTCAACGATGCCCCGCCGCCAAAAAAAACAGAAAAACTGACCTCAAGCGAAACGCAAGCAGTCGACCCGGCCGGCCAGGCGCCCCTGGACGACAGCATCACCTGCCTGGCCCGCACCATCTACTGGGAAGCCAAGGGCGCCGATGCCGAAGACATGTCGGCGGTGGCCAGCGTGGTGCTCAACCGCCTTGGGCATGATGGTTTCCCCGACACCATCTGCGGCGTGGTCAAGCAGGGCGTCGAGACCAAGGCCTGCCAGTTTTCCTGGTGGTGCGACGGGCGCCCGGACCAGGTCGAGGAAGCGAAACGCTACGATGTGGCCAAGGAGATTGCCCGCAAGGCGCTCAACCAGCAATTGAAAGACCCCACCGGCGGCGCGCTGTACTTCCACGATCGCACGGTCCACCCCGACTGGGCCAAGGCCTACCGCAAGACTGCGCAGACCACGCACTTCCTGTTCTACAAGCCGCACCCGGCGTTGGCCCGTTGATACCGAAACAGCTGAAACCGCCAGCTCGATACGAATGATTAGCAACTCATCGCACTTTTCCAGCGACCAGTGGTCTACTCCCTCTTTTGCCGCCAGCAACGATTGCCGGCGTTTTCATTGCTTTGCACCCGCTAGGGCCAAAAGCCCCCAGCTTGTGTAGGATGAGCAGCGCATACCACGACGCTGCCAGTCATAGGGAGATCCACATGCGCGTCCTGTCATCCGTTGCCGCCTTGTCGCTGGGCCTGGTCGTCTCGACCGGAGCACTGGCTGTCACCGGCGAAGAGGCGCAGCTGATCGATTCGATCAATGTCTACCGCAGCAAGGCCCAGCCCTGCGGTGGCGAAGCGTCGCTGGAGCTGCCACCGCTCAACAGCGACACCCGCCTGGCACTGTCGCCAGAGGGCACCCGTGACTTGCAGCAGGCCATGACCCGCGCTGCCTACCCTATGGTCAACGTGCAGGCCATCAGCCTGTCGGGGCCACGCGATGCGCGCGCGGCCATGCATGCCATCGAAGAAAGCTTCTGCCAAGTGGTGCTAGACCCGCAGTTCGTCGATATCGGCGTCAGCCAGGAGGGCCGAGACTGGCGCATCGTGCTGGCCCGGCCGCTGCTCAGCGGCCGCCTGGGCGACTGGCAGGCCGAGGGGCAAAAGGTATTGCAAGAGATCAACGCTGCCCGCAAGGTGCCGCGCCAATGCGGCGGCCAGCCGTACGCCGCAGCCCCCGCCCTGAGCTGGAGCACGGTACTGGCCGGGGCCGCCGCCAACCACACACGGGCCATGGCCAACCAGAACTTCTTCGACCACATCGACAAGGATGGCCGCACCCCCGGCGACCGGGCGGAGCTGGCTGGCTACCTGTACCAGCAAGTCGGTGAAAACATCGCCGCCGGGCGTGACACCGCGCACAAGGTGGTTGATGGCTGGCTGGAGAGCCCGGGGCATTGCGCCACGTTGATGAACCCGGATTTCCGTGAGCTGGGTGCCGCCTATGCCGTGGACCCGAAGAGTGACGCAGGGATTTACTGGACGGGGTTATTCGGGACGCCGCAGTAACTCTGCAGCGGCTTCAGGTTGGGGGGGGTGCCTGCCCGCAACTCAAGGGCTGAACAACCAAACCGCCGCCGCACACATTTACCCAGGTAGCTGGCATCGCCCAGCCCCACCTCATCGGCAATCTGCGCCAGGCTGTGGCTTGAGTTGAGCAAGCGCCAGCGCGCCTGCTGCAAGCGCATTTCCAGCCACCAAGCCTTGGCGCTCATGCCGTGGCTGGCGTGGAACTGCCGGTCCAGCTGGCGCCGGCTGATGCCCAGTTCAGCGGCCAGTTGCTCGACCGCCAGCGGGGTGCCCAGGTGGTGACGCATCAGGGCCTGTGCCCGCTGCACCTGGCGCCCCTGGCCGGCGCCCAGTTCCAGCGAACGCAAGGCATGGCGGCTGTCGCGGGTTTCGTCCACCAGCATGTCGGCGAGCCCTTTGAGCGCCCGGCTCCGCCCACAGGCTTGTGACAACAGCGCCACCGCCAGGTCTATGGCCGCCGTGCCGCCAGCACAGGTGATACGGTTTGCGTCGATGCAATACAGTTGATCGCGCAGCACCTGCAACTGTGGGAACGCGGCGCGAAACTCGGCTTCGTGACGCCAGTGCACGACCACCTTGTGCCCCCGTAACAACCCGCACGCGGCCAACAGGAAGGCGCCATTGTCGACCCCCACCAGCTTGACCCCGGCTTTGCCGGCCTGCCTGAGCAAGGTTTGGTAGCGCGGCGCCAACGCAGCTGTAGCCATGGCATTGCGGCCGCCGAACACCACCAGGTAGTCGAAACTGGCCAGTTCCAGCTGGCCGGCCACCGCCTCGACCTGCACCACTGCACCGCTGCTCGACGGTACCGGGTCGAGCGTGAGCCCGGCCACAATCCAGCTGCAATACCGCTGCTGGCTGTAGTCTTCGTCGTCGGCGCTGAAACGCAATTTGTCGAGAAAGCCGCCGAATGGCAGCAGGGCGAAATCCGGTAACGGCAAGATCAGCAGGCGGATATCAGGCAACATGGCATTGCGTCCAGAAACGACTATTCAATGTCCAGATCATACCCTTGCTGACTGGGCACCGCGCCCTAGACTGGCACCCTTCAAATCAACAAGGCGTTGCACCATGGCACTCGACACCTGGCTTATCTACCTGCTGGCCAGCATCGGCCTGTCGCTGACACCAGGCCCCAACAGCCTGCTGGCCCTGACCCACGGCGCCCTGTATGGCGCCCGTCGTACGTTGTTCACCATTGTTGGCGGCGTGTTTGGCTTCAGCGCGCTTATCGGCCTGACCATGTTTGGCCTCAGCGCGTTGCTGCAAACCTCGGCTTCGGTGTTGAGCGTGCTCAAGTGGGTAGGCGGCGCTTACCTGGTCTGGCTGGGTATCCAGCTGTGGCGCAGCCCGGGCCTGCATCTGGAATTGACCGAGCGCAGTGCACGGCTCGGCAATGCGGGTTTGTTCCGCCAAGGCTTGTTGTCGGCCATGGCCAACCCCAAAGTGCTGCTGTTCTATGGTGCCTTCCTGCCGCAATTCATCGACCCGCAACGCGGGCTGATGCTGCAGTTCGTAGTGATGGCGGCGACCTTTGCCAGTGTGGAGTTTCTGGTCGAGTATGTGCTGGCCCGCCTGGCGTTTCGCATCCGGCCGTGGCTGGCCAAGGGTGGCAAAGGTTTCAATCGCTGCTGCGGCAGCCTGTTTGCCTTGATTGGCGTGGCGCTGCCGCTTGGCCGATAGCACCTGGACAGATATGCACGGTCTTTGCAGGAGCGCATACCGGTCAGGATCGGGAAGCTTTGGCCATAAAAGCGATCAATGCCAGGCCAGGCAACCCTGCCCCCACCAGCGCCACACCTTGCCAGCCAAACTGGCTGAACAGCGCACTGGCCACTGCCGACCCCAGCGCCCCACCCAGGAAGATGCTGGTCATGTACACCGCGTTCAGCCGCCCGCGGCTGGCCGGGTCCAGTGCATACACTTCGCGCTGGCCGATGACCATGTTCATCTGCACCGCAAAGTCCAGCAGCACGCCGGTCAGGCCCAGCCCGATCACGCTGTAGCCCGGCGTCGTCAAGCCCAGCAACAAGGCCGCCGGGGCCAGCAGCAGCGCCAGCAGCGAGCCGGCCCGTGCATGCCCGGCATCTGCCAGGCGGCCAGCCAAGGGCGCGGCAACGGCGCCCACCGCGCCCACCAGGGCGAACACGGCGATCTGGCTTTGCGACAGGCCGTGCTCACCCGCCAGCGCCATGGGCACCGCCGTCCAGTAAAGGCTGAACGCTGCGAACATCAGTGCCTGATACAACGAGCGCTGGCGCAGCAGCGGATAGCGGCGCAACAGTGTGAGCAACGACAGCATCAACCCGGCATAGCTGGCCTTGTGTTCAGGCCGCCGCTGCGGCAGGGTCAGCGCCAGTAGCAGGATGATCGCCAGCATCACCCCGGCAGCGCCAATGAACACCGCGCGCCAGCCGAAGTGGTCGGCCACCAGGCTGGACAACGGCCGCGCCAGCAGGATCCCAAGCAGCAACCCGCCCATGATGTTACCCACCACCCGGCCACGCTGCTGCTCCGGCGCCAGGTGCGCCGCGAGCGGAATGAGCATCTGCACCGCCACCGAACTGAACCCGATCAATAGCGCATAGCCCAGGAACAACTGGCCCTGGCCGCTGCTGCTGGTCCCTGCCAGCAGCAGGCTGACACACGCCAGCACTGCGGTGGCGACCATCAAGCGGCGGTTCTCCAGCAGGTCAGCCAGCGGCACCAGCAACAGCAGGCCCAAGGCATAACCCAGCTGGGTGAGTGAAACGATCAGGCTGGCATGCTCGGTGGACAGCCCCAGGTCCGGGGCGATCAAACCGACGATGGGCTGGGCGTAGTAGATGTTGGCCACGATCGCGCCGCAGCAGAACGCCAGCAGCACGACCAGTGCCCGGCTCAGGCCGGTTGCTGCAGGTTGCGCGGCGGCAAGGGAGGGATTCATGCGAGGTTCCTCGACAAGGGGTGGAATATGCCGGCTACCTTAACCAGGCGCGTCAGTGCCGGGAATCCAACCCTGGCGCAACGCGCCTTTGCGCACAGCGCAACGCTAGCCGTGCCGGCCTAACAAACCTTCGCAAAAATCGATAAACGCATTCACCCGCCGCGAACCACGGTGGTTGGGCAGGTACAGGGCGTTGATGCTGTCATTGGCCGTGCCAGGGCTGGCTCGCCAATCTGGGAACACCCGCAGCAGGCGCCCGGCCAGCACATCCTCGCGCACCAGCCAGTCGGCCAGCAGCGCGATGCCAGTGCCCGCCAGGGCGGCTTCGCGCAACATGTCGGCATTGGCACTGCGCAGCGGCCCGCTTACGTTCAACTCCAGGCTTTCCTGGCCAAGCACCAGTCGCCAGGGGCGCGCTTTCTGCCCGTAGCGAAAACGCAGGCAGGCGTGCTCCAGCAACTGCCGGGGGTGCTGCAACGTATCTCGCCCGGCCAGGTAAGCCGGGCTGGCCACCAGCCAACGCTCGAAGCAGCCGAGCTGGCGACACACCAATTCGTCATTGGCCGACGGGTCGCCCAGGCGAATCGACAGGTCATAGCGCCCGTCCAGCAGGTCATCCAGGCGGTCGCTGAGGTCGATGTCCAGCTCCAGCGCCGGGTGCCGTGCCAGAAACGGCCCCAGATGCGGGGCGATGACCCGCCTGCCGAACTCCACCGGCAGGCACAGGCGCAACACGCCGACAGGCTCCTCGCCACGGTCGGCAACACTGGCATCGGCCTCATCCAGCGCCTCGAAAATGCCCCGCGCACGCTCATAGTAACGGGCGCCGGCTTCGGTCAGGCTGACCTGGCGAGTCGAGCGGTTGAGCAACGTGGTGCCCAGCGCCGTTTCCAGCGCATCAACCAGGCGCGTTACCGACGAAGTGGCCAGCCCAAGCCTGCGCGCAGCGGCAGAAAAGCCCTGAGCATCGACAGTGGCCACGAACATCTTCATCGCCTGGAGTTTGTCCATTTGCTGCCCGTCATCCAAATCTCGGAAAGGTCTTACAAACAGCCGGGCGGGTCAAGAAGCGCGCTGCAGGGTATTTGCGTCCATAGTGGCAACACACCTTCAAAGCGAGGCTTTCCATGACACCGAATAACCTGCTGACTGCCCTGCCTCCCTGCGACCCCACCAGTGCCGAACGTGTCGACGAGCTGCTCAGCCGCCCTGGCGTGCGTGTGGAACGTATTGTCTCCAGCGGCCAGGCCAGCCCGCCCGGTTTCTGGTACGACCAGGCCGAAGGCGAGTGGATCGTGCTGCTCAGCGGTGCTGCGGGCCTGCGTTTCGAGCACGAGCACCACACCCGCTTGCTGGCGCCGGGCGATTGCCTGGACATCCCGCCCCACTCCCGCCACCGCGTGGAGTGGACCGCCCCCGGCACAGCCACCATCTGGCTGGCAGTGTTCTACACCAGCTCCACCCCGTGGCCAGCGTGATACCTGGCCATTTTTTACCCGACCAAAGTATGAATGCATATTACACAACGCGCATGAACACCCCATTTAATGCATTTTTAAACGCCTGATCTACACTTTTAGCCACACCATCGCACGATCAGCCCTGCGACAATCAGCCTCATAAAATTATGTACCAACTTGTTAATTAGCAAGCTAAGGGCTTAGACTGCGCGCATTCCACCTGCTGAGATCCCTGGCATGAACGAAACACCGCGCGCTTCTGGCGCCACAAACATCATCCTGATCGGCCTGGGCGTGATCATCGCCCTGCTCGGCCTCCTCCTGGCTGCTGGCGGCATCAAGCTGGCCGGCCTGGGCGGTTCCTTGTACTTCCTGATCGGCGGCCTGGCCATGGCCATCGCCGGTGTCCTCATCGCCCGCCGCAAGAAGGCCGGCGCATGGCTGTACGCAGCGTTCCTGATCGGTACCGCGATCTGGGCGCTGATCGACACCGGCCTGGTGTTCTGGCCACTGTTCTCGCGCCTGTTCATGTTTGCTGCGATCGGCATGGTCGTGGCGCTGGTCTACCCGCTGCTGGCCCGCGCCAACGGCGCCAGTGCCGGCCGTGGTGCCTACGGTGTTGCCGGGGTGATGGCCATTGCACTGGTGATCGCCGCCGGCAACATGTTCGTCGCCCACCCAAGCGTCGCCCCTACCGGCAAAGGCCCGGGCATGACCCCGGTCGAGGCTGGCAAAGAGCAGAAGGACTGGGCCCACTACGGCAACACCGAAGGTGGCAGCCGCTTCGCCGCGCTGGACCAGATCAACCGCGACAACGTCAACAAGCTGAAAGTCGCCTGGACCTATCACACCGGTGACGTGGCCATCAGCGACGGCAATGGTGCCGAGGACCAGCTGACCCCGTTGCAGATCGGCAACAAGGTGTTCATCTGCACCCCGCACAACAACCTGATCGCCCTCGATGCCGATACCGGCAAAGAGCTGTGGAAAAACGAAATCAACGCCCAGTCCAAGGTCTGGCAGCGTTGCCGTGGCATGGCCTATTTCGACGCCACTGCAGCCATCGCCCAGCCGACCCAGCCGAACAGCTCGCCGGTCGCCGGCGGTAGCGTGCCGGCCGGTGCCAACTGCCAGCGTCGTCTGCTGACCAACACCATCGATGGCCGCCTGATTGCCGTCGACGCCGACAACGGCGAGTTCTGCCAGGGCTTCGGCAACAACGGCCAGGTCAACCTGATGACCGGCCTGGGCAATGTGCCGGACTCCTATTACCAGCTCTCCTCCGCACCACTGATGGCCGGTACCACCGTGGTGGTCGGCGGCCGTGTCGCCGACAACGTCCAGACCGACATGCCAGGCGGCGTGATCCGTGGTTTCGACGTGGTCACCGGTGAAATGCGCTGGGCCTTCGACCCGGGCAACCCGGAAGACCGCCAGGCACCGCAGGGCGACAGCACCTACGTGCGCAGCACCCCGAACAGCTGGGCACCGATGTCCTACGACCCGGCAATGAACACCGTGTTCCTGCCGATGGGTTCGTCGTCCACCGACATCTACGGTGTAGAGCGCAGCAAGCTGGACCACACCTACGGCGCTTCGGTGCTGGCCCTGGACGCCACCACCGGCAACCAGAAGTGGGTGTTCCAGACCGTGCACAACGACCTGTGGGACTTCGACCTGCCGATGCAGCCGAGCCTGATCGACTTTACCAAGGACGACGGCCAGTCGGTTCCTGCGGTGGTGATCGGCACCAAGGCCGGGCAGATCTACGTGCTCGACCGCGCCACCGGCAAGCCGCTGACCCAGGTCGACGAAGTACCGGTCAAGCCAAGCAACATCCCGAACGAGCCGTACTCCCCAACCCAGCCGAAGTCGGTGGGCATGCCGCAAATCGGCGCGCAAACCCTGACCGAGTCGGACATGTGGGGCGCCACCCCGTATGACCAGCTGCTGTGCCGCATCGACTTCAAGAAAATGCGCTACGACGGCCTGTACACCGCGCCGGGCACCGACCTGTCGCTGAGCTTCCCGGGTTCGCTGGGCGGCATGAACTGGGGCAGCATTTCCACCGACCCGGTTCATGGTTTCATCTTCGTCAACGACATGCGCCTGGGCCTGTGGATCCAGATGATTCCGTCGCAGAACAAAGGTGGGGCATCTTCCGGCGGCGAAGCGCTTAACACCGGCATGGGCGCAGTACCGCTCAAGGGCACGCCGTATGCGGTGAACAAGAACCGCTTCCTGTCGGTAGCCGGCATCCCGTGCCAGGCACCACCGTTCGGCACCCTGACCGCCATCGACATGAAGACCCGCCAGGTGGCCTGGCAAGTACCGGTGGGCACCGTTGAAGACACCGGCCCGCTCGGTATCCGCATGCACCTGCCGATCAAGATCGGCCTGCCAACCCTGGGCGGCACCCTGTCGACCCAAGGCGGCCTGGTGTTCATCGCCGGCACCCAGGACTTCTACCTGCGCGCCTACGACAGCAGCAACGGTAACGAAATCTGGAAGGCTCGCCTGCCAGTGGGCAGCCAGGGCGGCCCGATGACCTATGTTTCGCCGAAGACCGGCAAGCAGTACGTGGTCGTCACTGCTGGCGGCGCCCGCCAGTCGACTGACCGCGGCGACTACGTGATTTCTTACGCCTTGCCGTAAGAGCGCGTCGCCCCCTTCGCGGGTGAACCCGCTCCCACAAGGTCAGCACTGGCCATGCGGGCGCGGGTTCAGCCGTGAATGGCCCTGAATAACAACCCGAGACACAGCAATGCCATCCGCAATTCGCATTACCCCTACCCTGCTGCTGGCCTTGGCCAGCACCACCGCCCTGGCCGACGGCGACCTGATGACCCGCAGTACCCTGACCGGCGACTGGGGCGGCCTGCGCCACCAGCTTGAAGACGACGGCGTGAAGTTCACCGGCGACTACAGCGGCGAAACCGCCTACAACGCCCACGGCGGCCTGCACCGCTCGGCGCGCTATTCGCAGAACCTGAAGCTGGGCGTGCAGTTCGACCTGTCGAAACTGTACGGCCTGGACAACGGCGGCAAGGTCCAGCTGACCATCAACGACCGCCGTGGTAACAGTGCCTCGGAAGACCTGGTAGGCAACCGCCTGCCGATCCAGGAAAACTTCGGTGGCCTGTACACCCGCCTGACCGAGCTGAGCTACGAGCGCACCCTGTTCACCCCGGCGCTCAACGTCAAGCTGGGCTACATGGCCATGGGTAACGACCTGGGCGGCCTGGACAGCGGCATCCTGTGCAACTTCATGAACGCCGGCTTCTGTGGCCACCCGCTGAACATGTCCGGTGGCAGCGGCTGGACCAACTACCCCAACGCTCACCTGGGCGTGCGGGTGAAGTACGACCTGTCGCCTGCCTGGCAATTGCGCGTGGCGGCGTTCAACGTCGACCCCGAGAGCAATGGCAACTCCAGCCGCGCCTGGCACCTGGGCCCCAAGCACACCACCGGCACCGTGGTACCGGTGGAGCTGGTGTACAAGCTGCAGGGTGAACTGCCCGGCGAGTACAAGCTGGGCTACTACTACGACAGCTCCGACGTGAAACGCATCGGCAGCGATGACGAAGTATCCGGCCGTGGCGGCCACTACCTGCTGATCGACCAGGCCGTGTGGAACGACCAAAGCTCGCCAGGCCGCAGCCTGCATGCCTTCGGCCAGTACTCGGCATCCAGCAAGGCCGCCTCGCCGTTCACCAAGTGGTATGGCGCCGGCGTGGTGCTGTACAAGCCGTTCGAAGGCCGCCCGAAAGATACGGTGGCGCTGGGTTACGGCCGTGCCGTGCCTAACCCGCGTAGCCGCGATGTGCTGGAAGACGCCGCCTTCAACGCTGGCCAGCAGTTCCCCGACATCGACAGCGCCGAGCAGTTGATCGAACTGAGCTATGGCTACCAGGCGACGCCATGGTTGAACCTGCGCCCGGATGTGCAGTACATCATCGAGCCGGGGGCGTTCTCGGGGAAGAAGATCGACAACGCGTTGGTGGTTGGCCTGCAGGTCAAGGCCAGCTTCTAACCTGAAGCAGACACCGATCCCTGCAGGAGCGACACAAGGTCGCTCCTGCATACGTTCTTTACCCTGTCAGACGGGAGCCTGCCGCAGGTAATCCACCAACCTCAGCAGCATGGCATCACACCCCCGTAACTGCTCGACACTGACGAATTCATCCGGCTTGTGCCCCTGGTCCATGCTGCCAGGCCCGCACACCACGGTCGGGATCCCTGCCTGGTCGAACAGGCCGCCTTCTGTACCAAACGCCACCGTGCCGAATTCATCCGTGCCACTGAGCAACGCCACCAGCCGCGCAGCCTCGCTGTCTGCCGATGTCGCCAGCCCTGGGTAGGCGCTCAACGGTTGTAGGCGAATCTCACTGGCCGCATTGACCTTGCGCATACGCGGCAGCAGCTCGGCCTCTGCATAAGTCTGCAACTGGTCGGCCACTGCCTGTGCCTCGAACCCTGGCAGCGCGCGCACTTCGAAATCGAACTCACACTCTGCCGGCACGATATTCAGTGCCCTGCCCCCTTTGATCACCCCGGTCTGCACCGTGGAGAACGGTGGGTCGAAGCGCACGTCGTGATGCACCGGCAATGCCAGCGCGTCACCGATGTCACCCAACTTGCCGATCAGCTTCGCCGCATACTCGATGGCATTCACCCCATACGGCGCATACGCCGAATGGCAGGCCGCACCCTGCACCTGGCAGCGCATCGCCAGCTTGCCTTTGTGCCCCAGCACCGGCTTCAGCTCGGTGGGTTCGCCAATCAGGCACAGGCGTGGCTTGTGCGGGCGCTGTTCGAGCGCGGCCAGCATCGACCGCACACCCAGGCAACCCACTTCCTCGTCGTAGGAAAATGCCAGGTGCACCGGCAGGTGCAACGGCTGGGCAAGGAACGCGGGCACCGCGGCCAGCACCGACGCGATGAAGCCTTTCATGTCGGCCGTGCCGCGGCCATACAGGCGCCCGTCACGTTCGCTCAGGGCAAACGGCTCGACGGTCCAGGCCTGGCCGTCCACCGGCACCACATCGGTGTGCCCCGACAGCACCACGCCGCCAACGCCCTGGGGGCCGATGGTGGCGAACAGGTTGGCTTTGGTGCCTTCGGGGTTATGGAACAGTTCACTTTCCACCCCCTGCTCTGCCAGGTAATCACGGATAAAGCCGATCAGCTCAAGGTTGGAGTCCCGGCTGACCGTTGCAAAGCCGACCAGCCGGGCCAGCAGCGCGCGGCTGGCAAAATCACTCATCGCCCGGCACCCCGTAGCTGGGCGCGGCCGTCGGGTTCAGGGCGCGGGTAACGTAATCCTGCATCTGCGGGCGGTACGCCTGCCACAGGCCATCGAGCACACCGATCGGGTCGGTATCGGCCCAGTCCACGCGCAGGTCCACCAATGGCCAGGTCAGCTCGCCAGCGATCTTCAACGCTGCCGAGTGCACCGGCCCGGCCTCGCCACCTGCGGCCATCGCCGCATGCATGGCAGCCAGCAAGCGGTCGGCCAGGTGCCCGCCGGCCTCTTCAAAGGCCAGGACCATCGCTTCGATCACCTGGGTCGAGGACAACAGGTTACCCGCCGCCGCGCATTGCTCACCGGCCACGGCATTGTGCGTGCCCAATGCCTCACGACCGGTGAACAGTGCCACCTGGCCTTGGCTGTCGATCACTGTGACCTGCCGGTACTCGCTCCAGCCATTGGCGCTCAGTACCCGGTCCAGCGCAGCCGCAGGCGGCAACTGGCCCTGCTCCAGGGCATCGAGAATCTGCGGGCCCAGTGCCGGCAAGGTGATGTTCTGGGTGGAAACAGCGCCAACACCCGCACGTACCCAAGGGCAGCGGGCCCCCACGGCGATGCTCGACGAACTGATGGCGATGCCGACCTGGCCGGTTTCCTGGCAGCGGCCAATGATGGAGAAGGTCATGGTAATGCTCCTGTTGTCCTGTGCGATGCAGGGCATTCTGGGCGCAACCTTCTAGCCCACGAAACCAACATTTTCCGAGGGGTTAGGCAGGAAAAAACTTTGCTGTGGCAGAGATCGTGCGCCGCGCGGGCGGCGCTCGATTTCCGCCCCCCAAAAAAGCCACGACATACACGGGATCAACACACCTACACACCACAAAATCCAAGGCCTTCGCCGTTTTATCGGCAAGCACCAGCTAAATACTATTTTCGCCATTTGTGCAGCATCCCTAGTCTGGCTCCAGGCAACGGCGGTCCTCCAAACCGACCTTACAAAAACCGCCTGAACAAGGGCTCGGACATGACACTGAACAACCTCGAAATCGACACGCTCGTCGTCGGCGCCGGCCAGGCCGGCGTGGCCATGAGCGAACACCTGAACAAGCTTGGCGTGCCGCACCTGGTGCTGGAGCGCAACCGCATCGCCGAGGCCTGGCGCACCGGCCGCTGGGACTCGCTGGTGGCCAACGGCCCGGTCTGGCACGACCGCTTCCCAGGCCTGGAATTCAACCTCGACGCCGACGCCTTCGCGGGCAAGGACCAAGTGGCCGACTACTTCGAGCAGTACGTACGCAAGTACAACCTGCCAGTGCGCACCGGCATCGAAGTGAAGCGCGTGGTGCGCAACAGCGACCGCCCTGGCTTCACCATCGAAACCAATGAAGGGGTGATCCGCGCCAACCGTGTGGTCGCTGCCACCGGCCCGTTCCAGAAGCCGGTGATCCCGGCCATCGCACCGAAAGACAGCAACCTGCACCAGATCCACTCCGCCGCCTACTTCAACCCCGGGCAGTTGCCTGAGGGCGCAGTGCTGGTGGTGGGCGCAGGCTCCTCCGGCGTGCAGATTGCCGAAGAACTGATGCGCGCAGGCCGCCAGGTGTACCTGTCGGTCGGTGCCCACGACCGCCCGCCACGGGCCTACCGCAACCGCGATTTCTGCTGGTGGCTGGGTGTGCTGGGTGAATGGGACGCAGAAATCGCCAAGCCCGGTCGCGAGCACGTCACCATCGCCGTCAGCGGCGCCCGTGGCGGCCACACCGTAGACTTCCGTGCCCTCGCCCATCAAGGCATGACCCTGGTCGGCCTTACCCAGTCGTTCGAGAACGGCGTGGCGCGTTTCCAGGACAACCTGGTCGAGAACATCAACCGCGGCGATGAAAACTACCTGGCCCTGCTGGATGCCGCCGATGCCTACATCGAAAGCAACGGCCTGGACCTGCCGGAAGAACCCGAAGCCCGCACTCGCCTGGCCGACCCGGCCTGCATGAGCAACCCGCTGCGCGAACTGGACCTGGCCAAGGCCGGCGTTACCAGCATCATCTGGGCCACCGGTTATGGCGTGGACTTCAGCTGGCTGCAGGTGGACACCTTCGATGCCAACGGCAAGCCCCAGCACCAGCGCGGCGTTGCCCGCGAACCTGGCGTGTACTTCCTTGGCCTGCCGTGGTTGTCGCGCCGGGGTTCGTCGTTCATCTGGGGCGTGTGGCACGACGCCAAGCACGTCGCCGGCCACATCGCCACGCAACGCACCTACCTGGCCTACCGCGACCGCGAACAGCGCGAGGCGGATGAGCAGCAAACCAACACGATCAGCAACGTCAGCACCCTCGGAGCCCACTGATGCCTACCCATACTCGCATCCGCATGTTCAACACCAAGGAAACCTACCCCAACCAGACCCTGGACAACGACCTGTGCCAGGCCGTGCGGGCCGGTAACACCATCTATGTGCGCGGCCAGGTCGGTACCGACTTCGAAGGCAAGCTGGTGGGCCTGGGTAACCCCCAGGCGCAGACCGAACAGGCGATGAAGAACGTCAAGCAACTGCTTGAAGAAGCGGGCTCGGACCTGTCGCACATCGTCAAGACCACCACCTACATCACCGACCCACGCTTCCGCGAGCCGGTGTACAAGGAAGTGGGCAAGTGGCTGAAGGGCGTGTTCCCGATCTCCACCGGGCTGGTGGTCGCCGGGTTGGCCCAGGCCGAGTGGCTGATGGAGATCGACGTGATCGCCGTGGTACCGGATCAGCAGTGACCCGCAACCTGCACAGCGGGTGACACAGGTCGCCTGCCGTGCAGCCAGCCGTGGGTTACCTGTGCCGCCGCTTGCAGCCGCTGCTCGGCGGGCAAGCCGGCGCACGGCACCTCAACACTGATCTTCACGTCCCCCGGCAACGCCGCCAGCAACGTTGCCAGCGGCAGCTGCCCTTCGCCCGGCAGCAAGCGGCCCTCGCGCGCTTCCGCGATGATCAGCGCCTCTGCAGGCGCCAGCATCGGTGCATCACACAGTTGCACCGCACGCAGCAAATGCGGGTCGACTGCGCCGATGTCGACCACCTGGCCACCGGAGCGGAACAGGTGCAAGGCATCAACCAACACGCCACTGTTGGCCTGCCCCGCCCCCGTCACCACCGCGCAAGCCTGTTGCAAAGTCGCCACCGGCCGCCAGCGCATGAACTCCAGGTCCACACGCAGGCCATGGCCACGCGCCAACTCACACAGCGCTGCAAAGTTGCTGGTCAGCCGTGCAACATCCTCATCGTCGCCGGACACTGTCAGGCTCACCGCGCCCAACTCGGCACCTGCCGCCAGCAGCGGCTGGTAGTCAGCCACCCGGGTTTGCGCCGTCAGCGACACGAACTCGATGTCCGTCACCCGCACGCCTTCCCCAGCCAGCACAGCCCGCAGCTCCCGCATTGCCTGGCTACCGGCCGCAACCGGGTAGGCCAGTGCACCCGCCATCACCGGGTGCAGGCGCAGCCCCACCGCACTGAACCCGGCGTGGCGCGCCTCGCGTACCAGCCTCGCCGGCGCCAGTTGCAGCGCCGTCAGGTGTGCCACGCCCAGGCCAGTCAATAGGTCGCCCTCCCACCACTGAGGTCGAAGACAAAGCCGGTGGTAAAGCTGCACTCGGGCCCGGCAATCCAGCTGACCATATTGGCGATCTCCTCGGCCTTGAGGAAGCGCCCCATGGGGATCTTGGCCTTGCTCGCGGCAATGTGTTCCGCTGTCATCTCGGCCATCAGCGGCGTCTCGACCATGGCCGGTGCCACGCAGTTGAGCAACACACCGTCCTGCGCCAGCTCCTTGGCCGCCGCCTTGGTGAAGGCGATGACCCCGGCCTTGGCGGCCGAATATGCCGAGATGTACTGCACCCCATCCTTGCCGGCCATGGAGGCGATATTGACGATGCGCCCGTAGCCACGTTCACGCATGTGCGGGATGGCGGTGCGGCAGCAATAGAACACACCGTTCAGGTCGATGGCGATGACTTTGTCCCAGGCCTCTGGCGGGTACTCCCACGACGCCACCACCGGGCCGTTGATGCCGGCATTGTTGACCAGGATCTGGACTTGGCCCAAGCGCGCCAGCGTCTCGGCAAAAGCCGCCTCGACCGAGGCCAGCGACGACACATCGACCGCTTGGCGCAGCACCGGCTCAAAGCCGTTTTCCACGCTGTTCCAGCCGTCGACAGCGAGGTCCCAGATCACCACTTGGGCGCCGGCCGTATGCAGGCGCTGGGCGATTGCCAGGCCGATGCCACGCATGCCACCGGTCACGATTGCGGTCTGGCCTTGCAGGTACTGGCTCATTGTTTAGCTCCATTTTCGACAGAAGGAATTTCCGGCAAGCGACGCAGGTCGCTGACCATGAACAGGTAGCACAGCGCCCCCAGCACGGTGATCGACGACACGAACGCCAAGGCCCAGACGAACGAGCCAGTCATCGAAACGATGATGCCGATGGTAAGGGGGGTAACGATGCCCGCCGCGTTGGCAAACAGGTTGAACAGGCCACCACTGAGGCCCAGCAAACCTTTGGGGGCAATGTCGGAGACGATCATCCAGGCGAGCGCCGACATGCCCTGGGCGAAATAGGCAATGCACAGGATGGTGATGACCAGCGCATCGGACTCCACATAGTTGGCCAGCACGATCACCGAAGCGGTGAGCAGCCCGGCGATAACCGGTAGCTTGCGCGCCACGTTCAGCGAGTAACCCCGGCGCAGCAAGGCGTCGGACAGCCAGCCGCCGACCAGCGTGCCCAGCGAAGCGGCAATGAACGGCAGCACCGCCACCCAGCCGACCTTGAGCCAGGGCATATGCCGCTCGGTGACCAGGTAAGTGGGGAACCAGGTCAGGAAGAACACGTTGGTGGAGTTGCAGGCGAACTGCCCCAGGCAGATGCCCAGCATGTTGCGGTGCTTGAGCAGCGCCGGGATCTGCGACCAACGGAACTGGGTGGCTTTCTGCCCGCCATCGACCACCCCGCCACCGGCGGCGATGTAGTCGAGTTCGGCCTGGTTGGCGGTGGTCGACTCGTGCGGCTCGTGGTACTTGCGCCACCACACCAGGCCATAGAGGATGCCCATCAGGCCCACGGCCAGCAGCAGAAAGCGCCAGCCATAGGCATGCAGCACCCAGAACAACAGCGGCGTCAGGAACGCCAGCCCGGTGTATTCGGCAAAGGTATAGATACCGGTCGCCCTGGCCCGCTCATTCTGCGGGAACCAGGTAGCCACTACCCGGCTGTTGGTAGGGAAACACGGTGCTTCGGTCATGCCCACCAGAAAGCGCATGCCCAGCAACGACAGAAAGCCCTGCGCCAGCCCTTGCAGGCCGGTGAACAGCGACCACAACGTCAGTGCCAGCCAGTAGGTGAGCTTGGTGCCCAACCGGTCGATGAGGATGCCACCGGGGATCTGCGCGGCAGCGTAGGTCCACGAGAAGGCAGAAAAAATCACCCCCATCATCGCCGCGTTCAGGCCCAGGTCGGCACTGATGCTGGGCGCGGCAATGCCCATCACACTGCGGTCGAGGTAGTTGATCATGGTGCCGCCCGATATCAGCGCCAGGATCATGAAGCGGGTGCGGGTGCGTTGCTGCGCGCGTGCCGGGGTGTCAAACACCCCGAGGCTGGCGTTCTGTTCAGTGTTCATGACGGTTGCTCTCTTGTTATTGGAATGGCAAAACGGGGTTCTAGGCGAACCCGAACAGACGTCGTGGGGTGTCCCACATCACTGCCTGGCGCAGCCGGGCATCCGGCATCAGGCGCTCGGCCAGTTTCAGCAACGGGCCGTAGTCCACCCGCGAGCGCTGGCGAATGAACGGCCAATCCGAGCCCCACACGCAGGCATCCGCACCGAAGGCTTCGAGCAAGGCGTGCACGTAGGCACGGCTTTGCTCCAGCAACGCATCGGCCGCCGCGAACTTCTGCATGCCAGACAGCTTGACGCTGGCGCGGCCACTGTCAGCCAGTTGCAGTAGCGCCTGGAAGCCCGGCTGCTGCACGCCAGCCGCCACGTCCGGCCGCCCGCAATGGTCGATCAGCAAATGTGCACGCGAGCCCTGAAGCAGGCTCCGCAGTTCAAGCAGTTGGTCTTCGCACACCTGCACCTGGGCGAACAGGTCGAGCTCGGCAAGCTTGCCCAACAGGCCGTCAACGTCCTTGAGGCTGGCTACCCCGTACAGCGCGGGATTGAAGGCGACACCGACCACCCCTTGCGCCTGCAGCGCAGCCAGCGCATCGAGCTGGATATCCACCTCGACCACCGCCACGCCCTTGAACCGCCCTTGCCCGGTGGCCAAGGCATGCAGCAGGCAGCGGTTGTCGGTGTGGTAGCCGCTGTTGGGGCCCACCAGCAAGGCATGTTGCACGCCATAGGTGTCCATCACCCGGGTGAACTGTTCCTGGGTGGCGACTTCCTGGCCAGAGGGGGCATAGGGTGCGTCGGGGTGGTAAGGGAAACGGGCGGGGTCAAACAGATGGTTATGGCAATCGATCTTCGGTTCGTCAAAGATGTTCACGCAGCACTCCCGGCAGCGCCACTGCGCTTGCCTTCAGATCTTGTTATTGTGCGCCGCAAGGGCAATTTGGCTGGGTTAACGATACTGCGTGGCCAGGTTTGGCGCTCATACCCAGATGGCAAAGACCATAACCGAAGGTAATAGATATGCTGCTTGGCAACGAAGGCGCAGACGCAAGCCCCATGGTGTTCAAGCTGCGGCACATGGAAGTGTTCCGTGCGGTGATGCTGACCGGCTCGATCAGCGCGGCGGCCAAGCTGCTGTACGTGTCGCAGCCGGCCGTCAGCAAGCTGATCCAGTACATCGAGGGGCGTTTGAGCTACCGCCTGTTCGAGCGCATCAACAACCGCCTAGTGCCCACGGCCGAGGCGCAGGTGCTGTTCCGCGAAGTCGAGCGGGTGTACCAGGCAGCGCTGGAGGTCAACGAATGCGCCCTGTCACTGGGTGCAGGCGGCCACCGCAAGCTGCGAATCTCGTGCAGCGCTTCGCTGTCGACGGTGGTCATCCCGATTGCCCTGGCCCAACTCAAGCGTGAGGCGCCTTCGCTGAACATCGAGTGGCAAACTTCGCTGATGGGCGAAATGCCCAACCAGATCCTGTCGAAAAAGGTCGACCTGTCGATTGCCGCCCTGCCCGTGGTACACGATCACCTGCATTCGCAGCCCTTCATGCGCGGGCGCATGGTGGTGGTGATGCCAACCGAGCACGCGTTGGCCGGGCATACCTCGCTGACCTTGCAACAACTGGAAGGCCATCCGCTGCTGCTGTTCAGG
Organism: Pseudomonas putida NBRC 14164; assembly: GCF_000412675.1. NCBI lineage: Bacteria > Pseudomonadati > Pseudomonadota > Gammaproteobacteria > Pseudomonadales > Pseudomonadaceae > Pseudomonas > Pseudomonas putida. The sequence goes on along the minus strand of NC_021505.1, from coordinate 2,564,344 downwards.
CCCGACATGCCGTTTGGCAAGCTGCTTGCCGAGCACATCGAGCGCCACGGCGCGCAATTGCCGTCACTTTTGTCGTTCACCAATGCCAACGAGGCTGTGGCGCTAGTCAAGCAAGGCATGGGCATCAGCGTGATCGACGAATTCGTGGCGCAGGACAGCGGCCTGGCGGTGGTGCCGCTGGCGGACGAAATTCACTTCGACATCAGCTTTGTCTATTCGCGCTTCGAGCCGCCATCGCATGCGGCGATGCACCTGATGCGCGTGTTGCAGGGCCAGGCGCAAAAGCTTGGGCGGGCGATGTAGGCTGGTGAGGCCATTGGGGCTGCTGCGCAGCCCATCCCCGGCAAGCCAGCTCCCACAAGGATGGCATTGTTCCCGGCTGGCGCGAACAGTGTTGGAGCTGGCTTGCCAGTGTTGGAGCTGGCTTGCCGGCGATGGGCCGCAAAGCGGCCCCGGCTGCTTGAGCTAGAAACCTACGGTTGCCGATAGGAGGTAGGTCCGCGGCGTGGAAAGGGTCAGCCCCGGCTCACTGTCATCCGAGGCACCGGCCGAGCTCCAGTAGCGATCATCCAGCACGTTCTCGACACTGGCCCGCAAGGTAACCTCGGTAGCGTCCACGTTGAAGGCGTAGCGCGCCCCCAGGTCGTAGCGCTCCCAGCCGTCGATCTGCTTGCTGTTGTTCTGGTCCAGGTATTGCGAGCTGGAGTGAATGCCCCGCGCCGTCAGTGTCAGGCCACTCACTCCCGGCACGTCCCATTCGGCGCCGAGGTTGACGTTGTACTCGGGCGTGGCCGGCGCGCGGTTGCCATCAACGGCGCCACCCACGGTATCGGTCAGCTCGCTGTCGATATACATCACCCCACCCAGCACCCGCACCCCTTGTACGGGCTCACCGAACACGCTCAGCTCGATACCACGGTTGTCGCGTTTGCCATTGGGGCCGAACACCCGCGAAGTGGCGTTGGTCTCGTAGGCCGGCTGGCGGATGCGGAAGGCACTGGCGGTAAAGGCGACCTGGCCCAGGTCGTACTTGGCCCCCACCTCAACCTGGCGGCTGGTGAACGGCGGGAAGATCTGGTCTTCGTTGACCGAGGTCGACGGTGCGATCTTGCCCTGGCTCAGGCCTTCCATGTAGTTGGCGTACAACGACAGCTGGTCGGTAACCTTGAGCAACACGCCGCCAGAGGGCGAGACTTTTTCTTCGTCGTAGGCGGTGTCGCCTTTGACGCCATCGCTCCAGTCATCCACTTGCACCCGCTGCCAACGTGCCCCCAGGGTCAGCAACAGGCGGTCATCGAAAAACCCGAGGGTGTCGGCCAAAGCCACGCCAGAGAAGCGGTTTTCCGTGTAGACCTCTGGATCAATGCGGGTGGGCGTACCAGGCATCGGTGTCGCTACCGGGTTGTAGAGGTTACTGGGCGCCGAAGCATAGCGCGCGCCGCCGTTGGTGAAGTCCATGTAGAAGTAGGTAGCGGCCAGGTTCAGTTCGTGGCTGACTGGCCCGGTGTGGAACCAGTTGCGCACACCCGCCATGGCGGTGCGCACCGTTTCATCGCGGGTAAAGTCGCGCGGCTGCACGGTGAAGTCACCGGCATCGTTGGTGATGGATACGTTGTGCCGCAGGAAGTCATGGTTGCTTTTGCGCGCGCCGATAGCGCCATAGGCCAGCAGCGACTCGCTGACGTCGTACTCGGCATGCAGTGCGCCAAAGGTGTCGTTGGTGCGCGCCTTGCTCCAGGCCTGGGCATAGTTGTGGCGTACATCGTTGGCGTCCGGCACTTTGGCGTTGGCACCGACCAGCACACGCTCTTGCGGCGCATCGGTGTCACGCTCGGTGTGGCCGAGGTCTGCCGACAACCGCAGGCGCTCGCCACGAAAATCCAGGCCCAGCACCGCCATTTCGCGCTCGACGCGCTGGTGGTCCCACTCGGTATCGCCCGCCTGCTTCACACCGTTGAAGCGCACGCCAAACTGCTGACCTTCGCCAAAGCGCCGGCCAACGTCCACCGCGCCGCCTGCCTGGCCAGCCGACGCATAGCTGCCGGTGAACTCGGTGATCGGCTTGTCGCCGGCCCGCTTGGGCTGCACATTGATGCCGCCGCCCACGCTGCCACGCGGTGAAATGCCGTTGATCAACTGGCTGGGGCCTTTGATGATATCGACCCGGTCGGCCATTTCCATGTCGATCGAGTAGGTCGGCAAGATGCCGTACAGGCCGTTGTACGCCACGTCACTGTTGAACAGGCTGAAGCCGCGAATGGTGAATTGCTCGAAACGCCCACCCGCCGGGTTGGTCGCACGCACCGAGGGGTCGGTGGCGATGAGCTCGCCCAAGGTGCGTGCTTGCTGGTTCTTCACCAGCTCGCTGGTGTAGCTGGTGATGCTGAACGGGGTTTCCATGAAATCGCGTGCGCCAAGCAGGCCCTGTGCACCTTGGCGCGCAACCTGCCCACCGGCATATGGCTGTGCTTCACCGCCTGCCGCCAGGCCGCCGACAATGCTGGTAGGGGCAATTTCCAGCGCGCCACCCGCCTGGGGTGCCGGTACCAGAGTGAACGCGCCCTCACCCACGGGCAGCAATTGCAGGCCGCTGCCACTCAGCAGCTGCAAGAACCCTTCTTCGACACTGTAGCGACCCGACAGGCCATTGCTCTGCCGGCCCTGGACCAGTGCCGGGTCCAGCGAAAGGCTGACGCCGGCCTGGTCGGCAAACCGGGTGAGTGCGGCGCCCAGGCTGGCGGCTGGCACCTGATAGGCACGCCGCGCCGCTTCATCGGCCCAGGCGGGTGCACACAACAACAGGCTCATGGCAAACAACGGACGCGCTGCGCGCACCAGTGGGCGCAGGCGGCAAGACATTAGTGCAGGCATTGAACAAGGCTCCCCTTTGGTTTCTGCTACCGGTAATGACCGGCGAGTGAAAAAAAGGGGACAGCCTCATGCGCGATTTTCTCGCGCCGCCAGGCTCACCCAGTAACGCGTGCGCGTCTGCACCTGCAATGGCAGGCTGGCGGCCAGCAAGGCCAGCACCCGGTCGGTATCGTCCAGGCGGAAAGTGCCAGTCACCCGCAGGCGTTCCAGTTCCGGCGCCCAGCGCAGCACACCGTGGCGATACCTTCGCAGCTCATGCAACAGCTCGCCCAAGGGGCGGTCATCCAGCCGCAGCACGCCTTCGCGCCAACCCAACAACCATTCGTCCAGGACTGTGACCGGCCCGACGTCTGCCACCTGCAAGCTGGCCTGCTGCCCGGCCTGCACCACCCGGGCCGGGCCACGCAGTGGCTGCAGGCTGGCCAGCCCCGTGACGACCGAAACCCGGCAGGCCTGATCGACCAGGCGCAAGCACACTTCGCCCGCATTGAAGCCGCCACCGCCAAGTGCAACCTGGCCGTAAGGCACCTGCACGGCCAGGCTCAGGTTATCGGGCATCCTGATCGCCACTTCGCCGCGCAACAGCGTCAGCCGGCGCGCGCCCAGGTCGACGTCCACCGCACTGTCAGTGTTCAACTGCACAAAGGTGCCATCGCTCAGCAGCACCTGCCGGCGCTCCCCTACTGCGGTGCGCATGTCGGCCGTCCAGGCCTCCAGCGGCAATTCCTGGCTTGCCAGCCACGCGGCCGGTAGCAATGCTGCTACACCCAGGGCTTGCTTGAGGAGCGCGCGGCGGCCGGGGTCCGGGCGGTCCAGAGTGGCCAGGGCCAAGGCACCGGGTAATCCGGAAAAACGCTCGCGCAGCACTGAAGCCTTTTGCCAGGCGTCTTCGTGCAGCCTGTTGCTGGCCCGCCATTGCGCCAGGCGCAACAAATCCGTCTCGCTGACGTTGCCAGAATCCAGCAGCGCCAGCCAGCGGGCGGCAGCACGCACAGCTTCGCGGGTTTCGGGTGAGTGGGTGGTCATTGCAACTCGACCAGCAGGCAATGTTCGTAGGCCTGCGCCATGTAACGTTTGACGGAGCGTTCGCAAACGCCCAGGCGCTTGCCTATTTCGGCGTAACCCAGGCCTTCGAGCTGGCTCCATAGAAAGGCCTTGCGCACCGGCGCCTTCAGGCCATCGAGCAGCTCATCCAGGGCTTGCAGGGTTTCCAGCAACACCCAGCGCTGCTCTGGCGAGGGCACGTGCTGCTCGGGCAGATGCGCCAGGGCATCAAGGTAGGCCTGCTCCAGGCTGCGCCGCTGGTAGAAGTTGCTCAACAGCCGCTTGCCCACGGTCAGCAAGTAGGCGCGTGGCTCACGAATGTCTGCCAATGGCTGGGCACTGGTCAATACCCGCAGGAAGGTATCCTGGCTGAGGTCGGCGGCATCCCAGGCATTGCCCAGGCGCCGGCGTAGCCAGGTTTCAAGCCAGCTGCGATGCTCCCGGTACAGGGCAGGCAAGCTAGGCTCCGGTGGCGGCGCGGCGTCGATCATGGGGATGGCCCTGCGGCGGCGTAAATAGGATTAATTCTAATTTACGTTGCGCCGCAGCACCAAGCGGTTTGTTACCGGTCAGGCAATCGCCGCATCCACCAGCACCTGCGCTTCCTGCACCAGGCGCTGCAGGTGCGCCTCGTCGATGAAGCTTTCGGCGTAGATCTTGTAGATGTCCTCGGTGCCCGACGGCCGCGCGGCGAACCAGCCATTGGCGGTCATCACCTTCAGCCCGCCAATCGCCTGGCCATTGCCCGGTGCGTGGCTGAGGATCTGCACGATCGGCTCACCCGCCAGTTCGGTCGATTTCACCTGTTCCGGCGCCAGCTTGCTCAACAACGCCTTCTGCCGCGCATCGGCCTTGGCCTCGACGCGGGTGGCGAACGGCTTGCCCAGCGCGTCAGTCAGGTCGGCATAGGCCTGGCTCGGGTTGCGCCCGGTGCGGGCGGTCATCTCGGCGGCCAGCAAGGCCGGGATCAACCCATCCTTGTCGGTCGCCCAGACCGAACCATCACGGCGCAGGAACGACGCACCGGCGCTCTCTTCGCCGCCAAAGCCAAGCGAGCCGTCGAACAACCCTTGGGCAAAGTACTTGAAGCCCACCGGCACTTCGTACAGCTCACGGCCCAGGCGCTGGGTGACGCGGTCGATCAGGCCGCTGGACACCACGGTCTTGCCCACCGCGGCGTCAGTGCGCCATTGCGGGCGGTGGCGGAACAGGTAGTCGATCGCGACGGCCAGGTAGTTGTTCGGCGCCAGCAGGCCGTCGGAGGTGACGATGCCGTGGCGGTCGTGGTCCGGGTCGCAGGCAAAAGCCACGTCGAAGCGCTCGCGCAGGCCGATCAGGCCTTGCATGGCATACGGCGAGGAAGGGTCCATGCGGATCTGGCCGTCCCAGTCGACAGTCATGAAGCGGAAGGTCGGGTCCACCTCGGTGTTCACCACTTCCAGGTCCAGCTTGTAGTGCTCGGCAATGGCCGACCAGTATCGCACCCCTGCCCCGCCCAACGGGTCGACGCCCAGGCGCAGCTTGGCGCTGCGGATGACGTCGAAGTCGATCACGTTTTCCAGGTCCGCCACGTAGCTGCTCACGTAGTCGTGGCGGTGGGTGGTCGGCGCCTGCAGCGCCTGGGCATGGTCCATGCGCTTGACGCCCGCCAGGTTCGCTGCCAGCAACTCGTTGGCCTTGGCCTCGACCCATTTGGTCACGTCGCTGTCTGCAGGGCCGCCATTGGGCGGGTTGTACTTGAACCCACCGCTTTGCGGCGGGTTGTGCGATGGGGTGATGACGATGCCGTCGGCCAGGCCCTGCTTGCGGCCACGGTTATGGCAGAGGATGGCATGGGACACGGCCGGCGTGGGCGTGTATTCGTCGTCCTTGGACAGCATTACCTGCACGCCATTGGCAGCCAGCACTTCCAGGGCGCTGGCAGTGGCCGGTGCCGACAGCGCGTGGGTGTCGGCGCCGATGAACAGCGGGCCATCGATGCCCTTTTCCTGGCGGTACAGGCAGATGGCCTGGGTAATGGCCAGCACGTGGTATTCGTTGAAACTCAATTCAAGCGAAGTGCCCCGGTGCCCCGAGGTGCCGAAGGCCACCCGCTGGGCCGCCACGGCAGCGTCGGGGCGGCCGGTGTAGTAGGCGGTGAGCAGTCGGGGAATATCGACCAGCACGCTGGCCGGAGCCGGCTTGCCTGCCAAAGGACTGAGCGTCATGCAAAAACCTCGAGTTCAACGGATGTTGGTGTTTGAGCATGCAGTGTACTGAGAGTTGCAATGCCGTGCGATGGGCGACATCAAAGAAAACCGCAGGCAACGCGCCCACAAAGACCGTGTAAACCAGTACTCCGGCCGCAACCGTCTAGAGTAGTAGCCACACCCCCAGTAAATGAGGCCCCATGGCTTTCCACCGCCTGACCCGAACCCACCCCCGCCTGAGTTTCGCCGCCGCAGTCGGCCTTGTCGGCGCCTGGCTGATCCCCGCCGGTGACACCGTGCAGCACATCCTCGCCGGCTGGAACCTTGGCGTATGGCTGTACCTGCTGCTGGTGCTGTACCTCACCTGGGACGCCAGCCCGGAAAAGGTCCGCAAGGTTGCCCGCGTCGAAGACGAAAACGCAGGCATGGTCTTGTTCACCGTGTGCATCGCGGCCATCGCCAGCCTCGCTGCGGTCACCCTGCAACTGGTGTCCAGCAAAGGCCTGCAGGGCACGGCACTGGCCCTGCACTACCTCTACACCGGCCTGACCGTGGCCGGCTCCTGGCTGTTGATCGGCTGCATCTTCAGCCTGCATTACGCCCGCCTGTTCTATACCGGGCACAACCATGAACCACCGTTGCGTTTCGCCGACGGCGAGCGCAACCCGGACTATTGGGACTTTCACTACTTCTCGTTCACCATCAGCGTGGCCGTGCAAACCTCCGACGTAGGCGTTGCGGGCAGGCAACTGCGCCGGGTGGTGCTGGCACATTCGCTGGTGGGTTTTGTGTTCAATACGGCGATTTTGGGATTCACCATCAACATTGCTGCGGGGCTGCTTGGGTGACTGCGCCGCTCGTCCGAAAAACACTTCACCAACAAGCCGTGAGATCTACTTGATTGGACAGGCTAACCGGCGCGATCGTGCCAGGAAAACGTTTGCCTGGAAGCCGCCGTCACATCGGCATGGTGACCCGGATGTGACCGCTGTCATGGATTGGCACATTTGTCATGTTGGCAGCCGAGAATCGCTCGTGACAGCTGCTATCTTTACATTCCCGGCAGCCACCACGTGTGTGGCGGGGTGTTGACCATGTCCAGGCACGGACCAAGGAGGCAGGCATGAACAAGATGACGTTCCCCAACGCCTGCCAGGTGATGCGCTGGCATTTCCACCCATTGGGTTTCGAAGCCACCATGGATGCGCCGCGCAGCATGATCGCGCGGCTGTTCGACCGCGCCACCGGCGAAACCCTGATGGCCATCGCCGGCATCCCGTGTGCGGCAATCATGGCCGCAGCTGATGTAGAGCGCATCATCGAAGCCGTCGAAGCGGAAATGGACGCTTTCATCCCCGCCTTCACCTTGCGCAACGCTGTCTAGACCAAGGCGCTCTTCTCCTGGTGCAAGGCCTGTAACTTGCCCATGAATTGCTCGGCTGGTACCGGCTGCCCCAGCAGGTAACCTTGCAGCGAATCACAACCCAGACGGGTCAGGAAGTCTTGCTGCTTGTCGGTCTCCACCCCTTCGGCAACGATGCGCAGGCCCAGCGCCTGGCCCAATGCGACGATTGCCGAAACAATCGCTGCATCGTCACTGTCCTGCTCCAGGTCTCGCACGAAGCCACGGTCGATTTTCAGCTCATTGGCCGGCAGGCGCTTGAGGTACATCAGGCTGGAGTAGCCGGTGCCAAAATCATCGATGGACAGGTCCACGCCCATGTCGGACAGGCGTTGCAGCACGGTCAGGCTGGCATTGGCGTCGTGCATGGCAGTGGTTTCGGTAATTTCCAGGGTCAGGCAGTTGGCCGGCAGCCCGTTCTCCCTCAAGGCCCGGGCCACGCTCTCGACCAGCCCGGCATGGCAGAACTGGATGGCCGACAGGTTCACCGCCATGCGCCAGCCTTGGTGCCCCTGATCCAGCCAATGCCGCATCTGCCGGCAGGCTTCGTCAAGCACCCACTCACCGATCGGGATGATCAGGCCGGTCTTTTCCGCCAGACCGATGAAGCGGTCGGGCAGCAACAGGCCGTGCTGCGGGTGCTCCCAGCGCAACAACGCCTCGGCACCGATCGGCAGGCAGGCCTGGGCGTCGAACTTGGGCTGGTAATGCAAGCGGAACTGGCGTTGCTCCAGGGCCTGGCGCAGGTCCTGCAGCAGTTGCAGTTGCTGGCGTGCGTTGCTGTTCATCGACACATCAAAGAAACTGTAGCCGTTCTTGCCAGCGCTTTTGGCGTGGTACATGGCGGCATCGGCATTGCGCAGCAGCTCGTGCTGGTCCTGGCCGTTGCCGGGATACAGGACAATGCCCAGGCTCGCCGACAGCTGCAAGTCATGCTCGGCCACGCGGAATGGCCGTGACACCAGGTTCACCTGCTTGACCGCCACGTCCATGGCATCGTCAGGCTCCTGCAGCTCTACCAGCAGCACGAATTCGTCGCCGCCGATACGCGCGAGGGTGTCCTGGCTGTGCAGGTGGCCGCGCAGGCGGGACGCCACGGCCTTGAGCAGCAGGTCACCGATATGATGGCCAAAGGCATCGTTGACCGGCTTGAAGCCGTCCAGGTCGATGAACATCAGGGCAAAACAGCCACCCTGCTCCGCCACCTTGGCGATGGCCTGCTCGATGCGGTCGGCCAGCAGGGTACGGTTGGGCAGGTCGGTAAGGGTGTCGTGCAGGGCCAGCTGGGTCAGTTCCTGGTTGGCCAGTGTCAGCGAACGGGCCAGCTCGGCAGTGCGCGCCTCCAGGCGGGCATCCAGCACCGAGGTCAGCAAGGCCACCGCCAGCACCGCCAGGGTGGTGATCAGCACCAGATAGACCAGGCCGTCGCCCTGCAGCCCGCCGCCCAGAGCACCGCAGAAGCTGCCCTCGGGGAAATTCGCCGCCGCCATGCCGGTGTAGTGCATGCCAACGATGGCGATGCCCATCACCACCGCCGCCAGGCCACGGATCTGCCGCACATAGGGGGTGTGCCGGCGCAGACGGAAGGCGATCCACAACGCCGCTGCCGAGGCGCCCACGGCGATCAGCAGCGAGGCCCCGAACAGCGCCGGGTCGTAGTCGATGCCCGGCAACATGCGCAGCGCAGCCATGCCGGTGTAGTGCATGCAGGCAATACCGGCGCCCATGATCAGCGCGCCAAAACCCAGTTGCAGGCACGGCAAGCTCGGCTGACTCACCAGCCACAGGGCAAAACCCGAGGACAGGACGGCGATCAGCAGCGAGAACGCGGTAAGGGCCAGGTCATAGCCCAGGTCGATGGGCAGGCTGAACGCGAGCATGCCGATGAAGTGCATCGACCACACGCCGATGCCCATGGCCAGCGCGCCGCCTCCCATCCACAAATACGACGCCCGCCCCTTGGCCGTGGCAATACGGCCGGTCAGGTCAAGGGCGGTATAGGACGCCAGAATCGCCACGCACAGCGAAATCAACACCAGCGAAGAGGAGTAGCTACCGGTCAGCATTGGGAATTCCAGCGACGGGACAGGGGGCCCGGCAAAAGCTGACGATTGTACTCAAGCTTAGGCGAAACGCACGGGGTTTTTGCGAATGGGAATGGATCCAATGCGAGCCCTAAGCAGATCTGCGGCGTACTTTGTGGGAGCGGCCTTGTGTCGCGAAAGGGCTGCGAAGCAGCACCGGCAATATTGATGTTTGTGCTGATAATCTGGGGCCGCTTCGCGACACAAGGCCGCTCCCACAAAAGCGTGCGTTCACTTCAGTCCTGCTCGGCAAACGCCTGCTCTGCATCCCAGCCGCCGCCCAGCGCGGCCACCAGTTGCACACTGGCCACCAGGCGCCCTTGCAGCAGGTTCAACACGCTGCGCTCGTTGCTCAGCGCCGTGGTCTGTACGTTGACGACATCCAGGTAGCCAATCAGCCCCGCGCGGTACTGGTTCTCGGTCAGGCGCAGCGACTCGCGGGCAGCGTCCAGCGCCTCCTGGCGAACCACGGCTTCATCGCCATACACCTTCAACTGCACCAACAGGTTTTCCACTTCCTTGAAGCCATCCAGCACGGTCTGGCGATACTGCGCCACGGTCTGGTCATACACCGCCACCGTACGGTCCACCTCGGCGCTGCGCTTGCCGGCGTCGAACAGGGTCAGCGCCAGCTGCGGGCCTACCGACCAGTAGCGGTTGGGCAGTTCGATCCAGTTGCTGAAGCTGCTGCTGGAATAACCACCACTCATGCTCAGGCTGAGGTCGGGGAAGTACGCGGCCCGCGACACACCGATATTGGCGTTGGCCGCCATCACGTTGCGTTCGGCAGCAGCGATGTCCGGCCGACGCTCCAGCAGCTGCGACGGCAGCGAAACCGGAATTTGCGGCAATGCCGGAATGGCCTTGCTGTCAGCCAGGGCAAAATCGGCCGGGGTCTTGCCCAGCAGCACGGCGATGGCGTTCTCGAACTGCGCACGCTGCCAGATCAGGTCGATCAAATCAGCCTGGGTGCTCTTCAGCTGGGTACGCGCCTGGGCGACGGCATCCGGGCCAGAGACACCAGCGCGGTACTGGTTTTCGGTCATCCGCAACGAGCGCTCATAGGCCGCCACGGTGGCTTCCAGCAAACGCTTCTGCTCATCGATGACCCGCAATTGCAGGTAGTTCTGCACAAGCTCCGATTGCTGGCTCAAGCGGATCGAAGCGAGGTCGGCGAGGCTGGCTTCGGCACTGGCCTCGTTGGCATTCATGGTTTCGCGCAACTTGCCCCACAGGTCGATTTCCCAGCTGACACCGAGCTGGGCGTTGTAGGTATTGCGGATGCCGCTGCTGTTGTTGGACAAGCTGGAACTGGAGCTGCCGGTACCCTGCGCCGAGCGGTTCTTGCTGGCACTCAGGTCCAGGCTGGGGAACAGCGCCGCACGGCTGCTGCGCACCAGCGCCTGGGCCTGGCGGTACTGCGCTTCTGATTGCGCCACGGTCTGGTTGCTGCGGTTAAGCTCCTCGACCAACGCATTCAGCCCGGTATCGCCGTAGATTTCCCACCAGGCGCCGCGGGCGATGGCATCGGATGGCGTGGCCTGGCTCCAGCCTTCGGCGTGTTTGAACTGCGCCGCCGGGCTGTTCAGCTCGGGGCGGTGGTAGTCCGGGCTCAGGGTACAGGCACTGAGCAAGGCCACGCACAACCCGGCGCCGAGCAGGCGCGAGCCACGCCCACGGGTCAGCGCTTGCAGCGCACGGTGAAGTGGGGTCTGGGCAAAAGTCATAGCGGGGTTTCCAGGGCGGCGTCGGTGCGCACGCCGCGCCAACGGTTGAAACGGTGGCGCAGGCGGTCCAGGTACAGGTAGACAACCGGCGTCGTGTAAAGGGTGAGGACCTGGCTGAACACCAGGCCACCGATGATGGTCAGGCCCAGCGGCTGGCGCATTTCCGCGCCTTCGGCATGGCTCAGCAGCAGCGGCAAGGCGCCAAGGATGGCGGCCAGGGTGGTCATCAGGATCGGTCGCAGGCGCAGCAGGCAGGCACGGCGGATCGACTCTTCCGGCGACATGCGCTGATGGCGCTCCAGCTGCAAGGCCAGGTCGATCATCAAAATGGCGTTCTTCTTCACCACACCGATCAGCAGGAACAACCCCAACAGCGAGATCAAGCTGAATTCGCCACCGGTGACGTACAACGTCAGCAAGGCACCAACGCCTGCCGAAGGCAGTGTCGAGAGAATGGTCAGCGGGTGGATATAGCTTTCATAAAGAATGCCCAGCACCAGATACACCAGCAGCAGTGCGCCAAGGATCATGAACGGCTGGCCCTGCTGGGTCTTGGCGAAGGCATCGGCCGTACCACCCAGCTTGGCAATTACCTCTTCGGGCAAGCCAAGTTTGGCCACCGCACGTTCCAGCGCCGCCATGGCCTGGTCGGGGCTGTAGCCTTCGGCGACGTCGAAGGCGATGTCTTCCGAGGCGAACTGGCCTTCGTGGCTGACCCGGTCGTTGGCCAGGCTGTTCTCGTAGCGGGCGATGGTCGACAGCGGCACGCGAGCGCCGTCGGCGGTAATCACTTGCACCTGCTCCAGCGTGCTCGGGTCCCAGGCGTATTTGGGGTTGATCTCCAGCACCACCTGGTACTGGTTGAGGCTGTCGTAGATGGTGGAGATCTGACGCTGGCTGTAGGCGTTGTTAAGGACCGTGGTCACCATGTCCATGTCGATGCCCAGGCGCTTGGCCTGGTCACGGTCGACCACCAGCGTCACCTGCTGGGTACCGGAGCCGTCACGGGCGTCGATGGCGGTCAGCTCCGGCAGTGCACGCAGCGCCGCAACCACCTTGGGGAACCACTGGCGCAATGCCGCCAGGTCGCCGCTCTGCAGGGTATACAGGTACTGCGACGAGCTCTGGTCACGCCCGCCGCCACCCAGTTGAAGGTCCTGGTCGGCCATCAGGAACAGCCGACCTCCGGGCACTTTGGGCATTTCCTTGCGCAGGCGCTCGATCACCTTCTGCGCATCGATCTTGCGCTCGCTGATCGGCTTCAGGCGCACCAGCACCATGGCATTGTTGGTGCCGCTGTTGCCACCGATGAAACCGGCAACGCTCTGCACTGCCGGGTCGGCCAGCAAGGCGCGCCGGTAGATCTCCATTTTCGGCTGCATCACGCTGAACGACAGGCCGTCATCACCGCGGATAAAGCCCATCAGCTGGCCAGTGTCCTGCTGCGGCATCAGCGTCTTGGGCACCACCACATACAGGGCGATGTTGATAGCAATGGTCGCCAGCAGGCTGAGCAGGGTCAGGCCCTTGTGGCGCAAGACCCAACCCAGGCTGCGGTCATAGGCGTTGACCATGCGCTGGTGCACCTTGTCGCTCCAGCGCTGCACGCGAGTCGGCTCGGCCTGGTGTGGCTTGAGCCAGCGCGCGCACAGCATCGGCGTGAGGGTCAGCGATACCACCAGCGACACGATGATCGCCGCCGCCAGTGTGATCGAGAACTCCTGGAACAGGTTGCGCACGATGCCGCCCATGAACAGGATGGAGACGAATACCGCCACCAGCGACACGTTCATCGACAGCAATGTGAAGCCCACTTCCTTGGCCCCCAGGAAGGCCGCCTTCATCGGCGGCTGGCCGTCCTCGATGTGCCGCGAGATGTTCTCCAGCACCACGATGGCGTCGTCCACCACCAGGCCAGTGGCAAGGATCAAGGCCATCAGCGACAGGTTGTTGAGCGAGAAGCCGCACAGGTACATGACCGCGAAAGTCCCCACCAGCGACACTGGCACTGCCAGGCTGGGGATGAGTGAGGCGCGCAGGCTGCCGAGGAACAGGTACACCACCAGGATCACCAGCACCACAGCGATCAGCAGGGTGTGTTCGGCCTCCTTCAGGGTGGCCTTGATCACCGGCGAGCGGTCCATTGCCACGTTCAGTTGCACATTGGCTGGCAGCAACGACTGCAGCGCTGGCAACTGCGCCTTGATCTGGTCGACCGTTTCGATGATGTTGGCACCGGTCTGGCGGTTGACCACCAGCAGCACCGCGCTCTGGTCATTGAAGAAACCGCTGTTGTAGCGGTTTTCCACGCCATCGGTAATGGTGGCCACGTCGGACAGGCGCAGGATGGTGCCGCTCTGCTGCCGGATCACCACCGGCTCGTAATCCTGGGCGCTTTCCAGCTGGTCGTTGGCCCTCACCTGCCAGTTACGCTCGGCATCCTCGACAAAGCCCATGGGCCGGCGCTGGTTGGCGTTGGACACGGCAGTACGCACATCGTCCAGCGACACGCCGTACTGGTTGAGCAATTGCGGCTCGACGGCAATGCGCACCGCCGGCAGCGAACTGCCGCCGATCTGCACCTCCCCTACCCCCGATACCTGGGCCAGGCTCTGCGACAGGATAGTGTCGGCCAGGTCGTACAGCTGGCCTTTCTGCAGCACGTCCGACGTCAGCGACAGCACCATGATCGGTGCTTGCGACGGGTTGATCTTCTTGTAGGTGGGCATGCTGCGCATGCCGCTGGGCAGCAGGTTACGGGTGGCGTTGATCGCTGCCTGCACCTCGCGCGCCGCGCCGTCGATGTCGCGGCCCATCTCGAAGCCGATGATGACCCGCGTGGAGCCCTGGTTGGAGCTGCTGGTCAATGTGGTCACGCCGGCGATGCTGCCCAGCTTGCGCTCCAGTGGCGTGGCCACGGTGGAGGCCATGACCTCCGGGCTGGCGCCGGACAAGTTGGCCGACACCACGATTACGGGGAAGTCCATCTGCGGCAGCGGTGACACAGGCAAGAGACCGAAGCTGACTCCGCCCAGCAGCATGATCGCCAGGCTCAGCAGCATGGTCGCTACAGGGCGACGGATGAAAGGACCAGACAGGTTCATGCCTCGGCCTTCTTCACGTCAGTGGCCGGGCGCCAGCGGCGGGCCAAGCGGTCGAAGTACAGGTAGATGACCGGCGTGGTGAACAGCGTCAGCACCTGGCTGACCAGCAACCCGCCGACCATCACCAGGCCCAGCGGCTGGCGCAGCTCGGCCCCGGAACCGGTGGCGAGCATCAGCGGCACGGCACCAAACAGCGCGGCCAGGGTGGTCATCAGGATCGGCCGGAAGCGCAGCAGCGCCGCCTGGTAAATCGCATCGCGCGGGCTCATGCCCTGATGGCGCTCGGCCTCAAGGGCAAAGTCGATCATCATGATCGCGTTCTTCTTGACGATGCCGATCAGCAGGATGATGCCGATGATGGCGATCATGCCCAGGTCGTTGCCGCTGATGAGCAAGGCCAGCAAGGCCCCCACCGCCGCCGACGGCAGGGTCGAGAGGATGGTCACCGGGTGGATGTAGCTTTCGTACAGCACGCCCAGCACGATGTACATGGTCACCACCGCCGCCAGAATCAGCAGCAAGGTGCTCGACAGTGACGCCTGGAAAGCCTCCGCCGCGCCCTGGAAGCGGGTTTGTACCCCCAGCGGCATGCCGATGTCTTTCTGCACCTGCTCGATCACCTGCACCGCCTCGCCCAGCGATGCACCGTGGCCAAGGTTGAACGACAGGGTCACCGCCGGGAACTGGCCGATGTGGGAAATGGCCAGTTGGGCCTGGCGCTGCTCGATGCGCGCCAGTGCCGACAGCCTTACCTGGCCGCCATCGGCGGCCTTGACGTGGATCGACTCCAGCGCCTGTGGGCCGATGACTGCCGCGTCCTTCGACTGCAACACCACGCGGTACTGGCTGGCCTGGGTGTAGATGGTCGAGATCTGCCGCTGGCCGAAGGCGTCGTACAGGGCGTTGGTGATCTGCGCCACGTTGATGCCCAGGCGGCTGGCCATGTCACGGTCGATCACCAGGTACACCTGCAGGCCCTTGTCCTGCAGGTCACTGGCCACGTCGGCCAGTTCCGGGCGCTGCTGCAGCGCCTGCACCAGTTTGCCGCTCCACTGCGAAAGCAGGTCGGCGTCCGGCGATGACAGGCTGAACTGGTACTGGGTACGGCTGACCCGGTCTTCGATGCTCAGGTCCTGCACCGGTTGCATGAACAGGCGGATGCCCACCAGCCGGTCAAGTTGCGGCTGCAAGCGGCTGATCACTTCAGTGGCGGTGACATCGCGTTCGCCGTGTGGCTTGAGGTTGATCAGCAGGCGGCCGCTGTTGAGCGTGGCGTTGTCGCCATCGACGCCAATGTAGGATGACAGGCTCTGCACGGCAGGGTCCTGCAGGATCACCTTGCTCAGGGCCTGCTGGCGCTCGCTCATGGCGGCAAACGAAGTGGACTGCGGTGCTTCGGAAATGCCCTGGATCACCCCTGTGTCCTGCACCGGGAAGAAGCCCTTGGGTACCACCATGTACAGGAAGACGGTCAGTACCAGGCTGGCCACGGCTACCAGCAGGGTCAGCGGCTGGTGCTTGAGTACCCACTGCAGGGCGTTGCCGTAATGTTTGATCAGCCAGTCGATCCAGGCGCCGCTGGCGCGGTAAAAGCGGCCTTGTTCTTCTTCCTTGGGCTCGCGCTTGAGCAGGCGCGCGCACATCATCGGCGTCAGGGTCAGCGACACCACCAGGGAAATCAGGATGGCCACCGCCAGGGTGATGGCGAACTCGCGGAACAGGCGGCCGACCACGTCAGCCATGAACAGCAGCGGGATCAGTACTGCAATCAGCGAGAAGGTTAGCGAAATCAGGGTGAAGCCGATCTGCCGGGCACCCTTGAGCGCCGCCTGCATGGGCGTCTCGCCCTCTTCGATGTGCCGGGAGATGTTCTCCAGCATGACGATGGCGTCGTCGACCACAAACCCGGTGGCAATGGTCAGGGCCATCAGCGTCAGGTTGTTCACCGAGAAACCCGCCAGGTACATCACGCCGAACGTGCCGATCAGCGACAATGGCACGGCAATCGACGGAATGAGGGTGGCGCTGAAACGGCGCAGGAATACGAAGGTGACCATTACCACCAGGACGATGGCGATCAGCAGTTCATGCTGTACGTCCTTGACTGCGGCGCGAATGGTCTGGGTGCGGTCGGTCAGCACCGACACATCGAGGCCCGCCGGCAGGTTGTCGGTGATCGACGGCAACAGTTCCTTGATGCGGTCGACCACTTCGATGACGTTGGCGCCTGGCTGGCGCTGGATGTTCAGCAGCACCGCGTGGTTTTCGTTGGCCCAGGCGGCCAGGCGCTCGTTTTCTGCACCATCGACGATTTCGGCCACGTCTTTCAGACGCAACGGCGCACCGTTGGTGTAGGCCAGGATCAGGTTGGCGTATTCCTCGGGGGAACGCAGCTGGTCATTGGCATCGAGCATCGACACCCGGGTGGGGCCATCGAAATTGCCCTTGGGCTGGTTCACGTTCGAGGCACCGATCAGCGTACGCACGTCATCCAGGTTCAGGCCATTGGCCGCCAGGGCGTCGACGTTGACCTTGATGCGTACCGCCTGGCGCTGGCCGCCGGCAATGCTGACCATGCCCACGCCGCTGATCTGCGCGAGCTTTTGCGCCACACGCGTATCGACCAGGTCGTTGAGCTTGGGCAGCGGCATGGTCTTGCTGGAAATGGCCAGGGTCAGCACCGGGGTGTCGGCCGGGTTGACCTTGTTGTACACCGGCGGTGCCGGCAGGTCGCTGGGCAGCAAGTTACTGGCGGCGTTGATCGCGGCCTGCACCTGTTGCTCGGCAACGTCCATGTTCATGTCGAGGTTGAAACGCAGGGTCAGCACCGACGCCCCGCCGGAGCTGGTCGAGGCCATCTGGCTCAGGCCCGGCATCTGGCCGAACTGGCGCTCGAGCGGAGCGGTGACCGCGCTGGTCATCACCTGCGGGCTGGCACCGGGGTACAGCGTCATGACGCGGATGGTCGGGTAATCCACCTGCGGTAAAGCGGAAACCGGCAGCAGCTTGTAGGCGATCAGGCCGGCCAGGACGATGGCCAGCATGCTCAGCGTGGTGGCGACCGGCCGCAGGATGAACAGACGCGAGAGGTTCATGCGCCCGCCTTGCCTGCTGCGTTGCCAGGCTGCGCTTCAGTGTGCGCCGAACCTTTGGCTTCCTGGCCTTGCAGGTGCTGGCCTGGGGTGGTCGGTACTTGCGAGCTGTCTTCGACCACTTCCACCTTGGTGCCTTCGCGCAGGCGGTCGGTGCCTTCCAGCACCAGGCGGTCACCCGCCTTCAGGCCTTCGAGGATGACGCTGTTCTCGCCATCGCTGGCGCCGACCCTGATCTTGCGCACGTTCACCGTATTTTCAGCGTTTACCACATAGGCAAAGGTACCGTCGTTACCAAACTGGATGGCCGCTGCCGGGGCCATGATCACCTGCTTGAGGGTATCGGCCAGCAGGCGCACGTTGACGAACTGGTTGGGGAACAGGGCGAGGTCCTTGTTCTCGAAGCGGCCCTTGAACTTGAGCGTACCGGTCGTAATGTCGATCTGGTTGTCGATGCTACCCAGCACGCCTGTGGACTGCAGCTTGCTGTCACTGCGGTCCCAGGCCTCGACCGGCAGGCTGGCGCCGCTGCGGTAGCGTTCCAGCACGGTGCTCAGCTCGGTTTCCGGCAGGGTGAAGGCGACGTTGATCGGCTCGGTCTGGGTAATCACCACCAGTGCCGTGGTGTCGTTGGCCGCAACGAGGTTGCCCAGGTCCAGCTGACGCAGGCCCACGCGGCCGTTGATCGGCGCACGGATCTGGGTGAAGTCGAGGTTCAGCCGGGCGTCGTTGACCTGTGCCTGGTTGGTCTTGACCAGCCCCTGGAACTGCGCCACCTGCGCTTCGGCGGTGTCGAGGGTTTGCTTGGCGATACTGTCTTCGGCGTACAGGCCTTTATAGCGGGCTACATCCACCTGGGCGTTCTTAAGCTGCGCCTGGTTTTGCGCCAGCGTACCTTCGGCCTGCTGCAGGGCGATGCGGTACGAGCGCGGGTCGATTTCGGCGAGCAGGTCGCCGGCCTTGACCTGCTGGCCTTCCTTGAAGTGGATCTTCACCAGTTCGCCAGCCACACGGCTGCGCACATTGACCGTGTTGGTGGCAGTGACTGTGCCCAGGGCTTTGTAATACAGGGGGAAGTCACCCACGCGTACCGGTTCGACGCGCACCGGCACCGCTTCGCTGGAGCCGCCGAAGCCCGGGCGGCCGCCCATCATGCCCATGCCCTTGCCACCGCGCCCGCCGCCGCCGGCTTCTTTATGCGCAGGCGTTGCTGCAGGCCACAGCCACCAGGCCAGGGCAGCCACCAGCAGCAGGATCAGCAGGCCGACGAGCCAGCGACGGGGGGAACGGGAATTGGACACTTGCATGGGTTGAACGAACCTTGTTCGGAATGGCGGCTTGGGGAGGGTGAACGATAAGCAATGGCATCGTTTTAGCAAAGGGCCTTTACCAGAGGTTTACCTTTGGCTGACGTTGCCAAGACGCTGAACTTTAAATGAAAACGGCCCGGAAAGCGTTCCGGGCCGTTTCAGGGTGTTGCTTGGAGTAGTGGCGGGCTGAAAGGTTTCGGTTGCCTGGGCGGGCCCTTTCGCGGGTGAACCCGCTCCCACAGGTACCGCACAGATGTCAAAAGCTGTGCTTTACCTGTGGGAGCGGGTTCACCCGCGAAGAGGCTACCACAGGACTCAGCCGCCCTGCCCCGCAACCCTTACTTCAGTACTGCCAGCGCTGCATCGTAGTTCGGCTCGTCAGCAATTTCGCCAACCAGTTCGCTGTGCAGCACTTTGTCGTTTTCATCCAGCACCACCACGGCACGGGCAGCCAGGCCGGCCAGCGGGCCGTCGGCGATGGCAACGCCGTAGTTTTCGAGGAACTCGCGGCCACGCAGGGTCGACAGGTTCTTCACGTTTTCCAGGCCTTCGGCACCGCAGAAGCGTGCTTGGGCAAACGGCAGGTCGGCGGAGATGCACAGCACCACGGTGTTGGCCACATCGTTGGCCTGGGCGTTGAACTTGCGCACGGAGGTGGCGCAGGTTGGGGTGTCAACGCTCGGGAAGATGTTCAGCACCTTGCGCTTGCCGGCGTAGTCCTTCAGCGACTTGTCAGCCAGGCCTTCACCGACCAGGGAGAATGCCGGAGCCTGGGCGCCGATTTTCGGCAGTTCGCCGTTGACCTGAACCGGGCCGCCTTTGAGAGTCACTTGAGCCATGACGAAATCCTTATGCTGGGTTTGAAAAGGACACTGAGTTAAGCATGAAGGCGGCCGGGTGCCTATGGGGGCAGGTGAAATTGTTCTATTGCCGGACAATTTTTGTGGACAAAAAAATGCCCAGGTTGCGACAAGCGACCCGGGCATTCTTTATTTCAGGCAGCGAATCAGCCCAGCAGGCCGTACACCACCGAGGTCAACGCAACCAGGCCGACCACTACAACGAACACGTTGGAGGCTGCACCGCTGTACTTGCGCATCGACGGTACACGGTGGATGGCGTACATCGGCATCAGGAACAACAGCACCGCAAGGATCGGGCCGCCGAGCGATTCGATCATGCCGAGGATGCTCGGGTTGAGGGTGGCAACGATCCAGCACACCACCAGCATCAACGCGGCTACCACGCGGTCCAGGGTTTTGGCACCCGGGCGTGCACCGGTCTTGGCGATAATACCCTTGAGGCCTTCACTGGCACCGATGTAATGGCCCAGGAACGACTTGGCGATGGCCACGAAGGCGATCAGCGGCGCAGCGAACTCGATGGTCGGGTTGCTGAAGTGGTTGGCCAGGTACGACAGGATCGACAGGTTCTGTGCCTTGGCTTCGGCCAGTTGGGCGCTGCCCAGGGTGAGCACGCAGCTGAACACGAAGAACAGCACCATCACCACCATCAGCAGGTGGGCACGGCGCAGGATCTGGCCGCTACGCTCGTCGGCATGCTCGCCGTAGCGGCGTTTCTGGTCGACGGCGAAGGCCGAAATGATCGGCGAGTGGTTGAACGAGAACACCATTACCGGAATGGCCAGCCACAGGGTGTGCAGGAAGGCCGAGGCCGGCGGCACCTGAGTGGCGCTGTCGAGGATGCCACCGGTCCAATGCGGCACCAGGTACAGGCCCAGCAGGGCCAGGGCGACGATGAACGGGTACACCAGCAGGCTCATGACCTTGACAGTGGCCTGCTCGCCACAGCGCACGATGGCCAGCAGGCCGAGGATCAGTACGAACGACAGGATCACACGCGGCGGCGGCTGCATGTGCAACTGGTGCTCGATGAAGCTGGACACGGTGTTGGTCAGTGCCACGCTATAGATAAGCAGGATGGGGAAGATCGCGAAGAAGTAGAGCACGGTGATCGCGGCACCGGCGTTACTGCCGAAGTGCTCTTTGACCACTTCGGTGATGTCGCCACCATTGCGCCCGGAGAGCACGAAGCGGGTCAACCCGCGGTGGGCGAAGTAGGTCATTGGGAAGGCCAGTACAGCCAGGATCAGCAGCGGCCAGAAACCGCCAAGCCCGGCGTTGATCGGCAGGAACAGGGTCCCGGCGCCAATGGCCGTGCCGAACAGGCCCAGCATCCAGGTGGTGTCGTGACGCGCCCAGCTGCCGAGAGTGGCGGGGGTCGATTCTACAAAGCGTTGTTCAACGCTTGGGGCCTGCTCATTCATTCCGGGTGAAGCTCCACTCGCAAGACTGTAACAGGCTGAGAATGGCGAAACAGTGCCTTCGCCCAACTCAACCGGAAAAGAGGGGCGCGATTGTGCACGGAAAGGTTGCACTTGCGAAGCCCTTTTCCGAGGGGCGGTTGCACTTGTCATGACAAGGGTGGCACCAGCGGCCCAAGTTGGCACGGTCGCGCTCAAGGAGCAGTAGTGTTGCAGCGGCACCACACATGGGTGGTCACACATCTTGTCCAGCAAATCTACTCAGGTTGCTTCAGAAGGCCGCCTAGCCGAATAGCCTCCGCATCGCGATTTTTTTTCATTTCCGCCATCCAATAATCTATTTTCGCCATGTTCGCTGTGTGGGCACGCTGGTACTCTGCACGGCTTCCGGTTTCGCGTAACTTTCTGACCATTTCATTTACTTTATCATACTGCATTTCAAACATGCCCTTTCGCGGAACATCTAACCTATATACGGCCCCGGCTATATAGGCACGCTTAGCATTTTGCATAGATCGATACAGAACGAACGACTTAATAGGAGCCATATCATCAACGCTTAGTTTATTTATGGGCGCCTTATCAAACTCTACTTTAAAGCCTTGATCAAGCTTGGCAACCTTGACCTCCCCCCACTCCCCCCCAGCAGACGTAATTTGTCTCCTGACCTCAAACCTGTTACTTCTACGAACCTTGAAACTTACAACTTTCACGCTCAATGCCCAGCCCCAGAATCGGCCATTATCATCTACACGATTAATCGGGTCTCCGGAACAATAGCCATAAGCGTTCAGACCTCCTAAATCAAACGGGCTCAGGCTATCGGGTGACAAGAAACGCATCATCCTCGGGCTGTAGCTACGATAACCGTTGCCCAGCAGATAACAAGTGGACAATGCGTCGAAGTAATACCCTGAAAAGCCGATGAGGCCGACTGTTTCAGCAGCAAATTCATGAACGCCGTAGACGGTATAGCTTTTTCCATGAACCCCGACTGGCCCCATGCCCCCAAAAACTGAAGCCTGCTTATCCCCCCAGGTCATGTAGCTACTAGCGCCCCGCTCTACCAGCACTTCTCTATCATGGCGAATGACCTGCCGAACGCCATCCTCCGACTTCAGGCTATGCACTTTTCCTGCGCAATAGAATAGCTTCACTCTTAGCCCTCGCACCTGAGTTCATTTACTGCTGCACTAGTATTGGCAGATCACACTCAGGCCACAACTGGCAGAACTAACAGGTACACGGGACCATGCGAACCTATCCGAGGACAGCGATTTTTATCTATGCAGGAAGATGCAAGAGGGGCGTTTTCTGGGAGCGCTTTTGCGTAGAGAAAGGGGCGCGGGGCGCCCCGTACGGCATTATTTCTGAACAGCAGCGAACGCTTCGGCAACCTGTTGCAGGTTGGCCGGGCGCAGACCGGACATGCACACGCGGCCACTGTCGATCAGGTACACGCCAAACTCGTCACGCAGGCGGCGCACTTGCTCGACGCTGAAGCCGGTGTAGCTGAACATGCCACGCTGGCGCAGGAAGAACTGGAAGTCCTGGCCTGGCAGCAGCACGGCCAGGGCATCGACCAGCGCCTGACGCATGTCGAGGATACGCTTGCGCATCACTTCGACTTCCTCGGCCCACTGGGCATTGAGGGCTGCATCGCTGAGCACGCCTGCAACCAGCTGGGCGCCAAAATTGGGCGGGCTGGAGTAGTTGCGGCGCACGGTTGCCTTGAGCTGGCCCAGCACGCTCTGGGCAGTGGCGTCATCGTCGCAGACCACCGACAGCCCCCCTACCCGCTCGCCGTACAGCGAGAAGATCTTCGAGAACGAGTTGCTGACCAGGCACGGTACACCGGCGCGGGCCATTTCGCGGATGGCGTAGGCGTCTTCCACCAGGCCTTCGGCGAAGCCTTGGTAGGCGATGTCGAGGAACGGGATCAGCTGGCGTGCCTTGACCACTTCGACCACTTGTTGCCACTGGTTTTGCGTAAGGTCGGCACCGGTGGGGTTATGGCAGCACGGGTGCAGCAGTACCACGCTGTTGGCCGGCAGGGTCTGCAGGGTAGCCAGCATGCCGTCGAAGTCCACGCCACGGGTGGCCTGGTCAAAATACGGGTAGGTGTGCACCTTGAAGCCGGCGCCTTCGAAGATGGCGCGGTGGTTGTCCCAGGTCGGGTTGCTGACCCAGACTTCGGCCTGCGGGAAGTAGCGCTTGAGGAAGTCGGCACCGACTTTCAGGGCGCCGGAGCCACCCACAGTCTGCACAGTGGCCACGCGACCGCCGGTCACGGCCGGGTGATCGGCACCGAACAGCAGCGCCTGGATGGCCTGGCGGTAGCTGGCCAGGCCTTCCATCGGCAGGTAAAGGGACGCTTCGTGGTCCTGGCCGGCAATGCGTTTTTCCACCGCATCCACAGCCGCCAGTTGCGGTACTACGCCAGCCTCATCGTAATACAGGCCGATACTCAGGTTGACCTTGTCGGCGCGCGGGTCGGCCTTGAAGGTTTCCATCAGCGAGAGGATCGGGTCGCCGGCATAGGCATCGACATGTTTGAACACAGCGTGCAGCTCCTTGGATCAGGACAGTTCGAAAAGGCAGACCTGAGCATACCCGGAGTGTGCGCTCAGGAACATCCACTATTGTGCAAGGTTGTCTATGCAACATTGCATGGCTTGGGATTTGTGCTGGATTCTTCGCGGGTAAACCCGCTCCCACACGGGTACCACTGCCCTTGGAACCTGTGCAGTACCTGTGGGAGCGGGTTTACCCGCGAAGAGGCCGGGTCAGCCAAGCAGCGCTTTCAGCCCCTGCAGCTCCTGCTCGGTTAGCGCCACCCCCTCCTCCTCGGCCACCTCGCGCTCACGATAGCGCCGCTCACCCGGCATACGCGTCAGGCCCACCGCCTGCATCTGCTCCACCAGTTCGCGGCTGCGCTGGGCAAATTGCTCGCCTTCTGCCTTGCCGGGGTCGATGACGATAAGCAGCTGCCCGGTCCAGGGTGTCTTCGCCCCCGGGTGGCCCGACCAGTCGAATTCCCAAGAGAAATTACCCCCGGTCAGCGCCGCCGCCAGCAACTCGACCATCATCGACAACGCCGAACCCTTGTGCCCGCCAAACGGCAGCAAGGCGCCGCCTTCGAGAATGGCCAAGGGGTCGGTGGTCGGTTCGCCATTGGCGTCCACGCCCATGCCTTCCGGCAGTTGCTGGCCGGCACGCGCGGCAATCTGCACGTCACCGTGGGCCATGGCGCTGGTGGCCATGTCGAAAACGATCGGATCGTGTTCGGCACACGGCGCCGCAAAAGCGATGGGGTTGGTACCGAACAGGGGCTTGCGTGCGCCATGCGGCACCACGCAGGTCATGCTGTTGACCACGCTCAGTGCCACCAGGCCCTCGTCGGCGAACGGTTCTACATCCGGCCACAGCGCGGCGAAGTGGTGCGAGTTGTGGATCGCCAGCACGGCAATACCCGCGTTGCGCGCTTTGGCTACCAACAGCTCACGGGCCGCTGCCAACGCCGGCTGGGCAAAGCCGCCCGCTGCATCGACACGTACATAACCGGCCGCTACGTCGCTGACCTTCGGTGTGGCCTGGCCATCGACCCAACCGCTGGCCAACGTCGAGACGTAGCCAGGCATACGGAATACGCCGTGGCTGTGAGCACCATCGCGCTGGGCGCTGGCGCAGTTGTAAGCCAGCACCCGGGCCACGCTCTCGCTGCAGTCATGGCGCTGAAAAATGGCCTGCAACAGACCCTGCAGCTCGGTAAAAGGCATACGCACGACGGTGCTGGTGGAAGGTGCGGACATCTGAAGCTCCTTGTTGGTATTGGAATGGCTACAGCGTTGCAACGACAAAAACTTTCCGGCATGTGACAGCAATCTGTCAAATGTTGACTTGATGACAGAAAACATTCATTTTCTTCCCAAGCCTTACCCCTGGAGCCGCAGCATGAGCCAACCGATCAAGCAACGCCTGGAAAACAGCCTCGAAGGGGCCGCTGCCTCGGGCCGCAAGATCGCCACCTACATGCTCGCCAACCTGCACGAACTGCCGTTCCAGACCTCCGCCAGCATTGCCGCCAAGCTGGGCGTCAGCGAATCGAGCGTCGGGCGCTTCTGCCGCTCACTCGGTTATGCCCACCTCAAGGCGCTTAAGCAAGACCTGCAGAACGACCTGGGCGACGGCCCATGGCTGGTGGGCGACCGCCTGCAAGATTACCGCCAGAACCAGGACGCCAGTGACAACGCCGGCAGCCTGGAGCTGGAAATCGCCGCCTTGATGCGTGTGCACGAGTACCGCCAAAGCCCCACCTGGCACAGCGTAGCGCAACGCCTGGCGAGCAAGCCGCGGGTGTTCATCGCCGGTTTCCAGACCGAGCGCGGCATCGCCATGTGCATGAGCCACCTGCTGCAGTACCTGCGCGATGGCGTGCAACTGGTGGACATCAGCGCCGGGCACTTCGGCGAGGTGCTGCTGGGCCGTGCCGAAGACAGCGCCCTGGTGGTGTTCGAGGCGCGCCGTTATTCCCGCCACGCCCTGCTGCTGTGCCAGAAGGCACGCGAGGCGGGCATTGCGGTCACCCTGGTGACCGACACCTTCTGTGACTGGGCCGATGCCAACGCCGACGAGGTGTTCCGCATCCCCACCGAGTTCAATCTGTTCTGGGAATCCACCTCGACGATGCTGTCGTGGGTACACCTGATGGTCAACGAGGTCTGCAAGAAACTCGGGCCTGATGTTGAAAAACGCTTGGAAGCGACTGCCGCTCTACATAACGAATTCGTCGGCTACACCTCGTGGCCGACGGGCAAACAACAATAGCAAGAGTGCAATGAGGTGCGAGATGAACAAGACCATGGCCTTGGTGGGTGCGTGTGCCCTGCTGCTGACGGGTGCCGCCAGTGCCGAAACCCTGCGCTTCGCCACCGAGGGTGCCTACCCGCCCTTCAACTATGTAGACGCCGATAACAAGCTGCACGGCTTCGATATCGACATCACCCATGCCCTGTGCGAACAGATGAAAGTCGAGTGCACGCTGGTGGCCCAGGACTGGGAAGGCATCATCCCCGCCCTGATGGCGCGCAAGTACGACGCCGTCGTCGCGTCGATGATCAATACCGAAGAGCGCCGCAAGAAAATCGCCTTCACCGACCACTACTACCGCACCCCGCTGACCGTCGCAGTCGCCAAGGACAGCAAGATCGACAGCGCCCAGACCGACTTCGTCGGCTACACCGTCGGTGCCCAGTCGTCGTCAACCCAGGCTATTTACGCCGAAGACGTGTATGGCAAGGCCGGGGCCGATGTGAAGCTGTACCCGACCATGGATGAAGCCAACGCCGACCTGGCCGCCGGGCGCCTGGACGGGGTAATTGCCGATAAATTCCCGCTGCACGAGTGGATGACCAAGAACGGCGGGGATTGCTGCAAGATCCTCGGCGACGTGGCCGACACCAAGGCCGATGCCGCCATTGCCGTGCGCAAGGACGACGAAGCCCTGCGCCAGCGCCTGAACACCGCGCTGCAACAGATCGTGGCCAACGGCACGTACCAGAAGATCGCCAGCAAGTACTTCGCTTTCGATATCTACAACTGACCTTAGAGCCCGGCTCGCCTGATCCGGCCCTATCGCCGACAAGCCAGCTCCCACATAACCGCACAAGGCCTGACAGATGTGCAGTCTTGTGGGAGCTGGCTTGCCGGCGATGAGGCCGGTAAGGTCAACACAAGGTGTTCGTCATGCTCGATCAATTGTCCTTGCTGTCCTTCGCCAGCGGAGGCTGGGGCCAGGCGCTGCTGGCCGGCGCCCTGGTGACTGTTTCACTGGCACTGGCCTGCCTGCCCATCGGCCTGCCGCTGGGCCTGCTGGTAGCGCTGGCAGCGCGCTCGCGCAAGCGCCTGCCACGGGCCTGGGCCACCACATTCTCTACGGTGTTCCGCGGCCTGCCCGAACTGCTGACACTGCTGATCATCTATTACGGCTGCCAGATCGCCGCGCAGAAAATCCTCGCGGCCATGGGCTATCAGGGTGAATTCCTGATCAACACCTTCCTCGCCGCGATGATCGCCTTCAGCCTGGTGTTCGCCGCGTTCTCAAGCGAGATCTGGCTGGCCGCCTTCAAGACCCTGCCCAAGGGCCAGCTGGAGGCCTGCTCGGCATTGGGCCTGAGCAAGCGCACCGTCTTCTTCAAGGTGCTGCTGCCACAACTGACCCGCATCGCCCTGCCCGGCCTGTCGAACAACTGGCTGTCGCTGCTCAAGGACACTTCGCTGGTGTCGACCATTTCGCTGGTCGACCTGATGCGCCAGACCAACCTGGCCGTCAGCGTGACCAAGGAGCCGATGTTCTTCTATGGCGTCGCCTGCCTGGGTTACCTGCTGTTCGCAGCGCTTTCCGGGCGCGTGTTCGCCTTCATCGAACGGCGCAGTAACCGCCACCTGCTAGGAGCACGGGCATGAGCTTTGAACAACTGCTGGCACTGGTGGTGGACCCAGACCTGCTGGAACGCTACGGCCCGCGCTTCCTCGACGGCCTGCTGGTAACCGCCAAACTGGTGGCCATTTCCTTCACCCTGGGCGCCGTACTCGGCCTGTTGCTAGCCCTGGCGCGCATGTCGCGCAGCCTGCTGCTGCAGCGCATGGCCGCCGGCTACGTGTACTTCTTCCGCGGCTCGCCGCTGCTGGCCCAGCTGTTCCTGCTGTACTACGGTCTGGGTTCGCTCAAGGGCTTCTGGCAGGACGTCGGCCTGTGGTGGTTTTTCCGCGAAGCGTGGTTCTGCACCTTGCTGGCCTTCACCCTGAACACCGCTGCCTACCAGGCGGAGATCTTCCGCGGCAGCCTGATGGCCGTCGCGCCGGGGCAGCATGAGGCGGCGCGGGCACTGAACCTGAAGCGCTCGACCACCTTTTTCAAGGTGATTCTGCCGCAGTCGTTGCTGGTGGCCATCGGCCCGCTGGGCAACGAACTGATCCTGATGATCAAGGCCAGCGCAATTGCCTCGCTGGTGACCATCTACGACCTGATGGGCGTAACCAAACTGGCGTTCTCGCGCAGTTTCGACTTCCAGATCTACCTGTGGGCCGCCGTGCTCTACCTGGTGATCGTCGAACTGGTGCGGCGCCTGCTGAAACATCTGGAAGGCCGCCTGGGCCGCCACCTGAACTGACCGAAGGATACGTTCCATGCATTGCCAGACCCTTGTCCTCGGCGCCGGCATCGTCGGCGTCAGCACCGCCCTGCACCTGCAGGCCCGCGGGCGCCAGGTCGTCCTGATCGACCGCGATGAACCCGGCAGCGGCACCAGCCACGGCAACGCCGGGCTGATCGAGCGCTCCAGCGTCATCCCCTACGCCTTTCCCCGGCAGTTCGGCGCATTGTTGCGCTACGGCCTGAACCGCCAGCCCGACGTGCGCTACAGCCTGGCACACCTGCCCAAGGCCGCGCCGTGGCTGTGGCGCTACTGGCGCCAGTCGGCCCCCGGGCGCCTGGCCGGGGCCGCCGCCGACATGCTGCCGCTGGTGCAGCGCTGCGTCGAAGAACACGACGCGCTGATCAAAGCCGCCGGCCTTGAAGGGCTGGTGCAGGCCAAAGGCTGGATCGAAGTGTTCCGCGACCCGGCCCTGTTCGAGCAGGCCAAGGCCGACGCCAAAGGCCTGAGCCGCTATGGCCTGCAATTTGAAATCCTCGAATGCGGGCAGTTGCAGGCCCGCGAGCATCAGCTGGACGCCACCGTGGTCGGCGGCATCCACTGGCTCGACCCCAAGACCGTGAACAACCCCGGCGCCCTCACCCGCGGCTATGCGGCGCTGTTCCAGCAGCGCGGTGGGCAGTTCCTGCATGGTGATGCGCGCAGCCTGCGCCAGGCCAACGGCAAATGGCGGGTAGAGAGCCGCCGTGGCCCGATTACCGCCGACGAGGTGGTGGCCTGCCTCGGCCCGCAGTCGGCTGACCTGTTCAGCGGCCTGGGCTACCAGATTCCGCTGGCGATCAAGCGCGGCTACCACATGCACTACAGCACCCGTGACGGTGCGATGCTTGAGCATTCAATCTGCGACACCCAGGGCGGCTACGTGCTGGCGCCAATGGCGCGCGGTGTGCGCTTGACCACCGGCATCGAGTTCGACGCCAGCAGCGCGCCGGGCAACCAGATCCAGCTGGGCCGCTGTGAGGCCTTGGCGCGCAAGCTGTTCCCGGCCTTGGGTGAACGCCTGGACGACACGCCTTGGCTGGGCCGCCGCCCATGCCTGCCCGACATGCGCCCGGTGATCGGCCCGGCAGCCCGCCACCCGGGGCTGTGGTTCAACTTTGGCCACGCGCACCACGGCCTCACCCTGGGCCCGGTCAGCGGCCGGCTGGTGGCCGAGCTGATCACCGGAGAGCGCCCTTTCACCGACCCCGCGCCCTACAGCGCGACTCGTTTCGACTGAACCCACGCGGGAGAACAACAACATGACCGCACCACTGAGCATTGCAAGCCTTGCCCCCGAGCCCGACCCACGCCCGGTGCTGATCCGCATCGAAGGCCTGAACAAGCACTACGGCGCTTTCCAGGTGCTACACAACATCGACCTGCAGGTGCGCGAAGGCGAACGCATCGTGCTGTGTGGGCCGTCCGGCTCGGGCAAGTCGACCTTGATCCGCTGCATCAACCGCCTGGAGGTAGCCCAGCAGGGCAACATCCAGGTGGACGGCATCGACCTGGCGGCCACTACCCGTGAAGCGGCGCAGGTGCGCAGCGACATCGGCATGGTGTTCCAGCATTTCAACCTGTTCCCGCACATGAGCGTGCTCGACAACTGCCTGCTGGCACCCACCAGCGTACGCGGGCTGTCGCGCAAGGACGCCGAAGAACGGGCGCGCATGTACCTGAGCAAGGTGGGTATCGAAAGCCAGGCGCACAAGTACCCCAGCCAGCTGTCAGGCGGCCAGCAGCAGCGCGTGGCGATTGCCCGGGCCCTGTGCATGAAGCCGCGCATAATGCTGTTTGACGAGCCTACCTCGGCGCTGGACCCGGAAATGGTCGCCGAGGTGCTGGATGTACTGGTGCAGCTGGCCGGCACGGGCATGACCATGCTTTGCGTCACCCATGAAATGGGCTTTGCCCGGCAAGTGGCCGAGCGGGTGCTGTTCCTTGAGGGTGGGCAGATCATCGAAGACAGCCCACCGCAGGTGTTCTTCAACCAGCCGCGTACCGAGCGCGCCAAGGCGTTCCTGGCGCAGATACTGCACTGAGCAAAATGTTTGATGCCTGTGCTGCCCCTATCGCCGGCAAGCCAGCTCCCACAGGTACTGCATCCGCCTTTGAAAGCTGCAGATATCCTGTGGGAGCTGGCTTGCCGGCGATAGGGCCAGTAGCACAAACTCCAGCCCCCTTCATTGCACCGCTGCAAAGAGCCAACTGCGTCGTTAAATATTATTGACCAACACCCCCGCCAAACCCACGCCGCCACAGGCCCGCATCGGTTTCAGCCCCCAAAAACCGGTGCATTCCCCGCGTTAAAGCCCTGTTCCGTCGTTTGACATATCGAACGGCTCTGGCAAGCTATCTACATGCCCCGACCGGAATCGTCGCCTCTGACGAGCCGGCAGTGCTCGGAGCTTCAGGCTGCACTCAGGGCCCCGCGCCGTGCACCTGCACAACAACGACAGGCTGAACCTGTCCCAAGGTGACATATGTCCAACAGCAACATTGGCAACAAGCAACCTTCCCTGCGCAAACCCGTCGTCCTGATGACCATGGGCAGCCAAGAGCGCAAAGGCCATGACTATCAGGTCATGACCCACAAATACATCACCCCGCTGGTCGAGTTCTCTGATTGCGTCCCGGTTCTGGTGCCCACCTGCTGCGGCACTGAAGACCTCGATACCTATCTGGACATGGCCGACGGCGTGTACCTGACCGGCGCCGGCAGCAACATCGACCCGGCCCTGTACGGCCAGGAGAACGAAACCCCAGGCAAAGGCCAGGACCAGAACCGCGACCTGTTCGATATCCCGCTGGTGAAAGCGGCGATCAAGCGTGGTCTGCCGATTTTCGGCATCTGCCGTGGCATGCAGGAAATCAACGTGGCCCTGGGTGGCGACATCTACCAGAAGGTATACGCCGAGCCTGGCTTCAACGACCACCGGGAAAACCCGGAAGACCCGGTTGAAGTGCAGTACGCCCAGGTACATGGTGTGAAGATCAAGCCAGGCAGCTGGCTGCGTGACACCCTGGGTACCGACGAAATTCGCGTCAACTCGCTGCATGGCCAAGGCCTGCGCACCCTTGGCGCCGGCATCGAAGCCATCGCCCTGGCCGAAGACGGCCTGGTCGAGGCCATTCACGCCCCGAGCATTTCGCCCTTCCTGTTCGCTGTGCAGTGGCACCCGGAGTGGCAAGCTGCGAAGAACCCAGATTCGATCAAGATGTTCCAGGCCTTCGGCGATGCTTGCCGTGCCCAGGTACGCAAGGCGCAAATCAAGCGCCAGCACGCTGCCTGACCTTCAGTTTCCTCTGCTTTGATCGCGGGGCGGCGCAAGGCCGCCCCCGTTTCCCCGGTCACCCTCTGCTGGTCCCAGAACACTTCCCGTGGAATCGGGCGGCGGCTTAATGCCTGTCTCCGCGATCGTTTTTTTCCTTCCCCATCAAGAGATACGATGACTGATTGCAGATAGTCTGCCATCGGTCTCTTTTCCTCCCGTCATGGTTCGCTTGCGTTGGACTCTTCGCGGGTAAACCCGCTCCCACAGCGATCTGCACAGGGTTCTGAGGGGGCGCCGTACCTGTGGGAGCGGGTTTACCCGCGAAGAGGCCAGTACAGGCAATTCCCCTTCCTCCTTGCCCCATTGCAAAAAATCTCGCAAAGGGGACTAGTCATCGCGGAGGTTGTACGATAACTTACCTCCAACGCAAAACAACACCCTTCACCCAAGCGCCACAGGATGCCTACAACAATGAATCCACAAGAACTCAAATCCATCCTCTCTCACGGCTTGCTGTCTTTCCCGGTCACCGACTTCAACGCCCAGGGCGATTTCCACCAGGCTGGCTACATCAAGCGCCTGGAATGGTTGGCCCCGTATGGCGCCAGCGCACTGTTCGCAGCCGGCGGCACCGGTGAGTTCTTCTCCCTGGCCGCCAGCGAATACAGCCAGGTGATCAAGACTGCCGTCGACACCTGCGCTACCTCCGTACCTATCCTCGCTGGCGTGGGCGGCTCCACCCGTCAGGCGATCGAATACGCACAGGAAGCCGAACGCCTGGGTGCAAAGGGCCTGCTGCTGCTGCCGCACTACCTGACTGAAGCCAGCCAGGACGGCGTTGCCGCCCACGTCGAAGCAGTGTGCAAATCGGTGAAGATCGGCGTGGTGGTGTACAACCGCAACGTCTGCCGCCTGAATGCCGACCTGCTGGAAAAACTGGCCGAGCGCTGCCCGAACCTGATCGGCTACAAGGATGGCCTAGGTGATATCGAGCTGATGGTGTCGATCCGTCGCCGCCTGGGCGACCGCTTCAGCTACCTGGGTGGCCTGCCGACCGCCGAAGTGTATGCTGCCGCCTACAAGGCCCTGGGTGTACCGGTGTACTCCTCCGCCGTGTTCAACTTCGTGCCCAAGACCGCCATGGACTTCTACAACGCCATCGCCCGTGACGACCACGCCGCCGTGGCCAAACTGATCGACGATTTCTTCCTGCCGTACCTGGACATCCGTAACCGCAAGGCTGGCTATGCCGTGAGCATCGTCAAGGCCGGTGCCAAGATTGCCGGTTACGACGCTGGCCCGGTGCGTACGCCGCTCACCGACCTCACCGCAGAAGAGTACGAGATGCTCGCCGCGCTGATGGACAAGATGGGCCCGCAGTAAGCATCGCCCGCGGCCTGCCAAGTGCCGCGCCCGGAGCGGGCCAGCCCCGCTCCGGTTACAATTCGTGAGCCCGCACAAAAATAACTAGTGGGAGTATTGCCAGCATGCAAGCGACTAAGAAGACGCATGTGCGCTACCTGATCCTGTTCATGCTGTTCCTGGTGACCACGATCAACTATGCCGACCGCGCCACCATTGCCATCGCAGGTTCCAGCCTGCAGAAAGACCTCGGCATTGACGCCGTTACCCTCGGTTATATCTTCTCCGCCTTTGGATGGGCTTACGTGGCTGGCCAGATTCCTGGTGGCTGGCTGCTCGATCGCTTCGGTTCCAAGAACGTCTACGCCTTCAGCATCTTCACCTGGTCGCTGTTCACCCTGTTGCAGGGTTTTGTCGGTGGCCTGCCGGTTGCCTGGGCCGTGGTCACCCTCTTCACCCTGCGCTTTCTGGTCGGCTTTGCTGAAGCCCCGTCGTTCCCGGGCAACGCGCGCATCGTCGCCGCCTGGTTCCCGACTCAGGAGCGCGGCACTGCCTCAGCCATCTTCAACTCCGCGCAGTACTTCGCCACGGCGCTGTTCGCCCCGATCATGGGCTGGATCGTATTCAGCTTCGGTTGGGAGCACGTATTCGTGGTCATGGGTGCACTGGGCATCGTGTTCTCCATGGTCTGGCTGAAAACCATCCATAACCCGCGCCAGCACCCACGCATCAGCCAAAGCGAGCTTGAACACATCGAGCAGAACGGCGGCCTGGTGGACATGGACCAGAAGCGCGGCAACGCCGGCCCGAAATGGGGCTACATCAAGCAACTGCTGACCAGCCGCATGCTGCTGGGCGTGTATCTGGGCCAGTACTGCATCAACGCCATCACCTACTTCTTCCTCACTTGGTTCCCTGTGTACCTGGTGCAGGAACGTGGCATGACCATCCTCAAGGCCGGCTTCATCGCTTCGCTGCCGGCGGTCTGCGGCTTCATTGGTGGCGTGCTGGGTGGCGTGATCTCCGACTGGCTGCTGCGCCGTGGCAATTCGCTGACCTTCTCGCGCAAACTGCCGATTGTGTGCGGCCTGCTGCTGTCGACCACCATGGTGTTTTGCAACTACGTCGACGCCGAGTGGATGGTGGTTGGCTTCATGACCCTGGCGTTCTTCGGCAAAGGCATTGGCGCGCTGGGCTGGGCGGTGGTGGCCGACACCTCGCCCAAGCAGATCGCCGGGCTGTCCGGTGGCCTGTTCAACACCTTCGGCAACATCGCCTCGATCACCACCCCTATCGTGATCGGCTACATCATCAGCGCCACCGGCTCGTTCAAGTGGGCGCTGGTGTACGTGGGTGCCAACGCCCTGGTAGCGGTGTTCAGCTACCTGGTGATCGTCGGCCCGATCAAGCGTATCGAGCTGCGCGAAGATGCCCCAAAGCCACAGGCTGAGCCTGCCGCCAACGGCGAACTGGCCAGCTCGCGTCACTGAGTGAACACGCCCGCACCGGGGCAACCGGTGCGGGCGGATGTACAAAAAAGCCTGAGAACCTGACAAGTAGGGCCCAAACATGCAGTTGATCGAACATTCCGACTCGCCCCGCTACGTCCGCCTGCACCACGACGATAACGTCGTGGTGGTGGTCAACGACGGCGGCCTGGGCGAAGGCGCCCGCTTTGCCGACGGCCTGACCCTTGTCGAAGGCGTGCCTCAAAGCCACAAGGTGGCCACCGTGGCCATCGCCAAGGGCGAGCCCGTGCGCCGCTACGGGCAAATCATCGGCTACGCGCTGGAAGACCTGCGCCAAGGCAGCTGGGTGCAGGAAAGCCAGCTGGCCATGCCGGCCGCGCCCGAGCTGGACAGCCTGCCGCGCTGCGACGCTGTCCCTCAACCGCTGCCGCCGCTCGAAGGCTTCACGTTCGAAGGCTACCGCAACGCCGACGGCACCGTCGGCACCCGCAACATCCTTGGTATCACCACCACCGTGCAGTGCGTGACCGGCGTGCTGGAGCATGCGGTCAAGCGCATTCGCAGCGAACTGCTGCCCAAGTACCCCAACGTCGATGACGTGGTGGCCATAACCCACAGTTATGGCTGTGGCGTGGCCATCAACGCCCGCGATGCCTACATTCCGATCCGCACCGTGCGCAACCTGGCGCGCAACCCCAACCTGGGTGGCGAGGCGCTGGTCATCAGCCTCGGCTGTGAAAAGCTGCAAGCCGGCCAGGTGATGCACGACAACGACCCTTCGGTAGACCTGAGCGAGCCGTGGCTGTACCGCCTGCAGGACGCCAGCCTGGGCTTTGTGGAAATGATCGAACAGATCATGGAACTGGCCGAAACCCGCCTGAAGAAGCTCGACCAGCGCCGCCGCGAAACCGTACCGGCCAGCGAATTGATCCTTGGCATGCAATGCGGTGGCAGCGATGCGTTCTCGGGCATCACCGCCAACCCGGCGCTGGGGTACGCAGCCGACTTGCTGGTACGCGCCGGCGCCACCGTGCTGTTCTCGGAAGTGACCGAGGTGCGCGACGCCATCTACATGCTGACCTCGCGCGCCGAAAACCAGGAGGTGGCCGGTGCCTTGATACGTGAAATGGACTGGTACGACCGCTACCTGCAGCAAGGCGCCGCCGACCGCAGCGCCAATACGACGCCGGGCAACAAGAAAGGCGGCCTGTCCAATATCGTCGAGAAGTCGCTGGGGTCGATCGTCAAGTCCGGCAGCGGCGCCATCCAGGGCGTGCTTGGCCCGGGCGAGCGGGTAATGCGCAAGGGCCTGATCTTCTGCGCCACCCCGGCCAGCGACTTTGTCTGCGGCACCCTGCAGCTGGCCGCCGGCATGAACCTGCATGTGTTCACCACGGGCCGAGGCACTCCCTACGGGCTGGCCATGGCGCCGGTGGTCAAGGTGTGCACGCGCAGCGAACTGGCCCAGCGTTGGCCCGACCTGATCGACATCGACGCCGGGCGCATCGCCACAGGCCGTTCGAGCATCGAAGAACTGGGTTGGGAACTGTTCCATTACTACCTGGACGTGGCCAGCGGCCGCAAGCAGACCTGGGCCGAACAGCACCGGCTGCACAACGACATCACCCTGTTCAACCCGGCACCGATTACCTGATGCCAAGGATTCACTCTTTTTCCCGGTATTTCGCGTCCCCTGTAGGAGCGGGTTTACCCGCGAACACCGGCAAGGCCGGTGCCATACACCGCGTTGGATTCTTCGCGGGTAAACCCGCTCCCACAGCCCATGCGACTACCCCCCAGATTTTTTTCAGCCAACAGGAGCACCCCAATGCCTGAAATCCTCGGCCACAACTTCATCGCCGGCCAGCGCAGCGCCGCTGGCCCACAGCGCCTGCAGAGCCTGGACGCCAGCACTGGCGAAGCCCTGCCCTACAGCTTCGCTCAAGCCAGCGAAGCCGAAGTAGACCAGGCCGCCAAGGCCGCCGCTGCCGCCTTCGCTGAATTCCGCCAACTGGCCCCGGCTCGCCGCGCCGAATTCCTCGACGCCATCGCCGCCGAACTGGATGAGCTGGACGACGCCTTCGTCGCCATCGTCTGCCGCGAGACCGCCTTGCCCGCTGCCCGCATTCAAGGCGAGCGTGGCCGTACCAGCGGCCAGATGCGCCTGTTCGCCCAGGTGCTGCGCCGTGGTGACTTCCTCGGTGCGCGTATCGATCTGGCCTTGCCCGAGCGCCAGCCGCTCCCGCGCGTGGACCTGCGCCAGATGCGCATTGGCGTCGGCCCGGTCGCCGTGTTCGGCGCCAGCAACTTCCCGCTGGCCTTCTCTACCGCCGGTGGCGACACCGCTGCTGCACTGGCCGCTGGCTGCCCGGTAGTGTTCAAGGCGCACAGCGGCCACATGGCCACCGCCGACCTGGTGGGATGCGCCAT
Source organism: Pseudomonas putida NBRC 14164 (assembly GCF_000412675.1). Taxonomy (NCBI): domain Bacteria; kingdom Pseudomonadati; phylum Pseudomonadota; class Gammaproteobacteria; order Pseudomonadales; family Pseudomonadaceae; genus Pseudomonas; species Pseudomonas putida. The sequence continues at coordinate 2,527,505 of NC_021505.1, read as the reverse complement.
CGTACGCGCCGCCGAGCGCACCGGCATGCCCAAGGGCGTATTCAACATGGTGTTCGGTGGTGGTGTGGGCGAATGGCTGGTCAAGCACCCGGCCATCCAGGCCGTCGGTTTCACCGGCTCGCTCAAAGGCGGCGACGCCCTGTGCCGCATGGCCGCCGAACGCCCGCAGCCGATTCCAGTGTTCGCCGAGATGTCCAGCATCAACCCGGTCATCATCCTGCCAGCCGCCCTGGCCAAACGTGGCGAGGCCATTGCCCGCGAACTGGCCGGCTCGGTATGCATGGGCGCCGGGCAGTTCTGCACCAACCCGGGGTTGGTGATCGGCCTGCAATCGCCACAGTACAGCCAGCTACTGGCCGACCTTGGCCAGCACCTAGATCAGCAGGCCGGGCAAACCATGCTCAACGCGGGTGGCCTGCGCAGCTACGTTGGCGGCCTTGAGCACCTGCAGGCCCATACCGGTATCGAGCACCTGGCCGGCCAGGCGCAGGAAGGCAGCCAGGCCCGCGCCCAGCTGTTCAAGGCCGATGCCCGCCTGCTGGTCGAGTCTGACCCGCTGCTGCAGGAAGAAGTGTTCGGCCCTACCACCGTCGCCGTGGAAGTGCGGGACGACCAACAACTGCGCGCCGCCCTGCTGGGCCTGCGTGGCCAACTGACCGCTACCCTGATCGGCGAAGCGGAAGATTTCGAGGCCTACGCCTGGCTGGTGCCGCTGCTGGAGGAGAAGGTCGGGCGCATCCTGATCAATGGCTACCCGACCGGTGTCGAGGTATGTGATGCCATGGTCCACGGCGGGCCTTACCCTGCGACCTCGGACGCCCGCGGTACCTCGGTGGGTACCTTGGCCATCGACCGCTTCCTGCGCCCGGTGTGCTACCAGAACTACCCGCAGGCCCTGCTGCCTGAGGCGCTGCGCGATGGAAACCCGCTGGGGCTGCGCCGGCTGGTGAACGGGCAATGGAGTGATGAGGCGATCTGATCGAGCGCCTGAAACAAGAAAGCCCCGCACATGGCGGGGCTTTCTATTGGCGGCCTCTTCGCGGGTAAACCCGCTCCCACAGGGTTTGCACAATTTTCAGGCCTTGTGGTGATTCTGTGGGAGCGGGGATGCCCGCGAAGAGGCCGGTACAGGTCACAAACGCCTCAGACCCCTTGCGCCTCAGCCTCTTCATGTACCTGACGCAAGCGCTCCCGGCTATTGCTCAGGTGCATGCGCATGGCCATCTTTGCCCCTTCGCTGTCACGCCGGGCGATTGCTTCATAAATCGCCTCGTGCTCATGCATCAACCGGCTCATGTAATGCGCCTGGTCATCACGGGCCAGCCGCGCCGAATTCACCCGGGTACGCGGGATGATGCTGGTGCCCAAGTGGTTGATGATGTCGGCGAAGTAGTGGTTGCCGCTGGCCTGGGCAATGCGCAGGTGGAACTGGAAGTCCGCTGACACCGCATCATTGGCATGGGCCGCCCCTTCGTTGAGTTCGTCCAGCGCCGCACGCATGCCCGCCAGCTCTTCATCGCTGCGCCGCTGCGCCGCCAAGCCTGCCGATTCAATTTCAAGGGCAATACGCAACTCCAGCACCGCCAGCACTTCACGCAGGGTGACCACAGTCGCCGGGTCGATGCGAAAGCCCCCCGACGCCGGCGCGTCCAGCACGAACGTGCCGATGCCATGGCGGGTCTCGACCTGCCCGGCGGCCTGCAGCCGCGAGATTGCCTCACGCACCACGGTGCGGCTGACGCCCTCCTCGACCATGATCTGCGACTCGGTCGGCAGCTTGTCGCCACGCTTGAGCTGGCCACTGCGAATGCGTTCGGTCAGCACTGTGACCAGTTCCTGGGCCAGACTACGCGGCTTGCGCCGGGTCCTTGCCTGTACCTGTTGCTCTGTCATTGCCCTGTATTTCACCTAGAAAGACAGCGCTCATCATAGCGCAAGCAGTTGTACGATCACATACACCCGGTGCGGTATTTCTTGCTCTCCCTCGCAAGCCACGCCTATGAAACAGCCGGCGCAAGTGCTGGCCCAGAGGCCGCGCAAGCCTGTACTGTGCGCCTTTGCGCTCACTCATCCATGGAAGGAAAATGCCGCATGAAACCCCTCGACCGCCTATTGCTCGCCAGCGGCCTGCTGATACCCCTCTGGTTGCTGGCAGGTGTTTGGCTCACCGCCCAGGCTTACCCCGGCTATGACCACCTGCAACAGGCCATGAGCCAGCTCAGCGCCGTAGGCGCGCCAACCCACAGCTGGTCGCCACTGGTAAACAACTTCCCACTGGCCGCGCTGTTCGCGCTGTTTGCCTGGGGCCTGGCGCGGCGCTGGCGTGGTTCGAAACTGGCAATGCTGAGTGCAGCCCTTGTCTTACTTCATGGTGTCGGTAGCCTGGGCACCGGCTGGTTCCCCTGTGACCAGGGTTGCACACCGGCGCAGCCGTCCACCTCACAGCAACTGCATAACCTGTCCGGCCTGCTGATGTTCCTCTCGCTGACCCTGGCCAGTGCCCTGTGGGCGTGGCTAGGCAATCGCATTGCCGGCTCGCGGGCCTTTGCGCTGTTTTCCCTGGCCTGTGTGGTACTAGCGATCATTACCGTCGCGCTGATGGGCCAGGCAGCGCAAAACGGCCAGTTATTCGGCCTGTATCAACGCCTGAACTATGGTGTGTCGGTGATCTGGGTTGCCAGCCTGGCCTGGGCAAGCCTGCGCACACCAGCGGACAGCCCGCTGCGCATGGCGGTGATCTGACGGCAAATTGCTGGCCCCCAGCATCGGAAAGCGAAGGCAAACTCCGTTTTTCTTCAGATGCTTAGGACAGCAACATGCGAGTATTTCTAGCAACGATGGCCGGTTGCTTGCTGGCCACGCTGGCTTTCGGCGCCCAGGCCCGGGCGCTGAGCCAGAATGATCGCCACACCTGCGGCTGGGGTGCGCAGATAGCGGCCGAGGCGCAGCAGGCCAAGCTTTCCGGGGTGACCCTGTATGCCACGCGCAAGAAGCTGCAGGTACGCAAATTCCCCAAACCCTGGATGCGCATGACCGCCTTCGGTATTACCGAGCAGACTTACAACAGCCGCTCGCGGTTGAAGCCTGCAGCCATCAAGCAAACTTACTATGAGCAGTGTGTTCAGCATGCGGTAGCCAAACGATAATCTGTTATTTATCAGACTGTTATGCGTTAAATCTGCAGAAGAGTATCAAGACCGCCACGGTGCCCCGGCCCGGAAGCGGTCTTCCAGCCAGGCCTTGAAGGCGCCCAGGGCCGCAGTGTTCAGCCGAGCGGTCGGGCGTACCAGGTAAATGCCCGCTGCCACGTCCAGCTGCCATTGCGGCAGCACCCGTACCAGGCGGCCGCTGGCCAGGTCCTCACCCATCAGCCAGTCCCCGCCGGCAAGAATGCCCACGCCGCGCCGCGCCGCCTCCAGCAATGCCTCATTGTCGTTGCTGCGCAGGCTGCCGGCGACTTTCACATTCACCTGCCGCTCACCGCTCATCAGGCGCCATTCAGGAAATGAACGTAAGCCACTGAAACACAAGCAATTATGATCATTCAATTGCTCAGGCTGTACCGGTACGCCATGCCGAGCGAGGTATTCGGGCGACGCACACAGGATGCGCCTGTGATCGCACAGTTTCCTGGCCACCAGGCGGTTGTCCACCAGCTCGCCAATGCGGATGGCGGCATCGAAACCCTCGCCGATCAGGTCGACAAAACGGTCGGCATACTCGGCCTCCACCGTCACCTGCGGATAGGCCAGCACGAAGTCAGCCAGCATCCCGCTCAACCAGCGCCGCCCCATGGCCGCCGGCAATGCCAGGCGCAAGCGCCCGCGTACTGTTGCCGCACCCTCGGCAGCTTCCTGTTCCGCCTCGGCGATCAGCCGGTTGGCCTCGCGTACCTTGGCCACCAGCCGCTCGCCTTCATCGGTAAAACGCAGCTGCCGCGTGCTGCGCTCCACCAGGCGAATGCCCAACCGCGCCTCCAGCGCACTCAGGCGCTTCGACAGCACCGTGGGGTGGCGCTCCAGCTGCCGCCCGGCAGCGGCAAACGAGCCCTGCTCGTGGAGGGCCAGCAAGGTGGCAAGTTCATCGGCGCGGCGACTGGCGAAGGCATCCATGGCTATGCTCGGTGGCAGGGTTCGGGCATCAGGCAGTAAGGACCAGCGCGCCCTCCGACAGCCCTTGTTCCAGGTCCCGATGGGCCCTGGCCACTTCGGCCAGCGGGTAGCGACGCCAGACCCGAGGCTGGATAATACCCTCGGCGACGGCTGCCAGCACATCGGCGGCGCGCTGCTGGTACTCCTCTACCGTGCGGGTATGTGCCGCCAGTGACGGCCGGGTCAAGTACAGCGAGCCCTTGGCATTGAGCGTGGCCACCTCGATCGCCGCCGGCGCACCGGAAGCGCCCCCGAACGACACCAGCAGGCCCCGCACCCGCAGGCTGTCCAGCGAAGCTTCCAGCGACACCTTGCCGACACAGTCATAGGCCACATCCACGCCCTGCCCCTGGGTCAGCTTGCGCACATCGCTGGCCAGCGTTGCCGCGTCGAACACCAGCACATGGTGGCAACCGGCCGCCTGGGCCCTGGCCACACTTTGCGGGCGTGATACCACGCCGATCACCGTCGCCCCGAGATGCCGCGCCCAAGGCGCCATCAGCTGGCCCAGGGCACCGGCGGCGCCGTACAACAGCACTTGGGTACCCGGGCCCACAGCGTAGGTGGTTTTCAGCAAGTACTGCGCCGTGATGCCTTTGAACAGCACCGCTGCTGCGGCCTCGTCCTCCAGCTGCGGCGGCAGCTTGACCAGCCGTTCGGCCGGGAACAACCGGCCGCTGGCATAGGCACCGACCGGCCCCATGGCATAAGCAACCCGGTCCCCCACCTGCACGTTGTGTATTCCATCACCGACGGCAGTGACTCGCCCGGCGCCTTCCAGCCCCAGACCGGAAGGCAAGGCCAGAGGGGCACCGCCCTTGCGCTGCAACAGGTCCAGCGGATTCACGCCCATGGCTGTCTGCTCCAGCCAGACTTGGCCGGGCCCCGGGGGGTGTGCTTGCACGTGTTCAGGCTGCATGACGTCGGCGCTGCCGGTGCAATTGAGAGTGATACGGGTAGCCATGTTCGAATCCTGCTGGATGGGTGTTCGAGTCAGGCTAATCAGTTGGGAAAAGTTGAACAATCAGGCGAGGTGCAGATGATTTCTGCACCTCTTGCAGCAATTCACTCGGTGCTTCAGCAGCCCGTCAGCACCGCAGGGCGCCGCTCACCGGCGAAAAACAACGGGCGCAGGCGCACGCCGATCAGGTTGCCTGTATAGGCCGCCACCAACCAAAGCCAGCCATGCACGCTGCCCGAGGCAATGCCACTGAAGTACGCGCCGATGTTGCAGCCATAAGCCAGGCGCGAACCGTAGCCCAACAGCAGGCCGCCGATGACCGCGGCGACCAGCGACGGCAGCGGAATTTTCAGGCTTGGCGCAAAGCGCCCGGCAAGGCCGGCCGCCAGCAGCGCACCCAGCACGATGCCCAGGTCCATCACCGTGGTGATGTCTTGCCACAACGGCGAGGCCAAAGCCTTGGCATTGGCCGGCGCCTGCCAGAACACCCAGCTGCCGACATCCACGCCCAGGCCGTTGAGGGTTTTGGCACCCCACAAGGCGAAGGCGGAAGTAATGCCCCACGGCCGCCCCGCCAGCGCCAGGGTCGCGTAGTTGAGAAGTGCCAGGGCAATAGCGCCCCACAGCAACGGCCAAGGGCCACGCAGGAAGCGACGCATACCCTGGTGTTCGCTGGCAACTGGCGCTTCCAGCGCGCCGTGTCGGCGCTTTTCCAGCACCACTGTAGCCCAGGCGATCAGCCCGAACACTGCCAGGCTCACCAGCAGCGCCGGCCCCACACCCCAGGCCTGCACGATCGAGGTTGCCGGGAACGACGGCAAGGCAAACCACCAGTCAGCGTGATGGGTGGCGGTTACAGAACCGATGATGAAGAACAGCAGGGTCACCAGCATGCGCGCATTGCCACCGCCAACGGTGAACAGCGTGCCCGAAGCGCACCCGCCGCCCAGCTGCATGCCAATGCCGAAGATGAACGCACCGAACACGACCGAGACACCCGCCGGGGCCACCAGGCCAGTGACCGGGTTGCCGAACAGGCTGCCATCTGACAATGCCGGGAAGAACAGCAGCACCGCCAGGGCCAGCATGACCATCTGGGCACGCAAGCCCGCGCCTCGTCGCTCGCTGATGAACACCCGCCACGCCGAGGTGAAGCCAAAGGCGGCGTGATACAAGGTCAGGCCGAGCGCTGCACCGATCAGCAGCAGCAATACCTGCTTGAAGCCGGCATTCAGATTGAGGAACCAGGCGCCAGCCAGCAGTAAAGCCATGGCGATCAAAGGGGCGCCCAGGCGACGCGGTTCGGGTGTGGCAGTTGCAGAAAGACCCATCGGAGTACTCGGATAACAGTAAAACGGACCGGGAGTATAACCCCAACGGTCAATGCGGGCCTTGTGGGGGCGGCCTTGCGTCGCGATAGGGCGCGAAGCGGCCCTCAGCCTTTAACCTCCGTAGCAGATATCGTCGGGGCCGCTTTGCGGCCCATCGCGACACAAGGCTGCTCCCACAACGACTGCGCAAGGCTTGTTAAGCTAATAAACACCGCCGGAATTAACCAAGGCCATTCACCCCATGGATGAACTGCGCAAGATCGACCTCAACCTGCTACTCGCCCTGCATGCCCTGCTCAGTGAAAAGCACGTGACCCGGGCCGCCCTGCGCCTGCACCGCAGCCAACCCGCCGTTAGCCACGCGTTGGCGCAACTGCGCAAGCACTTCGACGACCCCTTGCTGGTACGCCAAGGCGGCGGCATGGCCCTCACCGCCCGTGCCCAGTCGCTGGTAAAACCGCTACAGGACGCCTTGAGCAATCTCAACGGCCTGCTGGCCACCCCACAGTTCGAGCCAGCCAAAGCCCAGCGCCGTTTCCGGCTGTCGCTGTCCGACTACTCCTCGCGCATCATTCTGCCGCCCGTGCTGCGCCACCTGCGCCAGGTAGCACCCGGGGTGGACCTGGCCATCAGCCAGGCCAGCCGCGAAACCATGCTGGCGCAACTGCTCGATGGGGAACTGGACCTGGCACTGGGCCTGTTCCCCGAGCTGCCTCAGGACATCACCGCCCAGCCCCTGTTTGCCGACCATTTCATCAGCGTTGCCGATCGCCAGGTGTTGCCCCCCAGCGGCGGCCTTACCCTTGAAGACTGGCTGGCACGCCCGCATGTGTTGATGGCCATGCGCCCCGATGCCTTCGACGAGATCGAGCGTGCGCTGGCCGCCCAAGGCCTGCGCCGCCGTATTGCCTTGGCCTTGCCACACTGGAGCGCGGCAGTAGAGGTACTTGCTGGCACCGACCTGATCCTGACAGTAGCCAGCCGCGCAGTGGGCTCCTTGCGCCAGCACAAGACACTGCGCCAGTTCAGGCCGCCCCTGGCCATCCCCTCGTTCGACTACCAGCAGGCCTGGCACAGCCGCAAGGACAGCGACCCCGGGCACCGCTGGCTGCGCGAAACCGTGTGGGCCTGCAGTCAGCCGGGGCGCTGATCAGCCCTCTGGCTGCTTCACCGCAGTGATTGCACTGGTCGCTGGCGCCGTCGACCAGGTGCCTTGCACCAACAGTACGCCGCACAGAATCAGCACTACGCCTGCCACCCTGGCAAGGCTCAGCGGCTTGCCTCCCAACCCCATCACCCCGAAGTGGTCGGCAAGCACCGCTGTTATGATCTGCCCCGCCACCACCAACACCAGGAACCCCGCCGCGCCCAGCTTGGGCGTTAGCGCCGCAGCACCAGCCACATACATTGCCCCCAGCACACCGCCAACCCACAGCCACCAAGGCCCCTGCAGGGCTTTGCCCAGGTCCGGTACCGGCACCCTGAGAATCAGCAGTGCGGCGATTACCACCAGCGAACTCACCGTCAACGAAGTGAATGCCCCCCACAACCAATGCCCCAGGGCACGGCCAACGGCGGCATTACCCGCAGCCTGGAACGGCAGCACTGCCCCAGCAAGCAACGCCAAAGCAAAGGGAAGCACCAAAAGGCACAGCGTTTTACTGAACATGGCAGCCCTCATTACTGAAAATGTTCAGGCAATGATCGAAAATTCTCTCCATTGATGGAAATTGAACGCATGCACGTAGATTATTCGTCAGGCGCATGTTCGCAGTGATTGCGATTCGCTCCCGATGAGGATTTTTGCGTGCTCGGGTCGCCTACAGCATCCGTCGTCATGCAAGGCATCACGACGGATTCATGTACGGGCAACCCGTAGCTTGTCTCAGGAAATGCTCAGCGGGAGGTTTCGACGCGCAGCACTTCGGTAAAGATCGCATCGACCGTCTGGCCGACCTTGAGATTCTTCATGCGTGCCTGCAAGTCCGGGTTTTCGACCTTGACCACCTGCAACTTGCCCTCGGGTGGCAGCAGGCTCACTTCATGCTTCTTGAGGTCGATCTTCTTGATCTGCGAGGTGACCCGGACCTGGCGGAATGCCTCGCCGCCCGGGTTCGGGTTTTGCGCAGTGGCGCGAATGGTGCCGGCCTCCTCGCTGGCCTTCGCCGCCCCGCCCACATCGGTGTTGAGCACATAAGCCACGGCGCGGGTAACAAAGATGTCGACCTGGTCACCGACCTTGAGGTTGGGCAAGGCCTTGGCCTTCTCCGTGAGCTGGAACGTCACATCCTTCTTGTCATCAGGGCCTTTCACCGTGACCTGGCGGTTAGCCAGATCGATGGCTGTAACTTGCGTGGTGACGTGGCTTTCAAGCGCCTCGCTGGCAATCGGGATATCGGCAGCCTGCGCCGTGAAGCTGGCAGTGGATGCCAGCGTGGCCAAGGCAACAGCACGAGCGAGAGAGCGAATCGGATTCATAGACCTGCTTCCATGTGATCAACTAAAAAAGGGCGCGAATTGTTCACGCGCCAACAAGCATAGACGTTGCCCGCCACCCTGCCGGTGCCACCACCTCGCCGGCTTTTCGCGGATGAACCCACTCCCATGGGAGCGTGGACTTGGGCCAGACCAGGACTCAACGATTTCGCGTCACCCGCCACACCGTATTGGCCAGGTCATCGGCAATGATCAACGCCCCGCGCGGGTCCACGGTCACCCCCACCGGTCGCCCACGGGTCTTGCCATCCTCACCGCGAAAGCCCGTGGCAAAGTCGATTGGCTCACCTGCCGGCCTGCCATTGCTGAACGGCACGAATATCACTTTGTAGCCAACCGGGTCGGGCCGGTTCCAGCTGCCGTGCTCGCCCACGAACACTCCGTCGGCAAACTCCTTGCCCATTGCCGGGATCGAGAAGTCGACACCCAGTGCAGCCACATGCGAGCCCAGGCTGTAGTCCGGCTTGATCGCCGTAGCCACCTTGTCCGGGTTTTGCGGCCGCACCCGATCATCTACATTCTGCCCCCAATAGCTGTAAGGCCAACCATAGAAGCCACCTTCGCGCACCGAAGTGAGGTAGTCCGGGACCAAGTCGGGGCCCAGTTCATCGCGCTCGTTAACCACCGTCCACAACTGCCCGGTCTGCGGCTGAATGGTCAATGCCGTCGGGTTGCGCAAGCCGGTGGCATAAGGCCGGTGCGCGCCGGTTTCGGCATCGACCTGCCAGACCATGGCCCGATCAATCTCTACCTCCAGGCCGCGCTCGGTGATGTTGCTGTTCGAGCCGATTCCCACGTACAGGTAGCGACCATCCGGGCTGATCGTCAGCGCCTTGGTCCAGTGGTGGTTGATCTCGGCCGGCAGGTCGGTGACCTTGGAGGGCGGGGCGTCGGCCTGGGTCTGGCCTTCCTTGTAGTCAAAGCGCACCAGCGCATCCTGGTTGGCCACATACAGCTTGCCGTTGGCAAAGGCCAGGCCATAGGGTGCATTGAGGTTTTCCGCGAACACGGTCTGCACCTCGTAGGTGCCATCGCCGTCGGCATCGCGCAACAGGGTCAGGCGGTTACCACCCTTGACCTGCGTATTGCCCTTGGCCTTGATCTGGCTGGCAATCACATCCTTGGGCTTGAGCTTGGCCGCGCTGCCACCCCTGCCCTCGGCCACCAGAATATCGCCATTGGGCAGCACCAGGCTCTGCCGCGGAATCTTCAGGTCAGTGGCAATGGCCGTGACGCTGAAACCCTCCGGCACGGCCGGTTTCTGCTCGCCCCACGCAACCGGCTGCGCAATCTTCATGCTCGGCAGCAGCCCGCGCTGCGGATCGGGCAGCTTCGGGTCCGGCCCATGGGCCTGGGTAGGCTCACCGTCACCCCCACAGGCACTCAGCAACACCGCCATGCTCAATAAGCTCAAGGCATGCAAAGGCTTCATGCTGCACCTCCCGAACGCAGGTTGCTCAAGCCGGTCCAGGCAGCCACCACCGAGAGCACGGTCACGATCACCGACAACACCAGCCCCGAGGGCATCACCGCCCAGGCGTCCTTGGCGTGCTCGAACGCATTGATCAAGCCGAGCACCCAGGTCACCAGCAGCAGCACGAAGTACAGTGTGGCGCGCCCGCCCTTGCGTTCGGCGCGGATCAGGTTGGCCAGCGCAAACAACAGGGCTAACCCGCAGAACACCAGGCCGCCGGCGATCAGCCAGGCGGCGAAGTTGCTCCACTGAATCTGGTAGCTGTTGAAGTAGGCGATATCGCTCAGCAGCGCGCCAAGGAACAACGGGACACTGCCTGCCAGCAACAGGGCGTGCAGCGGGCTGGGGGTACAGCGGTAGAGGGTTTGGTCAGTGGCGGTCACAGTGCCTCCTTTTCATTCAGTGGCCCAGGGGGCTGATGGGCTTGCGCCATCAGGTGAGCGCAGGGTGCGCTTAGCAAAGGAGCCCCGTCACGACGCGATAGTTCACCGCTTCGCTACAATGAAATATCCTGCAAGGCATTTGCTGCCAAGCGCAGAAGGGGAACACGTGAGCAGACCAAACGCATCCTGGGCCCTGACCACCCTGCTCGCCCTCAGCCTGGCACTCACCGCTGGTTGCTCCAGCAAAGGCAGCAAGGCGCGGTACGCCACGCCTGCAGTAGGCTCCAACTGCTTCGCCAAAGCCGTACCCACGACTGGCGAAGGCGGCCTGGCCTGGGGCAATACCCTGAGTATTGCGCGGCAGAAATCCATGAACAATTGCATACGCTATGCCGGCCGCTCGGGGGGCGCACCCCGAACTTGCCAAGTAGTAATGGCCAAGTGCAAGAACTGAAAGTTTAAAGACCGCCTAAAATGTAAGACAACTCCTACAGCAAAGGTCAAACTTTCCACTTATAAACCACACTCGCGAAACACAAAAAACATTCAAATAAAATATTACACTTTCAGCCTCGACCAAAAAGGAGAAATCGAGGCATTGTCTGTCGCCTGAGCCTTAACAAGCCGAACGTTTTTTTCATCTTCTAAAACAAGGAAGATATTTCCTACAGCATTAGCCTCAGCCAACTCCCTTCCAGTCGTTATTTGCACTGGAACAGGCCGTTCTACGCGTTTGGTCTGAAAAGACTGCTCTCTGAGCAAGGAACTCGCATGAGCAATTCTTCCGTTAGCAGCGCCACTTCCGGTCCCGCCTGTACTGCACGCATCCCCATCCTGCCAGTGCGCTATGCCATCGTGCCACGCACCGGCGACACACCCGCCTGCCGCTATGCCGGTGCAGGTTTCAACCTGGAACAGGGCTTCGCCCCGCTGCAACACTCTGCCTACACCCTGCGCGCTTTACGCCCGGGTTATGTATACGTGTTCATGAAAGGCCCGAAGGGCGAAAAGCTGGTCATCCATGAGTACATTGGCGCGGGTCTTTACAAGGAACTGAGTTACAAAGGGCTGGAAAACTACCACCTGCGTGATCGCTACCTCTCCAGCCGGAGCATGGGCTGGGTGTGGGCCGATACCTGCCCCGATACCGCCAGGGAAGTGTGGATCGGCTACAGTCCCCACCTGTGGACCAACGCCGTGACCGCCCGCATCACCGGTTCATCAGCCCTGCGCAAACGGTACATGCGCCCGCTGGACATGGCCGAACTGATCGCCGGCAACCAGGCGCCGTCCACCCAGCCCCATGTGTTGCCGGTCAGTGCCCTGCAAACCTGGGTCGAAGACTTCAAGCCAACCGAACGGCGCATGCCGCTGACCTGGAGCAGCGACCCCGCCACCGAAACCTTGCCTATCGGCAACCTGGTCGCCGTGGCGCGTCACTACCCCTGGACCCAACCGAAGGTACCGGTGGTGGTAGCACTCGCCGACGCCGAAGGCATGGCCCTGGACCTGAGCCTGTCGGTCTCGGCCTACCAACATCAAATGCGCGACCTGATGCCCGCCGAGCAACTGGCACACACAAAACCCGCGCAACCTCCCGAGCAGGAACGCGTGCCGGCGTGCTACCGCCTGGATGCCGAGCAACTGAGCGTGCAAAGCCGCGATTTCCACCATCGCAACCTGGTGGGCATGCTGCTGAACAAGACGCTGGAAAGCATGTACCCGGCCGATGCGCCTTCACCTGAACTGGCCGCGTTCAGGCTTGGCACGGAGCGGCGTGGGCCTGCGCTGTCTGCGGCCGAGTCACATTTCCAGGCCCTCACCCATGAGGATTACTCCCCCCACGGCGCACGCCTGGCGAAGCGCATCGATATCGCGAAATACCGGCGTTTCCTCGCTGAACGCGATGAACTGGAAGGGCGTATTGCAGCGCTGCGCAACCTGGCCTTGCAAGCCAGCAATGATCATGACGCCTGGCTGGCCACTGCCGAATCGCAACATATCGACAACCACTACAGCCTGGCAGTCGCGCTGGCGTGTTACGACCGCGACGAACGCACCTCCGCCCGCGGCCTGGAAATCTCGCTGGCTTTGCTGATTCACCCGATGGGCCAGCCGACACCCGGCACCGAAGAGCATGACCGACGCTTCAAACGCCTGGAGCAATGGCTGGACCAGCACGACAGCCCGCTGTACACCGCCTTGGCGCCGTTCAACCCGTTCAAGGACAAGGCGGATTCGACCGGCTCTTTGTTCGGCGCCAGCGACAACGTAATCGAAGGATTGGCGGGTCGCTTCCCGGCCATGGCCGACATCACCGACCTTACCGCCCAGGCGGTCAATACCGTAGTGCTCAAGCGCCTGCATGGCCAGACACGGTGGGATGCCAGTCATGGCCTGCGTCAGCAGGTGCTGTTGGCGGCACGGGAGGCGAATGCCGAGAAGGCGTTGGGGCTGTTGGCAGCGCGCTATCGAATCACCGAACAGGCCATCACGGAAAATCCATTTAGCCAGGAGGCACAGAAGTATTTGAAGAGCGGCATGGCGCAGGTTGAGGAAATGAAACAACTGCGCATCTCGGGTAGCCGGACAATATCGATAGAACTGACCACCACTGCGCGAGTGAAGCCCAACTTTCTCGGGTTGCTCACCTCGGGCGGTGGCGGTGGTTTGAACGCGGGGATGCTGTGGTTCAACATCTTATCGCTGAAGACGGCCTATAACAGCCTGCAAAAGAACGATGCACCGGAATACACCTTGGGCTTTGCTTCATCGATTTTCGGAGTGATCGGTGCAGCGGCGGCGACGATGGTCAGCGTGCGGGCAACGCAGAAAGCCGTGATGTTGAGATTGAGCTCAACGGCGCCGGGCATGGCCTTTGGTAATGGAATCATCAAGTTCTTAAGCAGTAATTTGTTTGCGCGTTTAGCCGGATATCCGGCAATAGCATTCAGCCTATTTTCAGACATATCAAAGGGAATGCGTCAGCTCAAAAGTGGTGGTTCAACTGCAGGCGGATACACCTTGGCCGGAGGGGTAACTATGGCCATCGGCTCTGCTGTCGCCCTTGAAGCAGGTCTTGCCGTTGCGGGCGCTACAACGTTAGTACCCTTTGCCGGATGGGCCGCAGCCGCCCTTGTCCTCGTAGGCGTAGCCATCATTGCAGGGGGCCTCTATCTACACGCAAAGGCACACGAGCACCTTCATAGCCCAATTGAGCTGTGGGCAGCACGCAGCGTCTTCGGTAATCGAATCAATGATGGAGAGGTGCACCCTGACATCACCTTGAACTATGAGCAGAAACTTCCTGCTTTCGCGTCGCTACAAGCTGAAATCAAAGCTTGGCACAACGAGCATTACGGACCAAAACTACTATCGGCCGAACAGGCCCTGTCACTCGGCATAACTAAAGTTGACACTAAATGGCATCGAAATGATGACTGGTCTCCGCCCAATTGGACAGCTATCACCCATAACGAAGCCGCCACACCTCAACCAACTGTTGAGTTCACAGTGCTACTGCCTGGCTTCAGGCTAGGCGTGAGTGAATGGTCAGGGAGCTTGAGCGCACTCCGTGACGACCAAGGGATGGACGTTTTCCCAATCGTCTCAACCGGTCACATCGTAGGCGCTGGCTTGGTTCTGCATTTCGAGAATACGCTAGCCAACCAAAATCATGTCTCACTGCATCTCGCTTACAGCGCCAATCAAGGGTTGGACGAAGACAATGAGAGCCTCGCAACTTTTCGTCTGGAACGCTGACCATGGCAACCATCTGGATGTTCAATTCAAAGACAGGTTCAGGACACAAGCCCGCTATCACCGGGCAGCTATTGAGCTTATCCGACAATTTTTTATGTTTGAGAAACCCATGGGTAACAGACTCGGTATTCATGGGGAAACTGTACTGCGCAATGATAACTATTTCAATGATCGGCTTCTACCCTTATCTATTTGACGGGGAGTTCATGAAGTATTTTGAATCCAACCCACTTTTAATGACCAGCTTCGCACTCACGCCCTTCACATTCCTACCATTCCTAATTTACCGAATATACTTCATAAAGCGCTTATCGGGCATATGTTTCAACCGATCAACTCAGAAGATTTACTATCAACGCTTGAGCAAGATATTCGTCTTTGAGTGGAGTAACACTGGCGGAGGCGTTTTCAAACGCACCGAGTTTGGCGGCTCATCCTTCAGCACCAGCTACGCCCTCGCATTCGCCCCTCGCCGAGCGGATGGCAGCCTCCACCAGGAAGACTGCCTCTGGGTCGACAGCAACGAACCCACCGAGCCCGGGGTCAGACACGTCGCCGAAGTGTGGGAGTACCTTCGCCATTTCATGAACCACGGTACAGACAAGCTTCCGCCCCCCGGCGAGCCCAATTGGTGGCACAAGCCACTCCACGCCATCTGCCTGACCCCGGCTGAAGCCTGGCGCCACTATGCCCCCTGGCGTACCGGCGAGCCCGGTGAAATGCAGGGCAAGAAAAACTGGCAACTGCCGTTCTGGGCCGTGTTGTTCCCCTATAACCTAACGGTCGCGATCGCTTGGTACTTCGTCTGCAAGCTTTTCAATGTCCGTGCAGCCCCCCCACCCGCGGAGGCATTGGAAGGAGCGCCTACTAGCCCCGAATGACCACCACCTCAATGTATTCACTCGGCACCACCAACGATGAAGGCCCCGCGACGTTGTTCTCCTCCAGCAATTGGGTCAGATCCCGCTCCAGCGCACTGGCCGCCTCTGGCTCCAATGAAGCAAACGCCTTGTGTACCGGCCCATACCAGGTGCGGAACACCTGGATGAAATGCGCCGCCGAGCGATAGCGGAAGTTGAACTGCTGACGACTGACTTTCAGTTCGCCAAGCGCCCCTTCGAACATTACCCGCAACTGCTCCTCATCGCCCCAGCGCGAAGGCGGCAAGGCACCGGGGGGTGGAGGCACATGCCGGCCTAGAATTTTGAACATCTGCCCGACAAAGCCTTGCGGGGTCCAGTTGGCCAGGCCGATGCGGCCACCGGGCCGGCACACCCGGGCCAGCTCGCGTGCGGCCTGCGCCTGATCAGGGGCGAACATCACGCCGAAGGTGGAAAGCACGGCATCGAAGGTTCCGTCGGCAAACGGCAACGCTTCGGCATCGGCCGCCTGGAACAGCACATTCAAGTGCTCGGCCCGCGCGCGCTCTTCGCCGCGCTTGAGCAATTCGGGCACATAGTCGGTGGAGGTGACGCGACAGCCGCGCCGGGCAGCGGCCAAGGTGGCGTTGCCGTTGCCGGCAGCAACGTCCAGCACCTGCTCGTCCCAGCGCAAGTCGCAGGCCTCGGCCAGGCGTTCGCCAACCAGTTGCAGGGTGGTGCCGATTACCGCGTAGTCACCGCTGGCCCACGCGGCCTGCTGGCGGGCTTTAAGGGCACTGGTGTCCAAAGGGGTGCTCATCGTCTGCGCCTTCTTGTCGTGCGCGGCCGAGGTCCTTCTGGCGGTTAACGCGCCATATATTGGGGGGGATTAATTTACTCGCCTGTCAGGCGAAGCGGAAAGACGCTTTGGGGATAGCGCCAGGATCAAAGTGCTATATGAGCGCTGCTGGCCCAATCGCCGGCAAGCCAGCTCCCACAAGGGTGCAGTACCTGTGGGAGCTGGCTTGCCGGCGATGAGGGTGGTACAGCCAGCAGAAAGTAACGAGTGGGACAGCAGCTATCAGGCGAATTTGGCCCGGGCTGCGTGCAGCTTCTTGTAGCTCTCGATCAGGCGCAGATGGCGATCAAGGCCTTCGAGCTTCATGCTGGTCGGGGTCAGGCCATGGAAACGCACGCTGCCGTCTAGCGAACCCAATACTGCGTCCATGCGCGCATTGCCGAACATGCGGCGGAAGTTGGCTTCGTAATCATCCATCTCCAGCTCGTCATCCAGCTGAACTTCCAGCACCACGTTCAGCGCCTGGTAGAACAGGCCACGCTCGACGGTGTTGTCGTTGAACTGCAGGAATGCCTCGACCAGCTCCTTGGCCTCCTCAAAACGCTGCACCGCCAGGCAAATCAGCAGTTTCAGCTCGAGAATGGTCAGCTGGCCCCACACGGTGTTCTCGTCGAACTCCACACCAATCAGCGTGGTGATGGTGGTGTAGTCATCCACATCGCAGTTGTCCAGGCGCTTGAGCAGCAACTTGAGGGGGCGGCTTTCGAGGCTGTGCAGGTTGAGGATGTCGGCGCGGAACGACAGGGCGCGGTTGGTGTTGTCCCAGATCAGGTCCTCGACCGGGTAGATTTCCGAGTAGCCCGGCACCAGGATGCGGCAGGCAGTGGCGCCAAGGTTGTCGTACACCGCCATGTACACTTCCTTGCCCAGGTCTTCGAGAATGCCGAACAGGGTTGCGGCCTCCTGAACATTGGAGTCCTCGCCATGGCCGGAGAAGTCCCACTCGACGAACTCGAAGTCGGCCTTGGCGCCGAAGAAGCGCCACGACACCACGCCGCTGGAGTCGATGAAGTGCTCGACGAAGTTGTTCGGCTCGGTCAGCGCATGGCTCTCGAAGGTCGGCTGCGGCAGATCGTTCAGGCCTTCGAAGCTGCGGCCCTGCAGCAACTCGGTGAGGCTGCGCTCCAGCGCCACTTCAAGGCTCGGGTGGGCACCGAACGAGGCGAAGACGCCACCGGTGCGCGGGTTCATCAAAGTCACGCACATGACCGGGAACTCGCCACCCAGCGAGGCATCCTTGACCAGCACCGGGAAGCCCTGCTCTTCCAGGCCCTGAATACCGGCGACAATGGCCGGGTACTTGGCCAACACTTCCTGCGGCACGTCCGGCAGGCACAGCTCGCCTTCGAGGATTTCGCGCTTCACGGCGCGCTCGAAGATTTCCGACAGGCATTGCACCTGCGCCTCGGCCAGGGTATTGCCGGCGCTCATGCCGTTGCTCAGGAACAGGTTTTCGATCAGGTTGGACGGGAAGTACACCACCTGCTGGTCGGACTGGCGGACGAACGGCAGCGAGCAGATGCCGCGCGCAGTATTGCCCGAGTTGGTGTCGTACAGGTGCGAACCGCGCAGCTCACCGTCCGGGTTGTAGATTTCCAGGCAATGCTCGTCGAGGATCTCGGCCGGCAGCGCGTCGCGCGGGCCAGGCTTGAACCACTGCTCGTTCGGGTAGTGCACGAACGGCGCGTTGGCCAGCTCCTCGCCCCAGAACTGGTCGTTGTAGAAGAAGTTGCAGTTCAGGCGCTCGATGAATTCGCCCAGCGCCGAGGCCAGCGCCGCTTCCTTGGTCGCGCCCTTGCCGTTGGTGAAGCACATTGGCGACTGCGCGTCGCGCACGTGCAGCGACCACACATTGGGCACGATATTGCGCCACGAAGCGATCTCGATCTTCATCCCCAGCCCGGCGAGGATGCCCGACATGTTGGCGATGGTCTGCTCCAGCGGCAGGTCTTTGCCTGGGATGTAGGTGCTGCTGTCCGCCACCGGCATCAACAGGCCCTGGGCGTCGGCATCGAGGTTTTCGACCACTTCGATCACGAATTCAGGGCCGGTCTGCACAACCTTCTTGACCGTGCAGCGGTCGATTGAGCGCAGGATGCCCTGGCGGTCCTTGTCTGAAATGTCCTCGGGCAGCTCGACCTGGATCTTGAAGATCTGGTTGTAGCGGTTTTCCGGGTCGACAATGTTGTTCTGCGACAGGCGGATGTTCTCGGTGGGGATGTCGCGGGCCTGGCAGTACAGCTTGACGAAGTAAGCCGCGCACAAGGCCGAAGACGCCAGGAAATAGTCGAACGGGCCTGGGGCCGAACCATCGCCTTTGTAGCGGATCGGTTGGTCGGCGATCACCGTGAAGTCGTCGAACTTGGCTTCGAGACGGAGATTGTCGAGAAAATTGACCTTGATTTCCATGCGGGGTTACCGTGATTTAAGCGTGCAAAACGAAATTGGCCGGCATTATCCGGGTTTTTACGCCAGAAGTCCTGTTTGCCTGCCTGGCCCCATCGCCGGCAAGCCAGCCCCCACAGGGACTTGGGAGCTGGCTTGCCGGCGATGGGGCCAGTACAGACTTGCGCATTCCACCGGATTGCTTGCCTGATCCTCTGAACCTGCCCTCGCCTCCAGACCAGCGGTCATCCCCCTGTGCTAGCGTTTCTCCTCTGGGGAACAACGTATTCCCGCACAGAAAAAACACAGCGACAGCAACCGATGACTGGCAGGTGAACCATGGAACTACGCATTAACCAGCAGACCTACCAGGTCGAGGCGGACGCCGACACGCCCTTGCTGTGGGTGATCCGCGATGACCTGGGGCTGACCGGCACCAAGTACGGCTGCGGCCTGGCCCAGTGCGGCGCCTGTTCGGTGCTGGTGGACGGCAACGTGGTCCGCGCTTGCGTCACCCCGGTGGCCGGTGTGGTGGGGCGCGAGGTCACCACCATCGAGGCAATCGAAGCCGATGCCGTTGGCAAACGGGTGGTTGCGGCCTGGGTCGAGCATCAGGTGGCCCAGTGCGGCTACTGCCAGTCTGGCCAGGTCATGGCCGCCACGGCGTTGCTCAAGCACACCCCCAAGCCCAGTGATGCGCAGATCGACGCGGCCATGGTCAACCTGTGCCGTTGCGGCACCTACAACGCCATCCATGCTGCCGTGCATGACCTGGCCCAAGGGGAGCAGGCCTGATGAACACGCCAGTCGATAGCCCCGCAGAGCTGCTCAAGTTGCAACTGGGCGAAACCGTCAACCTGTCGCGGCGGCGCTTTCTTGCCGGCACCGCAGTCGGCGCCCTGGTGCTGGGTTTCGGCCTGCCCATGGGCTCGGCCCGCGTGCAGGCCGCGGCAACCGCAGAGCGCGGCACCCAGGTGCCGGCGTTTCTGGAGATTCGCCCAGACGGCACGGTACGCCTGCTGAGCCCCTTCATGGAAGGCGGGCAAGGCCCCTTCACCGCCATGGCACAGATTGTGGGTGAAGAGCTGGATGTCGACCCCGTCAACTTCGTGGTCGATAGCGCGCCACCGGGCGAAGCTTATGTAGTGATGGAAAACGGCATGCGCATCACCGGTGGCAGCATGTCGGTGCGCATGAGCTACCCGACCATGCGCCGCCTGGGCGCCCTTGCACGGGCCATGCTGCTGCAGGCGGGCGCCGAACAACTGGGCGTGCCGGTCGACGAACTCTCGACCACACCAGGAAACGTAGTACATACCACGAGCGGGCGTTCGATACCCTACGGCGACCTCGCCGGGCGCGCCATGGACCTGCCGGTACCCGACCCGGCCAGTGTCAAGCTGCGGGATCCCAGCCAGTTTCGCTGGATTGGCAAACCCGTTCGCCGCCTGGATGCCTACGACAAGTCCACCGGCAAGGCCCAGTACTGCATCGACATAAAGGTCGACGGCATGCTCCACGCCGCCGTGCAGCACGCGCCACGTTTGGGCATGACCGTGGGCAGCCTGCGCAACGAAGAGCAGGTCAAGGCCATGAAAGGTGTGCATTCAGTGCACCAACTGCCTGGCGCCGTGGCCGTGGTGGCCGAGCGCTGGTGGCACGCAAAGCGTGCGGTGGAGGCGGTTCAGGTTGACTGGCAAGAGCCGACCGCCGACAGCAAGGTGCGGCCGATGCCGGCCGATTTCTCCAGCGACGCCTGGCGCGAGCACTTGGCAACGGTCGAGGGCCCGGCCCGTGATGAAGAGAACGAAGGCGATATCGCCGGCGCCTTGAGCAATGCCAAAACCAAGGTCGAAGCCAGCTACCACAACCAGTACCTGAACCATGCCCAGCTCGAGCCACCGTCCGCCCTCGCCCGCTTCAACCCGGATGGCACCCTGGACGTCTGGCTGCCCAACCAGGCCCCGGACATGTTCCGTGACGACATTGCCAAGCGTACCGGCCTGGAGCCTGCGCACATCAACCTGCACTCGCCACTGCTGGGCGGCTTCTTTGGCCGCCACTTCCTGTACGACTCGGCCAACCCCTATCCGCAAGCCATTGCCTTGGCCAAAGCGGTTGGCCGGCCGGTAAAACTCATCTGGAGCCGCGAAGAAGAATTCCTGCGTGATGTGCTGCGCCCGGTCGCAGTGGTGAAATTCCGCGCCGGACTGGATGCCGATGGCATGCCAGTGGCCCTCGAAGCGGTCAGCGCCACCGAAGGCCCAACCGAGGCTCTTGCTGGCAAACAAGGGGAAAAGATCGACCCGACCGCGCTTGAGGGGCTATCAGGCAAGGCGTACGCCATCGCCAACAAGCGCATTGCCCAGATCTACGTCAAAGGCCCGGCCATGCTTGGCTACTGGCGTTCGGTGGGTAACTCGCTGAACGACTTCTTCTATGAATCATTCCTGGATGAACTGGCCGACAAAGGCGGCAAGGACCCGTTCGAGCTACGCCTGCACCTGCTGCGCGACAAACCGCGCCTGACCAACCTGCTGAACGCGGTCGCCGACTTGTCCGGTGGCTGGAAACGCGGGCCGTTCACCGCCGAGGATGGCAGTAAACGGGCACGCGGCGTGGCCATGGCTTCACCATTCGGCTCGGAGGCGGCAGTCATCGCCGAGGTATCGATCGAGAACGGCCAGGTCAAGGTGCACGACATCTGGGAGGCCATCGACCCGGGCAGCATCGTCAACCCGGCGATCATCGAACACCAGGTTAACGGTGCGGTTGCCCTTGGCCTGTCGCAGACGCTGGTGGAGGAAGCGGTATACGTGGATGGCAAGCCACGCGCACGCAACTACGACCTGTATCCGATCCTGCCGCCCTCGCGCATGGCCCGGGTGCATGTGCGCATAGTCGAAAGCGGCGCGAAGATGGGCGGTATCGGCGAGCCACCGCTACCCGCCGTCGCCCCGGCAGTGGCCAACGCAGTCGCGCAGCTTACCGGGCAGCGCGTACGCAGCCTGCCACTGAGCCGCCATACCTTCAGCTGATCGCACAAGGGACGCCCCATGACCCATCGTTTCGCAAGAACCGCTGGCTGGCTGGCGCTGCCGTGCCTGGTCGCGGCAGGCCTGCTGGCCTGGTATGTCACCCGCGAGCCGGCCACGCCGTTTGCCGACGTACAGGCCACTGCCGCTGACCCGGCATTGGTCAGCCGTGGCGAGTACGTGGCCCGCCTCAGTGACTGCGTTGCCTGCCACAGCCTGCCGGATGGCAAGCCCTTCGCTGGCGGGCTGGAAATGGCCACCCCGCTGGGTGCCATCCACGCCACCAATATCACCCCCGATCGCGACAGCGGTATCGGCAGTTACAGCCTGGCCGATTTCGACCGTGCCGTGCGCCAGGGTGTCGCGCCCGGTGGCCGCCGGCTGTATCCGGCCATGCCCTACCCGTCCTACGCCAAGCTCAGCGATGACGATGTAAAGGCGCTATACGCGTTTTTCATGCATGGTGTGCAACCGGTGCAACAGGCCAACCTGGCCAGCGACATCCCTTGGCCATTGAACCTGCGCTGGCCAATCGCCTTGTGGAATGGCCTGTTCGCGGCCACCACCCCTTACACCGCCAAGGCAGGGCAGGATGCGCAGTGGAACCGGGGTGCCTACCTCGTCCAGGGCCCCGGCCACTGTGGCAGTTGCCACACCCCGCGCGGCCTGGCCTTCAACGAAAAGGCCCTGGATGAAGGCGGCAAGCCGTTCCTGGCCGGTGCCCTGCTCGACGGCTGGTACGCACCGAGCCTGCGCGCCGACCACAACACCGGGCTGGGGCGCTGGAGCGAGGCAGAAATCGCGCAGTTCCTGAAAACCGGGCGCAACCGGCATGCCGTGGTGTTCGGCTCAATGACCGAGGCGTTCAACAATTCCACGCAGTTCATGCATGACGATGACCTGGCCGCCATTGCCCACTACCTGAAATCACTGCCCGGCGATCCCCAGCGTGACGGCGCGCCATGGCAATACCAGGCCGAATCGGCAGCTTCACGGCTCGATAGCCCGGGGGCGCACACCTATGTGACCCACTGCGCGTCTTGCCACGGTCTGGACGGCAAAGGCCAGGCCGAATGGATGCCGCCATTGGCAGGCGCCACCTCGGCACTGGCCAAGGAGAACGCCTCGGCGATCAATATCACCCTCAATGGTTCGCAGCGGGTGGTGGCTGCCGGTGTGCCGGATGCCTATCGCATGCCGGCTTTCCGCGCGCAATTGCGTGACCAGGACATTGCTGAGGTGCTGAGCTTCGTGCGTACGGCCTGGGGCAACCAGGGGGGTGCGGTGGATGCGCAGGCGGTAGGCAAGCTGCGTGGTCATACCGACCCGGCCAGCAGCAGCCCGATCATCTTGCATATGCGCTGATTTGCCGTGGTTCATGCACCTGCCTTTTCGCGGGCATGCCCGCCCCCACAGGAAACACGCCGCCCTGTAAATGGGTGTAATACCTGTGGGAGCGGGTTTACCCGCGAAGAGGCCAGCACAGCCACCCTTGAACATCAGTTTTAATGGACCCCCAATGGAAAGCATTGATCTGTTGGTTTTGCGCACCACCCGAGACTGGCTCGCCACCGGTCACCGCGTCCTGCTCGCCACGGTCGCCCGTACCTGGGGCTCCTCCCCCCGACCGGTCGGCTCGATGATGGCCTTGCGCAGCGACGGCCGCGTGGCCGGCAGTGTCTCCGGCGGCTGCATCGAAGACGACCTCATCCACCGCTACACCACCGCATACGGCGGCCCCGGCATGCCCGATGGCCAGCCTCAGCTGGTACGTTACGGCGTCAGCGCCGACGAGGCCCACCGCTTTGGCCTGCCCTGTGGCGGCACCCTTGAACTGGTGCTGGAGTTCGCCCCGGCACTGGCGCACCTGGACCAACTGCTGGCCTGCCTCGGCCGCGGAAGCCTGGTGCGCCGTGACCTGAACCTGCGCAGCGGCGAAGCCAGCCTCTGTGCCACCAGCACACCCGAACTGTTCAGCTTCGACGGCCAGCGCATGCTCAGCACCCTCGGCCCCGGCTACCGCCTGCTACTGATAGGGGGCGGCGCACTGGCCGAGTACCTCGCCACCATGGCCCTGTTCAACGGCTTCAATGTTTCGCTGTGCGACCCGCGCCCGGAGTACACAGCAGGCTGGGCAATCGCCGGGGTCAACGTGCTGCCCGGCATGCCGGACGACGTGGTCCGCGCCTTCGCCGCAGACATTCGCAGCGCCATCGTCGCGGTCAGTCACGATCCCAAACTGGACGACCTGGCCCTGCTCGAAGCCTTGCACAGCCCTGCGTTCTACATTGGCGCCATCGGCTCGCGGCGTAACAGCCAGCTGCGCCGCGAGCGCCTCATCGAACACTTCGGCGAAAGCGAGACCTCGCTGCAGCGCCTGCATGGCCCGATTGGCATCTATATTGGCAGCAAGACGCCGGCCGAGATCGCTGTCAGTGTAATGGCCGAGATCCTCGCGGCAAAAAACGACGTCACCCTGCCTGGTGCGGTCAACGTGAGCCAGGCCAAGGAAGCGGAACAACTGGCACGGTCCCTGTAGGAGCGTACCAGTGCTGTTACTGCCAGCGTTCCAGGTTCTGCTGCAGCAGTTGCTCAGGCAGCGCCCCGCCAACGATCTTCGCCATCTCCCGCGCCAGCGCTTCACGCAGCTGCGGCTTGTTGCAGGGCGATTCATGCGACATCGCCAGGTACAACCCTTCGCTGGACACCGGGGGCTGCAACACCTGCACAGTGGCTGCAATGCCCAGGGTGCGCGCCAACGCCATGCCGGGGTACTGCTCGTACACCACGTAATCACTGCGCTTGTGCATCAACTTCTCGAACGCCTGCCGTGCGCCAGGCACCGCTTCGAGGATGAGGTTGGCCTGGGCGTATTCATCGAACTGCTGGCCATGGCTGTTGTTGACCAGGGTCCCGCCTTTGCGGCCCTTGAGGTCTGCCCACTGGTGGTAGGCAAAGGCATTGTCCTGGCGTACCCAGACCACGCTGGGAGTACTCAGGAATGGTGGGGCGATGAAGTCCATCTGTTGCTTTCGGGCCTGGGTGATGAAATACCCGGCCAGCAGGTCGATCCGGCCGGTGCGCACTTCTTCCTGCGCCCGCGACCAGGGGCCGCCGTACACCACCTCGATTTCCAGCCCCAACTGCTTGCCCAGGTACTTGAGGAGGTCGGCGTTGGCACCGATCAGTTGCTGAGGGTTCTGCGGGTCGCGCCACAGGTAAGGGGGGTATTCCGGGTTGCCGGTCGCGGTCAGCCGTCGGCATGGCTCGTCCGCTGCGGCCGCCAGGGGCAGCAACAGGCAAGGCAACAGCAGCAAGGCTTGGCTCAAGCGACGCTGGATCATCTACAACCCTCGGCACATGTAACATCCGGCGACCCGGCGTGGTGGCCAAAGGCTGCCACATCCTGTGCTCGACCGCAGCATTCATCTGCGCGTGCTGTAGACAGTCTGGACTAAGAGTTGTTAGTGGGGCGGCCTTTCATCGGCCAGCCAAGAAACAGGCCAACCCAATACCTTGGCCGGCCACGACGCCAGTTATCAACCGGCGCACCGTTCGAGGTGTCGCGCCTCAGGCCCCTTGCCGACGCATCGCCAGAATCGCCGCGCCAAAGCCGATAAAGGTGGCGCCCACCACGCGGCTCACCCAGCGTGACATCGACGGCCGGGTCAACACACCCTTGGCCCGCGCCGCCAGTGCGGCATACAAGCTCAGCGAAGCAAGCGACAAGCCCACGAAAATCCCCGTGAGGGTCAGGAACTGCGGCAACAGTGCCGCCCCTTGGTCGATGAACTGCGGGAACAGCGCAGTGAAGAACATGGTTGCCTTGGGGTTGGTCACCGCTGTGAGGAAAGCCGACTTGTACAACTTCAGCGGTGTGGGCCGTACCTTGGCAGCGCCCTCAGCAGCGCCCTGCTCCAGCATCGGGCTCTTTTTCAGCAATTGCCGCGCACCGAGGTAGAACAGATAGCCTGCCCCCAGGATCTTCACGGCGTTGAACAGTACTTCGGAACTGGCCAGCAACGCGCCCAGCCCGAGCATGGCCGCAGCCGACAGGCAGAACAGGCCCGAGCCATTGCCCAGCGACGACCAGACCGCGCTGCGTTGGCCGTGGGCCAGGCTGTTGTTGATGGCCATCAGGGTGGCGGGGCCAGGGCTGGCGATCGCGATGGCAGCGACAAGGGTAAAGGCAAGCAGCGAGTGAGAATCCATTTCAGGCTCGTCAGGCAAATCAGGCTAGGCCGCGTGCAGGGCACGCAGGATCAGCCAGCATTCTGCCGCTTGGCTGCCTTCTTGGCGATAGCTTTCATGCGCGTTGCCGCGCGCTGCACGGTGGCCATCTTTTCCGGGCGTTTCATGCCCCGCCATTTGCGAATTTCGTCACGGGTACGGCCACAGCTCACGCACAGCTCGCTGTTGAGCTGGCATAACGAGACGCAGGGGTTGTCAATATCTTTGGCCATGCCACCACTCAGCCGGGCATTTCTGCCCGTGCACGTTCGGCAGCGCTCTGGAACACCTGGCGTACTTCTTCGGACTTGGCTTTGCTGACCGACCTGGCAGCCAGCAATTCATCGACCACACGAATGCACTGGCCCAGGGCGGTGTCCAGTTGCTCAGCGTCAGAGGCGTCAGCGATATCACCCAGATAAGGAGCGATGAGGTACACGTAACGGTCCTGCAGCTTGAGCGCTGCCAGCGCATCGAGGGCTTTCTGGAACCGATCGGCGGCGGCAGGGCTCATGCTCAATTTATCGAAATGAATCAGGCTCACACGGTCAGTGGCCATTGACGAATCTCCGTTTCCTGGTGCGGCCTGGCCCACAAGCAGCAACGCTTCTACGGTGCCCGGATGTGCAGGCCAGGGTAATGCCCACAGGGTACCAGAACGCGAGGCAGAAAGGGCCACCGCCCCCAGAACTAAAAGTATTTGGCAGGTCGCGCAATGGACGCCCCAAGACGTTTACGGGACAGGTACAGCCGTTTCGAGCACAGGATAATCGGCCGGCAATCTCCACGCCGAGGCCGTCATCGAACTCGGTCGCCCATACAACAAGAAGCCTGCGCGTGCAGGTAAACCACAAAGGGGCCTCATCATTCATGGCAAAGGAACACATCACCGAAACACTCGACCTTGGCGTGACAGACCCCTCGAAAACCGCAGAAGCCCGCCAGGACCGGCATTTCGAGGGCAAACTCGACTGGATTGTCTTTGGTTTCACCAGCCTTCTGGCCATCGCGTTCGTCCTCTGGGGCTTCCTCAACCAGGCCAGCCTCGCCAGCAGCGCCTCCAGCGCGCAATCCTGGGTCATTCTCAACTTTGGCTGGTTCTTCGTGCTCACCTCGACGCTTTTCGTGGTGTTCGTGCTGTGGCTGGCCGCCAGCCGTTATGGCCGGGTGCCACTGGGCCGCGATGGCGAACAGCCAGAATTCCGCACGGTGTCCTGGGTGGCAATGATGTTCAGCGCCGGCATGGGCATCGGCCTGATGTTCTTCGGCGTTGCCGAGCCGCTGTCGCACTATGTGACGCCGCCACCCGGCTCGGCCACCGCGCAAACGAGCGAAGCGATGCAGGTGGCAATGGCTACCACCCTGTTCCACTGGACCCTGCACCCTTGGGCGATGTACGCCATCGTCGGCCTGGTGATTGCCTACGGCACCTACCGCCGTGGCCGCTCGCAGCTGATATCCGCCGCATTCCGGCCGTTGATCGGCAAGCACGCCAACGGCCCGCTCGGCCGCCTGATCGACATGATGGCAATTTTTGCCACGCTGTTCGGCTCGGCGGCCTCGCTGGGCCTGGGTGCGCTGCAGATTGCCGGCGGGCTGGAATACAACGGCTGGGTCGAAAGCCCCGGCAAGTTGTTCTACATCGCCATCATCACCCTGCTGACCATTGCCTTCGTCACCTCGGCGGTGTCAGGCATCGGCAAGGGCATCCAGTGGCTGTCCAACACCAACATGGTGCTGGCACTGGTGCTGGCGGCGTTCGTGTTCATGGTCGGCCCTACCCTGCTCATGCTCAACCTGCTGCCGACCTCGATCGGTATCTACATCAAGATGCTGCCGGAAATGATGGCCCGCACCAACGCCAGCGGCGGCGATCAGATGAACAGCTGGCTGGCCGGCTGGACCGTGTTCTACTGGGCCTGGTGGATTTCCTGGACACCGTTCGTGGGCATGTTCATCGCCCGCATCAGCCGCGGCCGCACCATTCGCCAGTTTGTCACCGGGGTGCTGCTGGTGCCGAGCCTGGTCAGCCTGGTGTGGTTCACCATTTTCGGCGGTGCATCCATCGATGCCTTGCGCGAAGGCGCCTTCCAGCTGGCCAACGGTGCGGTCAACAGCAACCACGCGCTGTACCAGCTGCTGGACAGCTACCCGCTGGCGTCGGTTTCCTCTGTGCTGGTGATGATCCTGGTGGGCATCTTCTTCGTCTCCGGTGCCGATGCGGCGTCACTGGTGATGGGCACGCTGTCGGAACACGGCACCACCGCGCCATCGCGGCGCACGGTGATTTTCTGGGGCGCGCTGACCGGGACGGTGGCGGCGATCATGCTGGCGATCGGCGACCCGCGGGACCCGGGCGAGGCGCTGACCGGGCTGCAGAACCTGACCATCGTCGTGGCCCTGCCCTTTGTGGTGGTGATGGTGCTGCTGTGCCTGGCGCTGTACCGCGACCTGCGTAAGGACCCGATGATGCTGCGTCACCTGCGCGGCAACGAGCTGATCGAGAAGGCCGTGTTGTATGGGGCGGTGAAGCATGGTGAGGAGTTCTACATCGTTGTGCAGGAGAAGAAGGCTGCGGTGAAGCAGGCGGCAGCAGCGAGCGAAGTGTCCGAAACCTGATACGCCAGCCCCGCCCGGTCCCTTGCAGGAGCGGGCGGGTACAGCGTCTGGTTCGGGGCGCCACTTGAGGTATGGAACAGCGCCCCCTCGATAAGCGATTTTCCAGGGCAAATCGATAACCACAGCCCATGAAACGCCTGCGGTTCACCCCTTCAATGCCGCCGCTATCCTGGCCACATCGATCTTGCCCATCTGCATCATGGCCTCAAACGCCCGCTTGGCCGCCGCGCGGTCGGTGTGGCCAATCGCCTCGATCAGGATACGGGGGGTGATCTGCCAGGAGATCCCCCACTTGTCCTTGCACCAGCCACACACGCTGGCCTCGCCGCCATTCGCGATGATCGCATCCCACAAGCGGTCGGTTTCGGCCTGGTCTTCGGTACTGACCTGGAACGAAAACGCCTCACAGTGCTTGAACGTCGAGCCGCCATTGAGCCCCACACAGGGTATGCCCATGACAGTGAACTCGACAGTGATGACATCGCCCTCCTTGCCCGAAGGGTAGTCAGCTGGCGCCTTGTGCAGCGCAATCACCTTGCTGTCCGGGAAGATGCTGGCGTAGAAGTTGGCGGCCTCCTCGGCATCGTTGTCGTACCAGAGGCAGATGGTGTTCTTGGCAGTCATGGCCGTGCTCCATGAAGGGTGTGGACCCTTGAGTCTAGCCCGCACCCTTGAACATAAAAAAAGCGCCCCATACGGAGCGCCAAAACATCCACCCAAACCAAAGGAGCTGCAGCGCTACCCAGGTGAATTCACAGGATCGACAATGGGTACTCCACGATCAGCCGCACTTCGTCCAGGTCCGACTCGAACGCCGTGGCCCGGGTGGTGGCCTGGCGCACGCGCAGCGACAAGTCCTTGGCCGCGCCGGTCTGCACCACGTACTTGACCTCGATGTCACGCTCCCAGCGCTTCTGGTCGGTCAGCGGGTTGCCGTCGGCATCGCGACGCATGTAC
The DNA here is from genome assembly GCF_000412675.1 of Pseudomonas putida NBRC 14164. Classification (NCBI taxonomy): domain Bacteria; kingdom Pseudomonadati; phylum Pseudomonadota; class Gammaproteobacteria; order Pseudomonadales; family Pseudomonadaceae; genus Pseudomonas; species Pseudomonas putida. The sequence goes on along the minus strand of NC_021505.1, from coordinate 2,498,002 downwards.
ACCGCGTTGGCGTTGGAATAGTCGGCATCGGTGCCTTTGCCGTAGCGCGTCATGAACGACAGCCCGGGAATACCGTAGGCGGCCATGTTCAGGTCATAACGCAGCATCCACGAACGCTCTTTGGGCGAGTTGAAATCGCTGTACTGGATGGAGTTGTCGAGGAAGATCGAGTCGGACTGGCGCAGGTAGTCGAAGTCATCGTCGCCCTTGTTGCGCTGGTGAGTCAGCGCCAGGGTGTGGGCGCCGAAGCTCACACCCAGCCTGGCGCTCCAGATGTCGTTGTCGAAGGCGCCCAGCCGCTGCTGCCCTTCATCCACGGCTTTGTAATAGTTGAAGCCGCCGATCAGGGCCAGCTCATCGCTCAGTGGCCAACTGAGGCTGGTGCCGGCGTAGTACTGGTTCCACACATCCTTGAGCCGGCTGCTGAACAGGCTGACGCTGACATGTTCGTCGAGCGTGTAGTCACCGCCGCCATAGGCGATCCACGGCGAATCGACCGGGCCGCCATAGAAGGTCACGAAGTTCTCCCGCAGATCACTGGACACCGGCTGGCTCATGGCATGCAGGCGCCCGGCTTGCAAGGTGAGGTCCTTGATACTGGTGTTTTCCAGGGTCACGCCACGGAAGCTTTCCGGCAGCAGCCGTGAGTCGCCAGCGGCCACCACCGGGTTGGCCGGGAACACATCGCCTACCTTCAGTACCGTGTCGTACAGACGCACCTTGGCCGCGCCACCCACCTTGGTGTACGCGTCTCGGGCCTGGCCGTCATGGTCTACCGGCAACACATCGAACGAACTGCGCCCGCCATTGCGGCCGCCGCCGGTGTCCAGTTTGAGGCCGAGCATGGCGAACGCATCCAGGCCAACACCCACGGTGCCCTGGGTAAAACCCGACTCGAACCGGGCAATGACGGCGTGGGCCCAGGCTTCGGAATAACCGTTATCGGGTTGCTTGCCGGGGTTGTGCGTGGGGGCTGCGGAATCGCGGTTGTCGCGGTTGAAGTAGAGGTTGCGGTTGAGCACGCTGAGCGTGCTGCCCTCGATAAAGCCTTGCGCGGCCTCGTCCGCCGCCATCGCCAGGTTGCCGACGCCGGAGAGCGCCATGCACGCAGCCAGTTTCAGGGGTGATCTGCAGGTCATCCGATGCTCCTTGTACGTCATCTTTATAGTTGTGTCGGCTGGCCGAGATTGACGGCCGGCAGATAACGCCAAGGTGATCCGCGCATTACAATTGCGTCATCGCCGGCGAAGCGCTCTGGGGCGAGTTTCCGCAACATCCTGCAGACATTTCCGATATCAGGTAGTGAACCTGCCTACAAAAAAAGGGTCTTTGGCTGACGGTCAACTCAGCGACCGGTTCATCGGCCCAGTCATCGGGCCTACTTTTGTCCTGTTTCAGCGAAGACCCAACATGCCCGAATCCCGCCCAACCGCTTCCGTCCTCCCTGCCCTGCGCGGCGGCCTGATTGCCGCCTTGGTGGCCCTTGCTGCGCCGGTGCACGCCGAAGAGCCCGCCAGCGACGCACGCTGGGTCAGCGACAGCCTGAGTACCTATGTGCGCAGCGGCCCCACCGACGGCCACCGCATCGTCGGTACCCTGAAGTCGGGGCAACAGTTGACCCTGCTCGGCACCCAGGGCAATTACAGCCAGGTGCGTGGGCAGAATGGCGATGTGGTATGGATACTCAGCAACGACTTGCAAGCGGTGCCGGGCCAGAACGAGCGCCTGCCGCAACTCGACGCCCAGGTCGTGGAGCTGACCGGGCAGTTGAAGACCATCGACGACAGCTGGAAGAGCCGGGTACAGGGCATGCAGGAAACCCTCGACTCACGGAAAAAACTCATCGACGAACTGGAAGCGCGCAACAAGGCGCTGAATGAACAGTTCGACCAGAGCCAGTCGGAGCTGCGCGATACCCAGGCGCGCCTGGGTGACGAGAACAAGCAGGTGATGATGCGCTACATGGTGTATGGCGGCAGCATTGCCGGTGCGGGCTTGCTGGCCGGGCTGATCTTGCCGGCGTTGACCCGTGGGCGGAAGAAGAACGATCGCTGGTTCTGACAGCGGGCCATCCTGCACCGGCCCCTTCGCGGGTAACGCCGCGAAGGGGCCGACCGAGGCTTACTTGCTACGCGCCTTGTTATAGATGGTCTTGGCTTGGTCCGCCGAGGACTGGCACTGGGTAAAATCACCCTTGCTCTGAGCATCCTTGGCATTTTGCAGGTGGACTTTGAAGTCATGGGCCATGCCGCCATGCATCGCCTGGCCGCTGGCCTTGTGGAAATCTTCAAGTTCCTTGATCTTGGCCTCACAGTTGCTCGCAGGGTCTGCGTGTACGGCAAAGCTGAGGACGGACGCAATCACCAACAAGGGTATGCATTTCGTGGATTTCATGGAGCGTTCTCCTGGAAAACCATAGGGTTCGTCGAGGTGTATCTTGCTCGACGCAGCAAACAGCATAGTTGGCCGAAAGTTGAATCGCAGGGCTTCAGCCCAGCGGTAAACCGGTCTTGGCGAACAGGAAATCGATGAAAACCCGCACTCGCAGCGGCATGTACGACGCCTGTGCCCTACTGTCGCAAGCGCTCCAACGCCTGCAACACATACCCCGTGGCCCGTTCCACCTGGCCCTCCCGGCAGGCGATACCCAACTGCCGCCACAACCCTGGGCGCAGCGGCCGGCGCGCAATGCGCCGGTCCAGTTCGGCGGCCTCGCCTTCCTGCGGCAGCAACGTCGCGCCGTACCCGGCCCCGACCAGGCTTTTGATCGCATCGTTGTAGTTCAACTCGATCCGCGGCTCGGGGTACAACCCCGCTGCCGCGAACCATTCCCCGGTAACCCGTGACAGCTGGGTACTGCTGTCGTTGAGGATCAACGCCCGCTGCGCCAGCCAGGCCGGTGTGACCTTCGTCGGCGGCTGCCAGTCGGCCGGTACGTAGGCCAGGATCGGGTCGCGCCGCCAGGGAGTAACTGTCAGCCCTTTGCCGGCGACCTGCGGCAGGGCCACCAGGCCGATGTCCAGCGTCCCCTCGCGCAATCGCCCCAGCGATGCCTGGGAAGTCAGCACTTGTACCTGCACGTCGATCCCCGGATGGTCCGCACGCAGGTGCTCCAGTGCCTGCGGTAGCAAGTGGGCGATAGCACCGGTAGACGCGCCAAGGCGTACCCGGCCGGTCAGCCCCTCGACTTGTCGGCGTACTTCGTCCAGCGCCAGGTCGGCGTCGGCCAGCAGGCGCCGGGCACGCGCCAGCAGCGTTTCGCCAATGGCCGTGGGGCGCACCTGGCCGCGGGTGCGGCTGAGCAACGGGGCGCCGATACGTGCCTCCAGTTCGGCCACATGCAGGCTGATGGTGGGCGGTGCCAGGTTGAGCTGGCGGGCGGCCTCGGCAAAAGAGCCCAGGTCGGCTATGACCACCAGGGTGCGGAGGCGGTCAAGGCTGATTTCGCGCATGGTCTTTATTGGCCTACATTCAGAATAAATGAACATCAGCATCATGATATTCAAATTTCCTTTAGTCCAGCCACAGGCGAGCATGGGCCATCCCAACCCGACCGGACCCTGACCATGCATACCCCTGTTGTCTTCATCGACGGTGACCAAGGCACTACCGGCCTGCAGATCCACGCCCGCCTGCAAGGCCGCAGCGACCTGCGCCTGCTTACCCTGCCCGAGGCCGATCGCAAAGACCCGCAGCGCCGCCGCGAGGCCATCAACAGCGCCGACATCGCCCTGCTGTGCCTGCCCGACGACGCCGCTCGTGAGGCCGTGGCAGCGATCCACAACCCGCAGGTGCGGGTGATCGACGCCAGTTCGGCGCACCGTACCACCCCGGGCTGGGTCTATGGCCTGCCAGAACTGGACGACCAGCAGGCCGAACGCATTGCCCAAAGCAAGCGCGTCAGCAACCCGGGCTGCTACCCCACTGGCGCCATCGCCCTGCTACGCCCGCTGGTCAAGGCCGGGCTACTGCCAGCCGACTACCCGCTGGGCATCCATGCCATTTCCGGCTACTCCGGCGGTGGCCGCGCGGCGGTCGAGCGCCACGAACAACCCGGTGCCGGTAATGCACCGGTCTTGCAACTTTATGGGCTGGAGCTGGCGCACAAGCACGTACCCGAAATCCAGCAACATGCCGGGCTGTTGGCACGGCCGGTGTTCATGCCAGGCTACGGTGCTTACCGCCAGGGCATCGTGCTGAGTATCCCACTGCAATTGCGACTCTTACCGGGCCAGGTCAACGCCGAACAGCTACAGGCCTGCCTGGAGCGGCATTACCAGGGCGCACGCCATGTGCAGGTGATGCCGCTGCATCAGCAAGGCGCAGCTGCAAACCTTGACCCCGAGGCATTGAACGACAGCAACGACCTGCGCCTGGCGCTGTATGCCAACCCCGAGCATGGCCAGGTCTTGCTGACCGCAGTGTTCGATAATCTGGGTAAAGGTGCCTCCGGCGCGGCGGTGCAAAACCTCGACCTGATGCTTGGTGCACTACAGCAACAAGGCTGATACGGCAAAACCGGTTAAACTGTACAGCCCGCGCCAACCTGGCCCGGGCTGTATTCCCACCCGCCGGAGCCCGCCCCCCGATGTTCATCCTGAGCCGCCTCGACAGCGTGCCGCCCGAATCTTTCCAGAACCAGATCCGCGAGCTGGTGATCCACCATGTCGGCGAACTGAGCAGTGTCGCCATTACCGCCGAAAACCCGCTGTACCCGCTGTACCAGTACGGCGTCGGCATGGAGGTGCACCAGTACCTGCAAGCACTGGATGGCACCCGCGGCCTTGCCGTGGCGCTGACCCTTGCACTGGATGCAGAGGCGCCGGACCAGTTGCTGGGCTTTGCCCTGTCGCTGCCGGCCGACGACGATGAGCAGGCGTGTTCACTGGCATTTCTTGCCGTGCGCGCCAGCCATCGCCGCCAGGGCATCGCCCGCGCCTTGCTGGGCGACCTGCAGGCTCGGCATGCCTGCGTGGAGCTGAACGCCTTTGCCAGCCAGGTGCCGTGGTTCGAGGCGATGGGCATGCAGGTGGTGGCCGCCAATGGGCCGCAGGTGCTGATGAGCAGTACCGGCCATGCCAGTGGTGCGTTGATCGGGCGCCTGGACATTGCGCCGATTTATCAAACCGCTGAAGTGATGCAGATTCACACCTACCTGCTTAACCAGCAGGGTGAGGATGCGATGATCGAAGCAGAGCAGATGCGCGATGAACGGCTGGATGAGCTGGCCGCCCAAGCGCTGGAGTGTGTACGGCAGCGCAAGACCGTGCATTGATCCGATGGCCTGTTCGCGGGCTTGCCCGCTCCCACAGGAGTACCGTCAGGCCCAAGGCCGGTGATGTACCTGGGGGAGCGGGCGAGCCCGCGAAGCAGCCGCATTGGCCTTTCAGCCATGCACCCATCGCCGATGCAGCGCACGCGCCAGGGCATCGAGCACGAACCCCAGCACGCCAATCAGCAGCACCATCGCCATCAGTTCGGAATACGCCAGCCGGTCGCGGGTATCGAGGATGAAATACCCCAACCCCGCACTCACCCCGAGCATTTCGCACGGCACCAGCACGATCCACAAAATGCCGATGGCCAGGCGCACGCCGGTCAACACATGACCGATCACCCCCGGCACGATCACCTTGCACAAGGTTTCCCAGCGCGTGGCGCTCAAGCTGCGGCTCAGTTGCAGCCAGCGTGGGTCCAGCTGCCTGACGCCCGCCGCGGTGTTCAGCAAGATCGGCCATAACGCGGCAAACGCCAGCAGGAAGTAGATCGGCTGGTCACCCACGCCCATCAACATCACCACCACCGGCATCCACGACAAGGGCGAGATCATGCGCAGAAACTGGAACGCCGGGGTGGTTGCCGCCTCCAGGTGCCGGTAGCTGCCCACCAGCAAGCCCAGCGGCACGCCGATCAGCAGCGCCAGCAGCAACCCGACCAGGATGCGCTTGAGGCTGACCCAGATGTGCCCGTAAACCTCGCCCTGCCCCAACAGCTCGGCCAGGCTGGCCAAGGTTGCCGCCGGTGAAAAGCGCGCCGACAGGCCGTCGGCCTCGCCGAACACGGCAACGCCAGCCCACCACAACAGCAACAAACCCAACAATCCGGCCAGCCCAAGGCCGGCATGTACGACATGCGTGCGCATCAGACCGCGAACTCCTCGCTACGCTCGAAGTTGTCAGCGATGCCAAACACCGACGGCCCCCCGACCGCCGCGATGGCATTGCGCACGAAGCGATCGTCGACCAGGTCGCGGGCGGTCTGCGCCGGATCAAGCCCGGCAAGGAACGCGTTATCACCTTCGATCAGGGTGGTTTTCAGGCGTTTGACCAGCTCTTCGGTGTAACTGGGGAACGGGTATGGCTGGAAGTCGATGCGCTTTTCGTCCCACTGCTGATGGCGAATGGCACCACTGGCAATGTAGCCGGCACGGTCCTCGGCGGCCGGGGCCAGTACCTTGGCCAGCACCGCGGGCTCGTGCGGGGTGTACTTGTTGGGGCCGGCCTTGGACAGCAACGCGGCTGCTTCGGCGCGGTGGTCGCGGGTCCAGTGCTGGGCCTTGACAATGGCGTTGACCACCTTCTGCGACCATTCGGGGCGATTGTTCAAGTCATGCTCATGCATGAACACCACGCAGCACGCGTGGTTGCGCCACACATCGCCGGTAAACCGCTGCACGCGGCCAACCTTGAGGTTCTCGGCCAGGGCGTTGAACGGCTCGGCGACGATATAGCCGGCAATGCGCTTGCTGGCCAAGGCTGGCGGCATGTCGGATGGTGGCAGCACCAGCAGGTTGACTTCGTTGGCGGCCAACTGCGCATTGGCAGGCTTCGACACAGGCGTCAGGCCATTGTCGTTGAGCATCTGCTGCAACACCACGTTATGGATCGAATACCAGAACGGGATGGCCACGGTCTTGCCCCCGAGCTGTTTCATGTCGCTTATATCGGGCGCCACGGTCAGGCCCGAGCCGCCCACATGGTTCCAGGCCACCACCTTGGCCGGCACTTTGCTGCCATAACGCGCCCACACGGTCATCGGCGACAGCAGGTGGATCACGTTGACCTGCCCGGAGATGAACGCCTCGATCACCTGCGCCCAGCTGCGCAGCAACACCGGGCGCTCGGCCTTGATGCCTTCGGCCTCGAAAAGGCCGTTGTTATGCGCCACCAGCAATGGCGTGGCGTCTGTGATTGGCAGGTAGCCGATACGCACTGGCGCGTCCGGCTCGGAAGCGGCACGGGCTTGCAGGCTCGAGAGCAATGGCAGCGCGCCAGCGGCCGTGAGCATGGCACCGAGCTTGAGAAAATCACGACGCGATGAAGAGGAACAGCAGTCATCCATGCACATGGACAGCCTCCGAGGGCAACGGGGTTGAGATAGGTTCGACTGTGCGGCTTGCCCGCCGAAGGGTTTTGAGGATTTCGATGCGCAGGGCGCCCAGTTCTTCGACCCGTTGCGTGCGCGGTTGCGGCAGGTCGATGTGCCACTGGCCGAGGATGTGCGCTGGGTGGTTGCCCAGTAGCAGGACCCGGTCGGACAGCAGCAGGGCTTCGTCAATATCGTGGGTGATCAGTACCGCCGCCGTGTTGTGGGTGGCGATCAGTTGCAGCAGCAGTTGCTGCATGTCGGCGCGGGTCACTTCATCCAGCGCGCCGAACGGCTCGTCCAGCAGCAGCACCTCGGGCTGGCGGGCCAGGCAGCGGGCCAGTGCGGTGCGCTGAGCCATGCCACCGGACAACTGCGCCGGGTACTGGCCACGGGCGTGGGCCAGGCCCACGGCGGCAATCGCATGGTCGATGCGGGCGCGCCGCTCGTCAGCGGCCAGCTTGGGCTGGCGGGCAAAGTCGAGGCCGAAGGCGACGTTCTTTTCCAGGTTCAGCCAGGGCAGCAGGCTCGGGTCCTGGAAAGCCACCGCCAGACGGGGGTGCGGGCCCTGGAGCGCCTGGCCGTGCAAGGCGACACTGCCGCCGCGGGGCTGTTGCAGGCCGGCCAGCACCCGCAGCAGGCTGGACTTGCCGACGCCACTGGGGCCAAGAATGCTCACCACTTCGCCTGGCGCCAACTGCAGGTCGAACTGCGCCAGCACCTGCTGCCAGCCACCCTCGCGCGGGTAGCCCAAGCTGATGTCGCGAGCTTCGAGCAACACTTCACTCATGCCGCGCCCGCCTGGCGTTGCAGTTCGGCGCGCAGTTGCACCAGGCTCGGCGTCACGATCGGCACGAACGCCGACTCGCGCCAGCGGCGGGCGAAGCCTTCGCCATACTCGCTGAGGTAGGCCTTGCCACCACTGGCCTGCAGCTCCAGCTGCACCGCGTCGGCGGCACTTTCTGCCAGGATGATGCGCAGCTTGAACAGGGCGGCCGGCTGTTGCTGGAAGCGGCCATCGAGCAGCCCCTGCTTCAGCTCGCTCACGGTGTTTTCCAGCCGCTCGCTGAGCACCTGTCGGGCTTCGTCGAGGAAAGAGGTGCGGCCGTGCAGGTGCGCCTGAACCTCGTCCAGCGCTCGTCGCGCCAGGCCGATGGCCATGCCGCATTGCAGCGCCAGGAATGCCGGGCGTACCCGTGGCAGGAATTCGCGGGCATTTTCGTGCAGCAGCCAGTCACGCGCCAGTGGCACCTGGTGAAAGGCCAGCGCCGCCGTATTGCTCGACTGCAGGCCCATCAGTTGCAGGTCGTCGGAGCGCTCCAGGCCGTGGGCCTCGGAAGGAATGGCCAGTACAAACGGCGTACCACCGGCTTCGTCTTCAATGGCCGCCGCCACTACAAAACCGCTCTTGCGCAGGTTGGTCACCCAGTGCAGGCGCCCTTCCAGGTGCCAGCCATCGCCTGCAGGGCGACCGCGCACCTGCAACGCTTCGATACCGGACAAAAACTTCATGGCGTTGGACAGCCCGGTGGCGCCGGCAAGTTCGCCGGTCAGCAGGCGCGGCAGCAGGCGCTCGCGCAGGGGCTGGTTGGGGCTGTGCAACAAATATTCGATAAAGGCACGCTGGCCCCAGCAGACGAAGGCTGCGGCCAACGAGCGACTGGCGATGGCGGCAATCGCCTCGACCGCATCGGTCACGTGCCCGCCCGTGCCGCCCAGGGCCGGGTCGACACCAATGCGCAACAGCTGTGATTCGGCGATCTGCGCCAGCACCTGCTGCGGTTCGCACAGGCCCCGGTCGATGGCCTCGGCATTGGCATCCAGCCAGTGTCGAAATGCACAATCTTGCATGGTCTTGCTCCTTTTGGAACGCCGGGGCCGCTTTGCGGCCCATTCGCGGCACAAGGCCGCTCCTACAACGACCGCGTCAGGGCCGCTCTCACACGTGGGCTATGCAGAAGGCTGCCAGCGGTACTTGCCAAGCTCTTCATTGAGCGGCGTCTGGGCGAAAACATTAGCAAAGTTGCAGAGGGTTGCGAGACTTACCCCGAGAATCACTTCCAGCGCGTTGCCTTCGCTGAAGCCAGCTTCACGGAACGCCAGGTAGGTGGCTTCGCTGACGTTACCGCGAGTGTCGATCACTTCACGGGCGAAGGCGGCCAGGGTTTCGTAACGGGCATCGGGCAGTTCGCCGCGAGCACGCAGGGCATCGACTACTTCCTGCGGCAGCTTGGCCTTGTTCAGCGCCACGGCGGTGTGGCCGGCCACACAGAAGTCGCAGCCGTGCCGGGTGGCGGCAATCAGCTGTACCACTTCACGCTCGGCCAGGCTCAGCTCGGACTTGCCATTGAGTGTCGAAACGGTCACGTAGGTTTCCAGCGCCGCCGGGGCGTTGGCCAGCACGCCCAGCAGGTTGGGGATGAAGCCGGAATTCTTCTGGGCATTCTCCAGAAACGGCCGGGCCGCTTCCGGAGCACTCTGCAGCGTGTGTAAAGTAATGCGCGAGGACATGGAGTGGTCTCCTTTGATGGGTGTCACTACAGTCTGTTGGTTATAAGAATTACCCTCCATATTCATCAGTCGCCTTTCCTTGCTCCTGAGTCTTTGTATTAGATGATTTCGTCGAGCCACCTTGTCGATTGGTTATTAGAGGGCCTGGAGCTTGATGCCAGCCTGTTTCATGTCGGCCGCTACTGCGGTGGCTGGCACGCCAGCACCCAGGGCATGGGCCGCGCCAGTTTCCACCTGGTGGTGCAGGGCCATTGCTGGCTGCACATCGACGGCCAGCGGCAAGCGGTGCGCCTGGAAAAGGGAGATGCCGTGTTCCTGTTGCGCGACCTTGCCTACCGATTGTCCAGCGATCAGGACCCGGTCGACGCCTGTGCCCAACCGCGCCAGGCCATGCAGACACTGGACAGCGAGGCCAGCGACGGCGTCGGGCTGGTGTGCGGCTTCTTCCATTTCCAGTCCGGCCTGTCCTCGCTGATTGTCGAGGGCTTGGCTGACTGGATCCTGCTGCGCGCCGAAGACCCCGCTGGCAGTGCGGCGCGGGCGCTGTTCGAGCTGATTCTGGAAGAATGCCGGCGCACCGCTGGGCCGTCACAGACGTTGCTGGAGCGGCTGACGCACCTGTTGTTCCTGTACGTGTTGCGCCAGCAGGTCAATGCCGGGCAGTCACTGGGCGGGCTGATCGCCCTCGCCCGCCAGCCGGCATTTGCCGGGTTGCTGGAACAGTTGATCGAGCAACCAGGGCAAGCCTGGAAACTGGAAAGCATGGCCGCCTGCACCGGCTTGTCGCGGTCGGCGTTTTTCAAGCGTTTCAATGAACTGGCCGGGCAATCGCCGGGGCAAGTGCTGCTGGCGCTGCGCATGCGCCATGCCAGCCAGTTGCTGCGGGCGGGGAATACCGTGGAGCAGGTGGGTGCGCAGGTGGGGTATCAGTCGGTGGCAGCGTTTACCCGGGCATTTGCCAAGGCGGTGGGGGTGCAGCCGGGGGCGTATCGGCGCCAGCATGAAGGGCGCTGAAAGCGTTGCTCCTGTACCGGCCTCTTCGCGGGTGAACCCGCTCCCACAGGGTCACCACAGCTTTGAAGACCTGGAAGTACCTGTGGGAGCGGGTGAACCCGCGAAAAGGCCGGTGCAGGTAACACATTCAGACCTGGCTGACCGGTATATCCCCGCCACCTTTACCCTCGCGCCGCTCACCCATCCAGCTATTCACCTGTTGGCCGAACTCGGCCGGGGCCTTGCGCCCGAAACGCCGCGCCAGATCGAGGATGGTCTGCTGCACCAACGCTTCTTCCATGCGCTTCTGCGCCCCCAGCATCACGGCATGAATCGCACAGGTGCCTTCCGTCGCCCAAGCGGGCGGCGAGCCCTCGAACAGCGTGCAGCGTTCGCGAATCTCGCGGCAATCGAAAATCTTCTTCGGCCCGTCGATGGCGTTGACGATATCCAGCACGTTGATTTCAGCCGCCGGTCGCGCCAGGCGAAAACCACCGCGCACGCCTTCGGTGGCGGCCACCAACCCGGCACGTGCCAGCTTGGTGAAAACCTTGGCCAGGTATTCCTGCGGCACGCCCTGCAACTCGGCCAGGTCGCGCACGCTGGAATCACGGCTCTCACCGCCCTCGCCTACCAGAAACAGCAAACAATGGATGCCGTATTCGACGCCAGCACTGTAAAGCGACATATCAATCTCCGACCAACCCTGTCGCAAATGATACGCGGGGAGCGTCGGTACGGCAAAACACTTCCCCCCGCTTGCACGCATCCTGATCGTGCTGGCCGGTCCGGCAGCTACCCCCGCAGCACCTTCACCTCGCCTTGCTTGCCATCCGTTTCGCGCAGGTACTCCTGCAGCGAGTCGTCCATCGCCTGCATCCAGCGGGTATGGTGTGGTACCGCTTGGGTGCCGGTGATCACCGAGCGGTAGGATTTGTCACGGTAGCCCATGATGTCGTGCTTCTTGTCGGTCTTCCATTGCAGGAAGATGCGGTTCACCGCATCGATGTCGAAGCGCGGGTAATCCGTCTGATCGATCAGGTGCTTGATGTACCGGCCCTGGAATTCATACATCGAAGCAGTGGTTGCCAGTTGCTCCTCATCCTCGCGCCAGCGCGCGCTGTCGGCCTGCATGCCAGCCTTGGTCGGCAGCTTGATGCGCCCCAGCATGTAGTCGCGAGCAAACCAGGCCTGTGCATCAAACAGGTTGAAGCTGTACCAGAGGTCCTGCATGCCCAGGTAGAGCAACTGCGGGTTCTGCTCCCACACCACGCCTTGGTACAGGCCGGCAGGCCATAGGCGGTTGTTGGTCTTGAGGGTGAGTTCATCGGGCAGGAACGGGAAGTGATGCTGGTAGCCCGTGCACAGGATGATCGCATCCACGCGCTTGTTCGAGCCATCGGCGAAAAACGCCAGGTCGTTTTCGACGCGCACCAGTTGCGGGCGCTCTTCCCAGCCCTTGGGCCATTTGTAGCCCATCGGTTGGGTACGGTAAGCCGTGGTGATCGAGCGCGCGCCGTACTTGTAGCACTGCGAGCCAATGTCTTCGGCCGAGTAGCTGCTGCCAACGATAAGCAGGTCCTGGCCGTTGAATTCCATCGCTTCGCGGAAGTCGTGGGCATGCAGGATACGGCCGGTGAAACGCTCGAACCCTTCAAACTCCGGCACGTGCGGGGTAGAGAAGTGCCCACTGGCCACTACCACGTAATCGAACACCTGCTCGATGCCAAGCCCCGCGCTGTAGTCGTGGGCACTGACGGTGAACTCGCGGGTGTTTTCATCAAAGGTGACGTTCTTGACCGCAGTATTGAAGCGAATGTAGTCGCGCACCCCGGCCTTCTTCACGCGGCCCTGGATGTAGTCCCACAGCACCTCGCGCGGCGGGTACGAGGAAATCGGCCGGCCAAAGTGCTCATCGAAGCTGTAGTCGGCGAACTCCAGGCATTCCTTGGGGCCGTTGGACCACAGGTAGCGGTACATGCTGCCGTGCACCGGCTCGCCATGCTGGTCGAGGCCGGTGCGCCAGGTGTAGTTCCACATACCGCCCCAGTCGGCCTGCTTTTCGAAGCATACGATTTCGGGCATGGGTGCGCCCTGGGCATGGGCGGATTGGAAGGCACGCAGTTGCGCAAGGCCGGACGGGCCGGCACCGATGATAGCGACACGAAGAGTCATAGTGATTCCTGAACAGTTGAACGCTGAAAAAATGCAAAGGCTCTCCAACCCCGAACGGCAAAAGACCGGGGGTGATAGAGAATTCAGGCGCTACGGTGCAGGTGGAGGGACGGGGCGTTTGCGCATCTGGGTCAGCAGGAGCTTGACCGGTGGGATCGACAACACGTGGTACAGGCTCGAAAGCGGAGAGAGGGTCATGGGGGCGGGCCCGTATCCATCTGCGCAGGGCGCAAAATGGGGGCCTGAGGGGCGGAAGATACGTGTGATCTCGTGCATGGGGGGCTGAAATGGCCTCTTTTCTTTATGGTTTCTTTTTTATCTATAACGGATGGGGGTGGGGATAGCAAGGTTTGCGGCCCTGGCCGCGGCAGTCACGGCAGCACGAAATACGGCCTTTGCGTACGCTCGTCCTGGGGCTCGCCTCATCGCAATGATGAAAAAAAACTTGCAGAGACAAACTACGACCAATAGAGTCGTAGTTATTCGAGCAGCACCTATCGTGTGATCGAAGCCACCTTTTCATCCCCGACCTCTGCGGAGCACCTGCATGAAATCCAACATCCTGATCATCGGTGCCGGCTTTGCCGGTGTGTGGAGCGCCCTGAGCGCCGCCCGGCTACTCGACCAGGCCCAGCGCGACGACCTGAGCATCAGCGTGCTCGCGCCGCAAGCGGAACTGCACATCCGCCCGCGCTTCTACGAGGCCAACGCACACACGTTGAAGGCCCCCGTAGGTGAGCTGTTCAATGCAGTGGGCGTGCACTTCATCACCGGTAACGCCGAAGCCATCGACGCCGATGCGCGCACCGTGAGCTACATCGACAGCCAAGGCCAGCGCCAGCAGATCAGCTACGACCGCCTCATCCTTGCCGCTGGCAGTCAGGTAGCGCGCCCGGCAGTCCCGGGCCTGGCCGAGCACACCTTCGACGTCGACAAGATGGAGTCGGCCGTACGCCTCGAGCAGCATCTGACGGGCCTGGCCGCCCTGCCCGCTTCACCTGCCCGTAATACCGTGGTGGTCTGCGGCGGTGGTTTCACCGGCATCGAAACGGCCACCGAAATGCCCGCCCGGCTGCGCGCCATCCTCGCAGACGCCGATGTGCAGGTGCTGCTGGTAGACCGTGGCGCCAGCATCGGCGCGGCATTGGGTGCAGGCATCAAGCCGTCGATTGTTGCCGCCTCGCAGGTTGCTGGCGTGCAGTGGTTGACTGGCACCTCGGTGGTGGCTGTCGACGCCGGTGGCGTAACCCTGGACAACGGCGAATACATCGCCAGCAATACCGTGATCTGGACCGTCGGCGTCAAGGCCAGCCCGCTGACCGCGCAGGTTGCCGGCGAGCGTGACAACTTCGGTCGGCTCAAGGTCGACGGGCACCTCAAGGTAATTGGCCAGGACCACATCTATGCGACCGGCGATACCGCCTGGGCTGCTGTCGACGACGTTGGCAACCACGCCCTGATGACCTGCCAGCACGCCATCCCGATGGGTCGCCACAGTGGCAACAACGCCATGGCCGACCTGCTTGGAGTGGCACCTGTGGTGTACCGCCAGCCCAAGTACGTCACCTGCCTCGACCTGGGTGAGTGGGGCGCGGCGTACAGCGAAGGTTGGGAGCGAGAATTGAAACTGCAGGGCCAGGAAGGCAAGGAACTGAAGCGTCAGATCAACTCGGTGTGGATCTACCCGCCGGCAGCCGACCGGAGCTTGGCGCTGGCTGCTGCCGACCCGATGATTCCGATCGCTTGATGTTAAAAACCTGACAAAACCGTCAAAAATGGCGGTTTTGTCAATTATTTCGTTACATTGGATGACTGTTCAATAATGATGGCCATATGGCATCATTCGAAGAAAAACCATGCAAGAGGGTGAGAAAAATCTACTAACCCGCAGTGCATCAAGAGCCTGGCGCCACCTCGGTGTCCCGGCTTTGCAGCCAGCTCCTGACGCCTGCACGCCACCGTCAAGGAGCATTCCATGCAGTTAAGGAATTTGAAGATCGGCATTCGTGCTGCCGGCGTATTCGCCCTGTTGGGCATCCTGGTCCTGGTCATGGGCCTTACCGCACTTTACGAAACCCGCCAGATGGACAAGGCCACCGACGAAATCCGAGTCACCTGGATGCCCGCCGTGGTAGCGCTGGGTGAGATCAGCAGCAACCTCGGGCGCGCCCGCGCCGTCACCCTGCGCGCCGCACTGGACGACAACCCCGCCGAACGTTCCCGCAACCTGCAGATGCTCGATGGCATCAATGCCGAGCTCAAGGACGGGTTGAAAGACTACGCCGACACCATCATCGCCGCCGACGACCGCGCCCTGTTCAATACCTTCGATGAGGCGCACCAACAGTACCTTGACCTGCAGGTGAGCGTGCTGCAGGACATTGCGGCAGGCCGCATGGACGAGGCCAAGCAGCAGATAAGCGGCCCGCTCACGCAGCGCGCCGACACCATGATGAAGGCCCTGACCGCGCTGATCGCCTATAACAGCAAAGGTGCCGAAGAGGCCTCGCAGCGCAGCAGCGATGTGGCCGACGAAGCGTTCACTGCCATCATCGTCTCATTGCTGGTGATCATGGTTGCCCTGGCCGCCATTGCCACCGTGCTCACCCGCAGCATCGTGGTGCCGCTGGCCGATGCCGTGGCTGTCGCCGAACGCGTAGCCACCGGCGACCTCACACGCGAAATCAGCGTTACCGGCCGCGACGAGCCCGCCATGCTGTTGCGCGCCCTGGGCCGCATGCAGGAAAGCCTGCGTGACACCTTGCGCAAGATCGCTGCGTCGTCCGACCAGCTGGCTTCGGCCTCGGAAGAACTGCACACGGTCACCGAAGACACCAGCCGCGGGCTGCACCAGCAGAGTGCCGAAATCGACCAGGCCGCCACGGCCGTCAACCAGATGACCGCCGCGGTCGAGGAAGTGGCCAACAATGCGGTCAGCACCGCCGATGCCTCGAAAGGCGCCGACCAGACCACCCGCGATGGCCGTGACCGGGTCAACCAGGCACTGGCCTCCATCCAGCACCTGGTGGCCGACGTGACAGGTACCTCGGCCGAAATCGAACAGCTGGCCAGCAATGCCAATGAGATCAGCCGCGTGCTGGATGTGATCGGCGCAATTGCCGGGCAGACCAACCTGCTGGCACTGAACGCCGCCATCGAGGCCGCGCGCGCCGGCGAGGCGGGCCGTGGCTTTGCCGTGGTCGCCGACGAAGTCCGCGCCCTCGCCCACCGCACCCAGCAGTCGACCGCCGAGATCGAGCAGATGATCGCCGGTATCCAGAACGGTACCGAGCGGGCCGTGACCGCGATGCACAGCAGCCAGGGACGTGCGACGGGCACGCTGGAAGTGGCACAGGGCGCCGGTCAGGCATTGGAAGTGATTGCCGAGGCGATTGCCTCGATCAACCAGCGCAACTTGGTGATTGCCAGTGCTTCGGAGGAGCAGGCGCAGGTGGCGCGCGAAGTGGACCGCAATTTGGTGAACATTCGCGACTTGGCGATGCAGACGTCGGCCGGGGCCAACCAGACCAGTGCGGCGGCGCAGGACCTGTCGCGGTTGGCAGTGGACCTGAATGGCATGGTGGCACAGTTCAAGGTTTGATCGGATACAGCCGGGGCCGCCCTGCGGCCCATCGCCGGCAAGCCAGCTCCCACAGGTTCTACGTTGCCCTTGAAGGGTACGCCATCACTGTGGGAGCTGGCTTGCCGGCGATGGGCTGCAGCGCAGCCCCTGTTACAGCACCGTCAATCTGTCAGTCGTTGACACTCACAACCCGCCCCGCCTGCTCGGCAGCCTTGCCGCGGGTCGCCAGGCAGTAATACAAGGGCACCGTCACCAGCAGCCCGAACAGCCAGGACAAGTCCGCCCCTTCGACAATGTTCGAATACGGCCCCACATACAGCGCCGTATTGGCAAACGGCAGCTGCACCACGATGCCGCAAGCATAAGCAATGATCGCGTGGTGGTTGAAGCGGCCATAGATGCCGCCGTCAGCACTGAAGATCGAAGCGATGTCGTACTGGCCTTTCTTGATCAGGTAGAAGTCGATCAGGTTGATCGAAGCCCACGGCACCAGTACCAGCAGCAGCGCCAGGATCAGGCCGATGAAGTGGCCGATGAAGTCCGCCGAGGCGTTCAGTGCAACCATCCCGCAGCCCACCAGAATCACCGTGGCCAGCATCACCCGCACCTTGATGCTCGGCGTCCATTCGGCGATGAAGGTCTGGATCGCGGTGACGATCGACAGCACCGCGCCATACAGGTTGAGGGCGTTGTGGCTGATGATGTTGAGCAGGAACAGCACCATCAGGATCGGGCCCAGCCAGCCGGTGGCCTGCTTGACCGCGTCCATGGCGTCGGTACCTTCCGGCACGCACAGCACCGCCACGGCACCAAAGCTGAAGCACAGGATGGTGCCCAGGGTCGCGCCGAAGTACGTGGCCCAGAACGGCCTGGCAATGCCCACTTCACGCGGCAGGTAACGCGAATAGTCGGACGTGTACGGCGAGAAGCTGATCTGCCAGATGGTGCCCAGCGACACGGTGGCGATAAAGCCCGACAGATTGAATGCACCACGGCTGAAGAAGTCTGCCGGCAGCTCCTGGGCGAACATCATGATGAACCCCGCCAGCAGCGCAGAGCCCATCACCCAGGTACCGATGCGGTTCAGGACATGGATGAAGCGGTAGCCGATCACGCCAATGGCCGTGGCGCTCAGGGCACCGATCACGATCGCGCCCGGCATTGGCATGCTCGGGGCAATGCCGTGAATGGTCTTGCCCGCCAGGACGATGTTGGAAATAAAGAAGCCGACATAGATCAGTGCGGTGAAGAACACGATCAGCAAGGCGCCGTAGCGGCCGAACTGGCCACGGCTTTGCACCATCTGTGGAATGCCCAGCTGCGGTCCCTGCGCAGAGGCCAGGGCGATGACCACACCCCCGACCAGATGGCCCAGCACAATGGCGATCAGCCCCCACAACAGGTTCAGGTGGAACACCTGGACCACCATGGCGCCGGTAACGATAGGCAATGGCGCAATGTTGGTACTGAACCAGAGGGTGAACAGGTCGCGCGCCTTCCCGTGGCGCTCGGCAGGCGGAACGTAATCGACCGTGTGATTCTCGACAAACTGGTGTTGCGATGACGGTTGGGACATAGGATTCAGCTCGAAAGGTCGTTTTTATCTTTGTAAGGAAACCGCGTCTAGGCGGCCTCTCAGCTGCGGACCATATTATGGTATTCCAAACTTTTGACAACACTGATCCGCACGAAAAAGCGTCCACTGATCTGCTTTGGAAACCCCTTCTACAAACCGCCTCACCGCGCTAAGCCACGGCCTACGTGGCTTAGCGCCGTTCATCGCGCAATACCCATGCTTGAAAATTCCGCTTGCAAAATAGGTATTACGGTATACCATCAGACACATCAACGATAAAAACCGCGGACCACCGCAGCCTTTTAGAGGTACTCCCGATGATCGACGCAACCGTCTACAAGAACGTCCTGGGCTCCTTCCCGTCCGGCGTTACCGTCATCACAACCCTGGACGACGACGGCTCGGTTGTCGGCCTGACCGCCAGCGCCTTCTCCTCCCTGTCGATGGACCCGCCGCTGGTGCTGTTCTGCCCCAACTACACCTCCGACTCCTACCCGGTGCTCATCAAGCAGAAGCGCTTCGCCATTCACCTGCTGTCCGGTGAACAGCAAGCCGAAGCCTATGCGTTTGCCAAGAAGGGCAAGGACAAGGCCAGCGGTATCGAGTGGTCCATGAGCCAACTGGGCAACCCGATCCTGGCCGGTGCCACCGCTGTCATCGAATGCGAACTGTGGCGTGAATATGAAGGTGGCGACCACGCCATCATGGTCGGCAAGGTGCATAACCTGATCGTGCCCGAAGAAGCGCCACGGCCGATGGTGTACTGCCGCGGCAAGATGGCCAGCCTGCCCGCCTTTGCCTGAAGCCTATTCTGAATCGTGACCACTGGCGCCCACCCTGCCAGGCGCCAGCCCCTTTCAAGCGTTGAGGAAAGCCCCATGAAATTTTCGTTGTTCGTACACATGGAACGTTGGGATGAACAGGTCAGCCACCGCCAGTTGTTCGAAGACCTGACCGAACTGACCCTGATGGCCGAAGACGGCGGTTTCAGCACCGTGTGGATTGGCGAACACCACGCCATGGAGTACACCATTTCGCCAAGCCCGATGCCGCTGCTGGCCTACCTGGCCGCGCGCACAGAAAAAATTCGCCTGGGTGCCGGCACTATCATTGCGCCGTTCTGGAACCCGATCCGCGTCGCCGGCGAATGCGCCCTGCTCGACGTGATCAGCAACGGCCGCATGGAAGTGGGCCTGGCCCGTGGCGCCTACCAGTTCGAGTTCGACCGCATGGCCAACGGCATGCCAGCCACCGACGGCGGCAAGGCGCTGCGCGAGATGGTGCCTGTGGTACGCAAACTGTGGGAAGGCGACTACGCCCATGAGGGCGAAGTCTACAAGTTCCCCACCTCCACCAGCGTGCCGAAACCGTTCAACGCAACGCCGCCGATGTGGATCGCTGCCCGCGACCCGGACTCGCACAACTTCGCCGTGGCCAACGGCTGCAATGTCATGGTCACCCCGCTGATGAAGGGTGATGAAGAAGTGCTCGACCTGAAGAACAAGTTCCAGGCCGCCCTGGACAACAACCCGGACGTGCCGCGCCCCCAACTGATGGTGCTGCGCCATACCCACGTGCACAGCCCGGCGGAACCTGAAGGCTGGAAAATCGGCGCCCAGGCCATTTCGCGCTTCTACCGGACGTTCGATGCCTGGTTCGGCAACAAGACGGTACCGGTCAACGGCTTCCTGGAGCCGAGCCCGGAATCGAAGTTTGCCGAAGTGCCGGCATTCCAGCTGGAGAACATCCGCAAGAACACCATGATCGGCACCCCGGAAGAAATTATCGCGCGCATCAAGTACTACCAGGAGCTCGGCGTCGACGAGTTCAGCTTCTGGTGCGACAACAGCCTGCCCCACGCCGAAAAGAAGAAGTCGCTGGAGCTGTTCATCAAGGAAGTGGTGCCGGCGTTCGCCTGAATTCCCATTGCCTGAATCATTGCGGGACGCGCCCGCTCCCGTGGGCCCCTTCGGCCTGCGTGAGCGGGCTTTTTTTTGAAACCTGTGCAGTCCCTGCGGGAGCGGGCAAGCCCGCGAAGCGGCCAGTACAGACAACAGAGAAATCAAGGCATCAGGCCACCTTTCGTCCCCCGGCAAGAGAAATTTCGTGACACCTCTTGCACAACAAATATTATGGTATACCATCAGACAACAAGAGCTGATAACCCTCACCAGGAGCCACCCATGAGTTTCGAAATCCGCAAGATCGTCACCTACTCCGAAGAGACCCGCATCGAAGGCGGCAAGGCCACCGACAAACCGGTGACCATGGTCGGCCTGGCCGTCGTGATAAAGAACCCATGGGCCGGTCGCGGTTTTGTTGAAGATCTGAAGCCGGAAATCCGCGCCAACTGCTCGGAGCTGGGTGCCCTGATGGTCGAGCGCCTGACCGCCGCTATCGGTGGTGCCGACAAGATCGAAGCCTACGGCAAAGCTGCTGTGGTCGGCGCCGACGGCGAGATCGAGCATGCGTCGGCGGTGATCCACACCCTGCGCTTCGGCAACCACTACCGCGAAGCGGTCCAGGCCAAGAGCTACCTGAGCTTCACCAACAAGCGCGGCGGCCCTGGTACCTCGATCCAGATCCCGATGATGCAGAAGGACGACGAAGGCCTGCGTTCGCACTACATCACCCTGGAAATGCAGATCGAAGACGCCCCGCGCGCCGATGAAATCGTCGTGGTGCTGGGCGCCGCCGACGGTGGCCGCCTGCACCCGCGCATCGGCAACCGCTACATCGACCTGGAAGAACTGGCTGCCGAAAAAGCCAACGCTCAATAACAACAACCAAGACGGGCCGGGGCGTGGCGTGCTTTCCCGCCGTGCCCGACCTTCAAGGAGCGCCCTCCATGATTCAGCCTGTCGCTGAACGTACACCTGCCGGCACCAGCTACCTGTCCGTAGGCCAGGGCCAACCCGTGGTACTGATCCACGGCGTGGGCCTGAACAAGGAAATGTGGGGCGGTCAGATCGTTGGCCTGGCCAACGACTACCGCGTCATCGCCTACGACATGCTCGGCCATGGTCAAAGCCGCGTGCCGGCTGCCGACACGCCGCTGGAAGGCTACGCCGACCAGCTCGCCGAACTGCTCGAGCACCTGCAAATTCAACAAGCGACCGTGATCGGCTTCTCCATGGGCGGGCTGGTTGCTCGTGCCTTTGCCCTTAACTACCCGCAGCGCCTGGCTGCACTGGTCGTGCTCAACAGCGTGTTCAACCGCACCCCCGAGCAGAGTGCCGGCGTGATCGCCCGCGCTGCCCAGGCGGCAGAGCTGGGCCCCGACGCCAACGTCGATGCTGCCCTCGACCGCTGGTTCAGCCGTGAGTACAAGGCTGCCAACCCGGCGCAGGTCGCCGCCATTCGCCAGGTGCTGGCGAGCAACGACCCGCAGGGCTACCACACCACGTATTCGCTGTTTGCCACCCAGGACATGTACCGCGCCGGCGACCTGGGCAGCATCCAGGTGCCGACGCTGATCGCCACGGGCGAACTCGACTCGGGCTCCACCCCGGCCATGACCCGCCAGCTCGCCGCCAGCATCCCGGGTGCGCACAGTGTGGTCCTCGCCGAGCAACGGCATATGATGCCGGTAGAAGCACCCCGTGAAGTCAACAAGATGCTGCTGGACTTCCTCGCGCAAGCCCGCACCCTCACCGAATCCGCCAAGGGGATTGTTGCATGACCCTCGTTCGTTTCCAGATGTGCATCGACGGCCAATGGCGCGATGCCCAGAGCGGCAAGACCTTCGACAGCCTCAACCCGGCCACCGCCCAGGCCTGGGCACAGCTTCCCGACGCTGACGAAACCGACGTCGAGCTGGCCGTGCAGGCCGCCCAGCGTGCCTTCGAAAGCAAGGAATGGCGCAGCATCACCGCCACCGCGCGTGGCAAGCTGCTGCGTCGCCTGGGTGACCTGATTACCGAGAACAAGGAACACCTGGCCCAGCTGGAAAGCCGTGACAACGGCAAGCTGATCCGCGAAACCCGCGGCCAGGTCGGCTATCTGCCAGAGTTCTTCCACTACACCGCAGGCCTGGCCGACAAGCTTGAAGGCGGCACCCTGCCGCTGGACAAGCCCGACCTGTTCGCCTACACCGTGCACGAGCCCATCGGCGTGGTGGCCGGGATCATCCCGTGGAACAGCCCGCTGTACCTCACCGCGATCAAGCTGGCCCCGGCCCTGGCTGCCGGCAATACCATCGTGCTCAAACCTTCCGAGCACGCCTCGGCGACCATCCTCGAGCTGGCCCGGCTGGCCCTCGAAGCCGGCTTCCCGGCTGGCGTGGTCAACGTGGTCACCGGCTACGGCCCAACCACCGGCGCAGCACTCACCCGCCACCCGCTGGTGCGCAAGATCGCCTTCACCGGCGGCGCCGCCACAGCCCGCCACGTGGTACGCAGCAGTGCCGAGAACTTCGCCAAGCTGTCGCTGGAGCTGGGCGGCAAGTCGCCGAACATCATCTTCGCCGACGCCGACCTGGACAGCGCCATCAACGGTGCCGTGGCTGGCATTTATGCCGCCTCCGGGCAAAGCTGCGTGGCCGGTTCGCGCCTGCTGGTGCAGGACGAGATCTTCGACGAATTCGTAGAGCGCCTGGTTACCCGCGCCAAGCGCATCCGCATCGGCAACCCGCAAGACGACGCCAGCGAAATGGGCCCCATGGCCACCGCACAGCAGCTGGCCGTGGTCGAAGGTCTGGTGGCTGCGGCCAAGGCTGAAGGCGCCAAATTGCACATGGGCGGCAAGCGTGCCGAGGTCGAGGGTGACGGCTGGTTCTACGAGCCGACCCTGTTCGAGTGCGACAGCAACTCGATGACCATCATGCAGGAAGAAGTGTTCGGCCCGGTCGCTGCGGTCATCCGCTTCAAGACCGAAGAGGAAGCCCTGGCCATCGCCAACGACTCGCAGTTCGGCCTGGCAGCCGGCATCTGGACCCGCGACCTGGGCCGTGCCCATCGCCTGGCCCGCGACGTGCGCTCGGGGATCATCTGGGTCAACACCTACCGCGCCGTGTCGGCCATGGCGCCAATTGGTGGTTTCAAGAACAGCGGCTACGGCCGTGAGAGCGGCATCGATTCGGTGCTGGCCTATACCGAGCTGAAGACCGTGTGGATCAACCTGTCCACCGCGCCGATGCCCGACCCGTTCGTGATGCGCTAGGAGGAACACGAGATGATCGAACCCGGCATCTACAAAGACGTGATGGGCTCTTTCCCGTCCGGCGTCACGGTAGTCACCACCCTGGACGCCGACGGCGCCATTGTCGGCATCACCGCCAGCGCCTTCAGCGCGTTGTCGATCGACCCGGCGCTGGTACTGTTCTGCCCCAACTACGCCTCCGACACCTATCCGATCCTGCGTGACAGCAAGCAGTTCGCCATTCACCTGCTGTCCGCCGAACAGACTGCCGAGGCCTATGCCTTCGCCGGCAAGGGCAAGGACAAGGCCAAGGGCGTCGAGTGGCACTTGAGCGAGCTGGGCAACCCGCTGCTGGCCAAGGCGACGGCGATCATCGAGTGCGAACTGTGGCGCGAGTATGACGGCGGCGACCAC
The DNA here is from genome assembly GCF_000412675.1 of Pseudomonas putida NBRC 14164. Lineage (NCBI taxonomy): Bacteria > Pseudomonadati > Pseudomonadota > Gammaproteobacteria > Pseudomonadales > Pseudomonadaceae > Pseudomonas > Pseudomonas putida. The sequence continues at coordinate 2,474,246 of NC_021505.1, read as the reverse complement.
GCGATCATCGTCGGCGCAGTGAAGAACCTGGTGCTGCCGGCCGAGCCGGTGACGCCGATGGTCTACCACAAAGGCAAGCTGGGCGCCCTGCCGCCCCTCGGCTGATATAGCTTGAAGTCGGTGTTGGCCTCTTCGCGGGCTTGCCCGTTCCCACAGGTATCGCCTGCAGAACCTGTGGGAGCTGGCAAGCCCGCGAAGAAGCCAACACGATGACCCTGTTTTCAGGGGTCGCGCTAATCGTCTCACCCTCGGTTGCGGCCCCTGTTTTATTCCGGAGTACTGCGCATGAGCAATGAAAAGTACGAGAAAGGCCTGCAGATCCGTACCCAGGTGCTGGGCGAGGACTACGTCAACCGCTCGATCCAGAACGCCGACGAGTTCACCAAGCCATTGCAGGAGCTGGTCACCGAATACTGCTGGGGCCACGTCTGGGGCCGCGAAGGCTTGTCGCTCAAAGAGCGCAGCATGATAAACTTGGCCATGATTTCCGCGCTCAACAGGCCCCACGAGCTCAAGCTGCACATTCGCGGCGCATTGCGCAATGGCCTGAGCCGTGAACAGATTCGCGAAATTCTGCTCCAGGTCGGTATTTATTGCGGCGTACCCGCGGCGGTGGACAGTTTCCGCCTGGCCCGTGAAGCGTTTGCCGAAGCCGATGCGGAGTCAACCCGATAACAACGGGCTGTTCGAACCACTGCATGGAAAGCCTCGGTTCGGGGCGTTCCGCGATGTTGGCGCAACAGCCTCTTAAAGAGCGCACCTGATGAAACGCCAGCCACTCGACGACAGCTTCAAGGTCAACCGCAACCCCGTTACCCTGCGCGAAATCGTGCTAGACAAGCTGCGCGCGGCGATCATGAACTTCCACCTGCTCCCGGGCGACCGCCTGGTCGAGCGCGACCTCTGTGACCGCCTTGGCGTCAGCCGCACCTCGGTACGCGAAGCCCTGCGTCATCTGGAGTCTGAAGGCCTGGTGGAGTTTGCCGACGCCAAGGGCCCGCGCGTGGCCATCATCACCCTGGAAGACGCCCGCGACATCTACGAGCTGCGTTGCGTGCTCGAGGGCCTGATCGTGCAGCTGTTCACTCTCAACGCCAAGGCCAAGGACATTCGTGCCCTGGAGCGTGCGCTGGAGGTGAACCGCGAAGCGCTGGAAGAAGGCGAGCTGCAACAGGTGCTGGATTCGGTACAAGGTTTCTACGATGTGCTGCTGGAAGGCTCCGGCAACCAGGTGGCGGCCCAGCAGCTGCGCCAGTTGCAGGCACGCATCAGCTACCTGCGCGCCACCTCGGTCTCGCAGGAAAACCGCCGTGGCGCCAGCAACCGCGAAATGGAAAAGATCGTCGAAGCCATCAAGGGCGGCGACCCGCTGGTGGCCCACCAGGCTTCGGTCGACCACGTCCGCGCTGCCGCCAAGGTGGCGCTGGACTACCTGCGCCAGAAGCAGGATGACAACCCCAAGGTGCGCGACATCGTCGAGCCCCTGGCCCTCAAGGAACCCCGCATAGGTCGCTGATCATGCCTACCGCCCCGCGCTATTGCCCGCACTGCACCACGGAACTGGCCCGGGGCGTTCCCACAGGCGACACCCACGAACGCCTGCACTGCACCGGCTGCGGCTACATCCACTACATCAACCCGAAGATCATCGCCGGCTGCATCATCGAGCGCGATGGCAAATACCTGTTGTGCCAGCGCGCCATCCCGCCACGCCCCGGCACCTGGACCTTGCCGGCCGGGTTCATGGAGGCTGGCGAAACCACCGAGCAGGCGGCACTGCGCGAAGTCTGGGAAGAAAGCGGCGTGCGTGCCGACATCGTCTCGCCCTACTCCATCTTCAGCGTGCCGAAAATCAGCGAGGTGTACATCATCTTCCGCGCCAGCGTCACCGAAGAAACCGGGCAGTACGGGCCGGAGACCCTGGCGTACAAGTTCTTCGAACCCGACGAGATTCCGTGGGAAGAGATCTACTACCCGGCAATCCGGCAGATTCTCGAGCGCTACATCCTTGAGCGGCAGGCTGGGGTGTATGGCATTTACATGGGCAATGATGACACCGGCAAGGTGCACTTCATTCGCTAGCACAGACCACCACAAAATACTCGCCAACCGTCTATTCTCGGTGCACCCTAAAGACCTTGAAACAAGGACCGACAGAGCACATGGCGAAATGGCTAGACGGCGGCGGGCTGATGGCCGAACGCATCCGCAACCACGACTGGGCCAACACCCCCCTGGGCCCACTGGAACATTGGCCGGATGCGCTGAAGACCACCATGGCCCTGTGCCTGGCCTCGCGCTTCCCGCAGGCCGTACTCTGGGGCCCGGACCTGCTCACCCTGCACAACGATGCTTTCACCCAGATTCTCGGGCGCAAGCCCCTGGCCCTTGGCATCCCCTTCCGCGACGTGTGGCAGGAAGCCTGGGCCGACATTGGCAGCATGGCTGACCGTGCCCTGGCTGGCGAAGCGGTGTACATCGAAGACTTTCCGCTGATCATCGACCGCAACGGCGGCCCGGAGCGGGCCTATTTCACCTTCTGCTACAGCCCGATTCGCGGCCTCGATGGCGAGGTGCTGGGCATGCTCGACACGGTCACCGAAACCACCACCAGCGTGCTCGCCAACAGGCACCTCAACTTTCTCGACGCACTCGGCCGTGCCATAGCCGACGCCACCGCCGCGGACCAGATCCTGGACACCACCACGCGCATGATGGTCGAGCACCTGGGCCTTTCCAGTTGCGCGTATGCGGTGATGGACGCTGACGAGGACGGTTTTACCATCTGTGGCGACGCGGTGGCCCCCGGCTCGCCGAGGCTGGTGGGCCAGTACCAACTGCACGACTTCGGCCGTCTGGCACTCAGCCGCCTGCGCAGCGGCCTGCCGCTGGTGATCAACGACAACCTCAGTGAACTGGCCGCCGACGAAGCCGCCACCTTCCAGGCCATCGGCATTACCGCCACCATCTGCATGCCGCTGATCAAAGGCGGCCGCCTCATCGCTCTGATGGCGATCCATGACAACGCCCCGCGCACATGGACACACTACGAACAGGCGCTGATCAGCGAAGTGACCGAGCGTTGCTGGGCGCATATCCAGCGGGTTCAGGCCCATGCCGAAGTGCGTGAGGCCATGGCTGCACTGGAGGCGCTGAATGCCACCCTCGAACACCGCGTCGACGAGCGCACCACCCAGCTGGTGCACACCGAGGCAGTGTTGCGCCAGGCCCAGAAGCTGGAAGCCATCGGCCAGCTGACCGGTGGCGTGGCGCACGACTTCAACAACCTGCTGACGATCATTCGCTCGTCGTTGCACTTTCTGCAGCGCCCCAACCTTGATGAAAAACGCCGCGAGCGCTACATCAAGACCATATCTGACACAGTCCACCGTGGTGCCAAACTGACCGGGCAGCTACTGGCCTTCGCCCGCCGCCAGGCCCTCAGCCCCGAAGTGTTCGAGGCCGGGCCACGGCTGGAGGCCATGGCCGACATGCTCGACACCGCCACCGGGGCGCGCATTCAGGTCGAGCTGCAACTACCGCAGGCGCCGTGCCACATCCGCGCCGATCTCAGCCAGCTGGAAACCGCGGTGATCAACCTGATGCTCAACGGCCGCGACGCCATGGCCGGCGAAGGCACCTTGCAGCTGCGCCTGCAGGCTGACCAGCGCCTGCCTGCCCTGCGCGGCCAGCCTTCGCCGCCAGCCCGGTTCGCGGCGATTTCGGTGAGCGACAGCGGTGTGGGTATTGCCGCCGAGCTGCTGGAGCGCATCTTCGACCCGTTTTTCACCACAAAAGCCCCGGGTGAGGGTACCGGGCTCGGGTTGTCGCAGGTGTTCGGTTTTGCCAAGCAGTCCGGGGGCGATGTACAGGTGGCAAGCATCCCCGGCCAGGGCACCACCTTCACCCTTTACCTGCCACAGGAGGATCCGCCTGCGGCCTCGGCCGAAGACGCCTCGGCCAGCAGCCACTGATACCTTGCAGCGCAATGGACGATCAACGGCGCCCTTCTGCCAGCATGCATCGAACGGGAGATCAGGTTGATCATGTTCGGCCCCGGGGTCAGCACCATGCCGAGGCAGATCAGGGCGAAGGTGAGCAGTTGGGTGGTTTCAGGCATGGGGCACATCCTGGTTGTGCGTGGGTTTGCGGCGAGTGTATCTGAGGCCATTTGTCACGGGTGAAATCAGTTGATCTGCCCGGCTATCAAACCCAGGGCCACGGTAATCATCGCCACCCCCGATACCCGCCCGACCAGCTTCGCCGCCCCCGGCCGGGTGCTCAGGACGGCTTTGGCGCCATAGCCGACCAGTGAGTAGATCACCAGCGAGCTGCACAGGTGCACCAGGCCCAGCAGCAAGATCTGCAAAGGCACCGGCCAGCTCGACTGCGGGTCGGTGAACTGCGGCAGCAAGGCCAGGAACAGCAGGAACACTTTCGGGTTCAAGCCGCTGACGCAAAACCCTTTCAACGCCCAACGCGAACCCGACTCCCCCTCACCACCCTGCCCGGCCTCGGGCAACGCCGGGCTCAGCAACAGGTTGCCGCCCAGCCACAGCAGGTAGCTGCACCCTGCCAAGGTCAGCAGGGTCAGCGCCAGCGGGTGGCCTGCCAACAGGCTGCCTACACCCGCAGCCACCACCAGTGTCGCCAGGAAATGCCCCGACAACATCCCCGCCACTGCGGGCATCACCCAGCGCCCGCGCATGCCTGCCGAAATGGCGTAAGCCCAGTCTGCACCTGGGGTAATCACAAACAGCATCGACACGGCCCAAAATGCCGTCAGCACACTGATAGCCACTTGAATCTTCCTTATCTACTGCCTTGGGATGTCGAAAGATTACGGATTCCGCTCGGGGATTTTCTTTCGTATATTCCCTGCAATGGTTCATTTACCGGAAGATTCTTCTCAATGGACAGAACGGACAGAAAAATACTTGCCGAGCTGCAAAAAGACGGTCGGCTGTCGGTAACCGAGCTGGCCGAGCGTGTGGGGCTCAGCCTGTCGCCGTGCCATCGGCGCTTGAAGGCACTGGAGGAGTCCGGGGCGATACTCGGCTATCACGCCCGCCTGGCCCCGAGCGCCCTGGGGCTGAACTTTGCTGCGCTGGTGTTCGTGACCCTGCGCGAGGTCACCCGCCAGCCAGTGGCGGATTTTGAAGCGGCACTTTCGGAGATCCCGCAGATCGTCGAAGCGCAGCGGTTGTTTGGCGATCCGGATTACCTGCTGCATGTGGTGGCCAAGGACCTGCCGGCGTTTCAGAAGCTGTACGACGAGAAACTGACCAGCATTCCCAACGTGAAGCGCCTGAGCTCGACCCTGGTAATGAAAGAAGTGATTCAGGACCGGTTGCTGCCGATGTAGCTCCATCGCCTGTACTGGCCCTTTCGCGGGCTCGCCCGCTGCCACAGGTTCACTACAGGTACCAAACGCTGCGCCATACCTGTGGCACCGGGCAAGCTCGCGATAGGGCCTATACAGGCAACGATTCAGCTGCCCTGAAAACGCGCATCACGCACCATCAAAGCCCACCGATTTCTACCGACACAGGGCTCAACCCCTCTATCCCAGGCCCTGCCGCCAACTGGCACCGTCCTTGCTACCGTCACCCGCTTAAGCTTTTGTCAGCCTTAGGTTTTTTAAGGTTTATGGGTACATATTTACTAATTTCTCGTTATCCCCGCGCCCCGCATCATCCCTCCAACAAGAACGCGTCGCCCATCGCCGGCACGCCCCCGGGCAGCTCCCGATGCCCTACCTTGCCTTGGAGTCAGTCATGACCAGTGCAGCCAATTCGGCACCCCTGATAGAAAAACACACAATCGGCTACGTGCCCCCGCAAGACCGCCATGGAAAGGTAAGGGATCTGTTCACACTGTGGTTCGGCGGCAATATCGCGCCGCTGCCCATCGTCACCGGCGCGCTGGGCGTGCAGCTGTTTCACCTGAACCTGATATGGGGCATCGTCGCCATCCTGGTCGGCCACCTGGTCGGCGGGGTACTGATGGCTCTGCACTCGGCCCAGGGCCCGCAAATGGGCATCCCGCAGATGATCCAGAGCCGCGCGCAGTTCGGCACCCTCGGTGCGCTGCTGGTGGTGGTGATCGCCGGTGTCATGTACATCGGCTTCTTCGCTTCCAACATCGTGCTCGCCGGCAAGTCGCTGCATGGCGTGGTAGACACCGTGCCGGTACCGGTGGGCATCGTCATCGGTGCGCTGGGGTCGGGCATCATCGGTATCATCGGCTACCGCTTCATCCACGTGCTCAACCGTATCGGCACCTGGGTGCTGGGCATCGGCATCGTGGTCGGCTTCGGCTACATCTTCACCCACGTGCAAAGCGACGACTTCCTGACCCGTGGCAGCTTCAACCTGGCCGGCTGGCTGGCCACCGTATCGCTGGCGGCGCTGTGGCAGATCGCCTTTGCGCCCTACGTGTCGGACTACTCGCGCTACCTGCCGGCGGATGTGAAAGTCAGCTCGACGTTCTGGACCACCTACCTGGGCTCTGCCCTGGGCTCGAGCCTGTCGTTCATCTTCGGCGCCGTGGCGGTACTGGCGATCCCGGCAGGCATGGACACCATGGATGCGGTCAAGCTGGCCACCGGCACCCTGGGCCCGATCATGCTGGTGCTGTTCCTGCTCAGCGTCATCAGCCACAACGCCCTCAACCTGTATGGCGCGGTGCTGTCGATCATCACCCTGGTGCAAACCTTCGCTTATCGCTGGATTCCTACTGCCAAGAGCCGTGCGGTGCTGTCGCTGATCGTGCTGTCGGCCTGCTGCGTGGTGGCGGTGTTCGCCTCGGCAGACTTCATCGGCCACTTCGTCGACATGGTGCTGGTGCTGCTGGTGGTGCTGGTGCCGTGGACAGCGATCAACCTGATCGACTTTTATGTCATCCACAAAGGTGACTACGACATCCAGTCGATCTTCCAGGTCGATGGCGGTATCTACGGGCGTTACAACCCACAGGCGTTGATTGCCTATGCGGTAGGTATCGTGGTGCAGATCCCGTTCATGAACACGCCGCTGTATGTCGGGCCGATTTCCGAGCACATCAACGGGGCTGACCTGTCGTGGCTGGTAGGGCTGGCAATTACCTCGCCGCTGTACTGGTGGCTGGCCAGCCGTGACAGTGCCTACCGTCGTCGGCAGACGAGTGCCAAGTTGGCCATGGGGCACTGATTCAACCTGTAATGGCCCTATCGCCGGCAAGCCAGCTCCCACATGAGCACCCCAGGCCTGGGCCTAGTGGGTACCTGTGGGAGCTGGCTTGCCGGCGATAGGGCCGGTGCTGGCAACACATCAATCAGAGGTTGTAAGCCCGCTCATTGTGCTCCGCCAGGTCCAGCCCCTGCTCTTCTTCCTCCCGGCTGGCCCGCAGCCCGACAGTCAGCTTGATCGCCCCGAGAATCGCCCAGCTCACCACGAAGCAGTACACGAAGGTGAACACCACCCCCTTGAGCTGCACCAGTGCCTGCCCGATGGGCGATACGCCCTCCACATAGCCCCCCAGCGATGGCGCTGCGAACACCCCGGTCAGCACCGCCCCGACCATCCCGCCAACGCCATGCAGCCCGAACACATCGAGGCTGTCGTCATACCCCAGCGCCTGCTTGAGCCGGGTCACGGCAAAGAAGCAGATGGCCCCCGTCAGCACACCGATCACCAGCGCACCGAGGGGCCCGACGAACGCGCAAGCCGGTGTGATGCCCACCAACCCGGCCAATGCCCCCGACGCTGCACCCAAGGCAGTCGGCCGGCCATGCATCACCTTCTCGGTCAGCAACCAACCGACAATCCCCGCACAAGCCGCCACCATGGTCGCCAGCATCACCACCCCGGCCCCCTCGTTGGCCGCCAGCCCCGAACCCACGTTGAAGCCGAACCAGCCCACCCACAACAACCCCGCACCCACCAGGGTAAAGCCGAGGTTGTGCGGCGGCATGGCCACCTGAGGGTAGCCCTTGCGTTTGCCCAGCATCAACGCTGCAGCCAAGGCAGCCACGCCAGAGTTGATATGCACCGCAGTACCACCGGCGAAATCGAGCACGCCCCAGTTGACCATCAACGCCCCCGGCCCGCCCCACACCATATGGGCGATGGGTGCGTACACCAGCACGAACCACGCCGCCATGAACAGCAACGAAGCGCTGAACTTCATGCGCTCGGCAAAGCCGCCGGCAATCAGCGCCGGGGTGATGATGGCGAACGTCAGCTGGAACACCGCAAACACGCCTTCGGGGATGGTGCCGACCAGGCTGTCATGGCCGATATCCAGCATCAGTGCCTTGTCCAGCCCGCCGATAAAACTGTTCAAGGTGATCTGGCCCTCGACCATGCCGGTGGTATCGACCACCAGGCTGTAACCGAACAATACCCAGAGGATGCCGATAACCCCAGCCACGGCGAACAGCTGGGTGAACACGGAGAGGAAGTTCTTGGCACGCACCATGCCGCCATAGAACAGCGCCAGGCCAGGGATGCACATCATCAACACAAACATCGCGGCGCAGATCATCCAGGCGGTGTTGCCGGTGTCCAGGGTGGTTTCGGCGGCAGTGGCCTGGGTGGCCAGGGCTAACAACATTACAGCGAGGCTGAGGTGCTTCATCGAGTCACTCCTGTGGAAATGGTGGGGGCCCTTGGGGCTGCTTTGCAGCCCTTTCGCGACACAAGGTCGCTCCTACAGGGGAGCGCGCAAGCTCAGGCCCGGCAATCCCCTGTAGGAGCGGCCTTGTGCCGCGAAAGGGCCGCAAAGCGGCCCCAAAAATGGTGGATCAGTACTGCGCCTGCCCCGGCACCCAGGCCGTCCCCGCCAACGGCACCCGCGCCATCGCCGCCGCTTCCACGGTCAATGCCACCAGGTCCTCCGGGTCAAGGTTGTGCAGGTGCGACTTGCCGCACGCCCGCGCCATGGTCTGGGCCTCCAGCACCAGCACCCGCAGGTAATTCGCCAGACGTCGCCCTGCCTCCTCCGGGTTCAGGCGCTTGGCCAACTCCGGGTCCTGGGTGGTGATGCCGGCCGGGTCGCGGCCGTTTTGCCAGTCGTCATAGAAGCCGGCGGCCGAGCCAATCTTCCTCAGCTCGCTGTCCAGGCGGGGGTGGTTGTCACCCAGGGCGATCAGCGCCGCCGTACCAATGGCCACCGCGTCAGCCCCCAGGGCCATGGCCTTGGCCACGTCGGCACCGTTGCGGATACCGCCAGAGACAATCAGCTGCACCTTGCGGTGCATGCCCATTTCCTGAAGCGCCTGCACCGCCTGCGGGATGGCCGGCAGAATCGGGATGCCGACGTGCTCGATGAACACTTCCTGAGTCGCTGCGGTACCACCCTGCATGCCATCGAGCACGATCACGTCAGCACCGGCCTTCACCGCCAGCTTGACGTCGTAGTACGGGCGGCTGGCGCCGATCTTCACGTAGATGGGTTTTTCCCAGTCGGTGATCTCGCGGATCTCGGCAATCTTGATCGCCAGGTCGTCCGGGCCGGTCCAGTCCGGGTGGCGGCAGGCGCTGCGCTGGTCGACACCGATCGGCAAGGTGCGCATGCCGGCCACCCGCTCGGTCACTTTCATGCCAAGCAGCATGCCGCCACCGCCCGGCTTGGCGCCCTGGCCGAGGACAATCTCGATGGCGTCGGCCTTGCGCAGGTCATCGGGATTCATACCGTAGCGCGATGGCAGGTATTGATACACCAGATGCTGCGACTGGCCGCGCTCTTCCGGGGTCATGCCGCCGTCGCCGGTGGTGGTGCTGGTGCCCGCGATGGTCGCACCACGGCCCAGCGCTTCCTTGGCATTGGCCGACAGCGCACCGAAGCTCATGCCGGCGATGGTCACCGGGATTTTCAGGTGAATCGGCTTTTTCGCAAAGCGGTTGCCCAGCACCACGTCCGTGCCGCACTTCTCGCGGTAGCCTTCCAGGGGGTAACGCGACACGCTGGCGCCCAGCAGCAGCAGGTCGTCGAAGTGCGGCACACGGCGCTTGGTGCCACCACCGCGAATGTCGTAGATGCCGGTTTCGGCGGCACGCTGGATTTCCTGGATGGTCAGGCGATCGAAGGTGGCCGACTCACGCAGTACCGGGGGGAATTGCTCGCTCATGGGAATGCTCCTGGATCAGTACGCGCTGGCGTTGTCGACTTTGAAGTTGTATAGCTGGCGGGCCGAGCCGTAACGTTTGAAATCGGCGGCCTTGTGGTCCAGGCCAGCCTTGTTCAGCAGCTCCTGCAGCTCTTGCAGGTGTTCGGCGCGCATTTCCTTTTCGATGCAGTCCGAGCCCAGTGACTGCACCGAGCCCTTGACGTAGATGCGCACCTCGTACAGCGAGTCGCCCAGCGCATCGCCGGCATCGCCACACACCACCAGGCGCCCGGCCTGGCCCATGAAGCAGCTCATGTGGCCGATGTTGCCGCCTACCACGATGTCCACGCCTTTCATGGAAATACCGCAACGGGCACCGGCGTCACCCTCGATCACCAGCAGCCCGCCATGGGCAGTGGCACCAGCGGCCTGGGAGGCACTGCCCTTGACCCGCACCGAACCGGACATCATGTTCTCGGCCACACCCACACCGACGTTGCCGTGCACGGTGACACTGGCCTGCTGGTTCATGCCGGCGCAGTAGTAGCCGGCATGGCCTTCGATATCCACCGCCACGGCAGCGTTGATGCCGACAGCCAGGTTGTGCTTGCCGCCAGGGTGGGTCACTTGCCATTCAAGGTCCTGCACCTCGCCGTGCAAGGACTGGTTGAGCACACGCACCGAAGTGCTGGACAGGTCGATCGTCTTCATATGGTTCTCCAGGGGTTCGGTGGCAGGTCAGGCGCTTTCGCGTTCCCAGACGTACAGCGTGGCCGGGGCCGGTTCCCAGACCTTGGCGTGCTCGATGCCTGGCAGGCCGGCCAGTGCCTGGTATTCCGAGGCCATGGCCACGTAGTCTTCGGTCTCGGCCAGCACCGCCGGCTTGCAGGCAATCGGGTCGCGGATCACGGCAAAGCCGTTGCGGGTGCCGATGGCAAAGGTGAAGAAGCCGTCCAGGTCTTCCAGTGCGCCATCCAGGGCCTGGGCCAGGCTGTCACCCTGCTGCAGGCGCCAGGTCAGGTAGCCGGCGGCCACTTCAGTGTCGTTGTCGGTTTCGAAACTGATGCCTTCGCGCTTGAGCTCCTGGCGCAGGCGAAAGTGGTTGGACAGCGAGCCGTTGTGCACCAGGCACAGGTCGGCGCCGGTGGAAAACGGGTGGCTGCCTTCCATGGTCACGGCGCTTTCGGTGGCCATGCGGGTGTGGCCGATAATGTGGCTGCCCTTCATGCCGGCCAGGCCGAAGCGACTGGAAATTTCCGCCGGCAAGCCCATGCCCTTGAGGATTTCGATGCTCTGCCCGGCGCTCATGATGCGCACCTCCGGCGCGAGCGCAGCCAGCGCGGCGCGGGCCGCAGCTTCATCGGTATGCACTTTGAGCACTGCGGCGCTGGCATTCTGGAACCAGTCCAGCGAGCAGCCCAGGTGCCCTTCCAGCTGGCCCATCAGGGTGGTCCACGGGTAATTTATATCGGCCGCTTGCAGGGTCAGTTTGACCCAGCCATCGGCCACTTCGTCGCCGTAGATGGCAAAGCCGGCGCTGTCCGGGCCACGGTCGGTCATGGCTTCGAGCATGGGTTCGAAGAGCTTGCCAAGCTGGGCTTCCAGCTCGGGCTTTTTCAGGTACAGGCCTACAATTCCACACATGGTGATGCTCCTTACTAGGCAGTGGGCGACAGCTCTCGTATTGGCCGCCCAGGGGATTGGGGGCGGTCAGAAGAACTCGGTGTAACGCTGGATTTCCCAGTCGGAGACGTGGCGGCAGTACTCCACCCACTCCATGCGCTTGAGCTTGATGAACTCGTCGACGATTTCGGCGCCCAGCACCTCGCGGAACAACGGGTCGGCTTCGAGGGCGTCGGCGGCCTCCTTCAGCGATTGCGGCAGGGTCTTGATGCCGCGTGCGGCAATTTCTTCAAGGCTGAGGGTGTACAGGTTTTCATTGCACATCTCGCCCGGGTCCAGCTGGCGGTCAATGCCATCCAGGCCGGCAGCAATGATCGCGGCGGTGACCAGGTACGGGTTGCAGCCGGCGTCCGGCAGGCGAAACTCCAGGCGACCATAAGGAATGCGTACCATCGCCGAGCGGTTGTTGGCTCCCCAGGCAACGAAGGCCGGGGCCCAGGTGGAGCCCGACAACGACCGGCCCACCACCAGACGCTTGTAGGAATTGACCGTCGGCGCCGCAAAGGCACACAGCGCCGGGCCGTGTGCCATCAGCCCTGCGGCAAAGTGGTAGGCCAGCTTCGACAGGCCCATGCCGCTGCTGTCGGACGGGTCGTGGAACAGGTTCTTGTGGGTGCTGCTGGCCAGCGACAGGTGAAAGTGCATGCCGTTGCCGGCGCGCTTGGGGTCGGGCTTGGGCATGAACGAGCAGATCATGCCCAGGTCGTTGGCGATCTCACCGGCGGCCATGCGGAAAAAGGTGAAACGGTCGGCCGACTCCATGGCATCGCTGTAGGTGTAGTTGATCTCGAACTGGCCGTTGGCGTCTTCGTGGTCGATCTGGTAGATGTCGAAGCCCACCGGCTGCAGCGCCTCGGTCAGGCGCTCGAGGAACAGCCGCGAGCGCGACAGGCCCTTGTAGTCGTAGCAGGGTTTGTCGAGGTTGTCGGAGGCGTCCACCAGTTGCAGCTTGCCGCCTTCGTCGCGGCGGAAAAGGCTGAACTCAGGCTCAAGGCCGGTATTCAGGGTCCAGCCCTTGTCGGCCAGGCGCTGCACCTGCTGCTGCAACACGTAGCGGGTGTCGTAGGGCCAAGGCTTGCCGTTGACATGGCCCACGCACACCACCCGGCCATAGCCCGGCTGCCAAGGCACCGGAACCAGCGTGGACAGGTCGCCGCGGGCCATGAAGTCCGGGCCGTGCGGCTCCATGCCCATGCCGCAGATGGCGAACCCGGCAAAGCCGGCGCCCTCCTCGGCTACCATCTTCAGGCCCGATACCGGCACCGATTTGGTCTTCGCCGAACCATGGATGTCGACGAACTGCGCCAGCACGTACTTGATGCCGTGTTGGTCGAGGGTGCGCTGGGTTTCTGCTGGCAACATGGGTTGAACACTCCTGGGCAAGGGGCAATGATTCCGCAAGGGAAACTTACTTTCCTCTCAGGAATGCAATGCGCTTGCCAAGTTTGTTCAAGGTGCGCCTTGGGTGCCTGTTGGGGCCTCTGCGCGGGCAAGCCCGCTCCCTCAGGATTCGCCGCAAAGCCCTGTGGGAGCGGACTTGCCCGCGCAGAAGCCGGCACCGGCAAGACAAAACCCAGACAGGTTTTTCTGTTCTATTTATGGGAAACTTGTTTTCACCTGAGGAAAGAAGCGGCCAGCGCAGCTGCATTTCGCACTTTCCCAGTGCGAAAACTTTATTCTTGAACTGAAACTGTGCAGGACATTCGATGTCGACTGAAACCGAACCGCGCCTTCGCCTGGAGCAGTACCTTGGCCTGCAGATCAAGCGCCAGCGCCAGGCCCAGTCCCTCAAGCTCGCCGATGTGGCACGGATCGCCGGCATCAGCCAGGGCATGCTGAGCAAGATCGAGAACGCCCAGGTGTCCACCAGCCTCGACACCCTCAGCCGCCTGTGTGACGTGCTGGGCATGCCGATGGCCAAGCTGTTCAGCCAATATGACCAGCCCGATGGCAATGCCCTGCTGGTGAAGGCCGGCGAAGGGCTGGAAGTGGTACGCCGCGGCACCGAGAAGGGCCACACCTACCACTTGCTCAATCACGCCAGGGGGCCGAAGAAGAACTTCGAGGCCTATATGGTGAGCATGGACGACGCTAGCGAAGAGTTCCCCACCTTCGCCCACCCCGGCACCGAGTTCCTCCACTTGCTGGAGGGCGAACTGGTGTATCGCCATGGCAACCGGCTCTACCACATGCACGCCGGCGACAGCCTGACCTTCGACGGCGAAACCCCACATGGCCCTGAGCAACTGGTGCAGGTGCCCATACGCCTGCTGTCGATCATGAACTACGGCGACGAATGACGCGGCGCTGCAAGGCAACCGCCGATGTCGCGATCAGACAAGCACACGTCGCCCGCAATCGGCTGCAAAACCCTGTATACAAAAATAATACACACATCGACCAGCCCCGCGCCGTGGGCTGGCCGACGTGGTAGCCGCGAGTAAAACAGCCTCGCTTCACAATTCCAACGCTGTGGCGCCTTTTTGCACCGGGCAATTCGCTTGGGCTCATAACGATAAAAACTCCCAGTATCAGAGACCTGCGCAGCGCCAGCAGGGAGTGTTTGCGCGCGCCACATTGTGAAGACTTGACTGCCATGATCGCGACTTCAATCCCCGTAGCCGGTGCTGCCACCGGCCACCGTAACGCCCTGTGCGTTGCCCATATTGCCGCTGTGCTGTTCGGCCTGACCGGCATCCTTGGTCACTTGATCGACGCCGACGCCAGCATCATCACCTTCGGCCGCGCCACCTTCGCCTTCATTGCCCTGGGCTTCGTCGCCGGGCTCAAGGGCACCCGCCTGCTCGATGCGCTCACTCTGCGCAATTTGCCGGTGCTGGGCCTGACCGGCGCCCTGCTGGCAGCCCACTGGGTGACCTTCTTCATTGCCGTCAAAGTCGGCGGCGTGGCGATGGCCACTCTGGGCTTCGCCAGCTTCCCGGCGTTCATTGCCATGATCGAGCGCGGTGTATTTGGCCAACGTATCGGGGCCGTGCAAGGTTTGCTGCTGCTGATGGTTACCGCCGGCCTGGTGTTGGTGGTGCCGACTTTCGACCTGCTGGACAACGGCACCATCGGCCTGCTGTGGGGACTGGGTTCGGGCCTGGCATTCGCCCTGCTGACCGTGGCCAACCGCCGCAATGCATCAAGCATGAACGCCATGCAGGTGGCCTTCTGGCAGAACGTGGTGGTGGCCGCGCTGGTGGCACCGTTTGCCTTCACCCACCTGGGCAGCACCAGCCTGGCGGGCAGCGACTGGGTCAACCTGGCGCTGCTGGGCGTGTTCTGCACCGGGCTGTCGCAGTTTTTGTTCGTCAAGAGCCTGGAAGGCCTGGAAGCGCGGACGGCCGGCATGATCATCGCGCTGGAACCGGTGTACGCGATCATCGGCGCCTGGTGGCTGTTTGGTGATCAGCCGAGCCTGCGCATGGCCGTTGGTGCAGCGCTAATCGTGCTGGCGACCCTGCTGGCGGCGGCGCGCAAGGCACCGGCGGAGCAAGGGGATACCAGCCGCTGCGCGCATTGATCAAAGCACTGTAGATATAGCGCCCGGAACCAAGCATATTCCATAATGTTTGTATCAACTGATTTTATATTGCGTTTTAATATTAAAAATCAAAACCTATGGAGTGTCAGTCGTTGAAAGCCTTCCCACTTTTACCTTTGGGCCTTGCCTTACTGGTGGCTTCCTCAACGGCCTTTGCGGGCGCAACGCTTGATCGTGTCCAGGGCAAGGGTGAGCTTACCGGCGTGCTGATGGAGAACTACCCGCCATTCTCATTCTTGAATGAGCAAAACCAGCTGGATGGCTTTGACGTGGATGTCGCCAAGGCCGTAGCCGAGCGTCTTGGGGTGAGGCTCAAGCTCGAAACGCCCTCTTGGGATGTCATCGCCGCAGGCCGCTGGAGTGGCCGTTACGATATCTGTGTCTGCTCAATGACGCCGAGCAAGGCGCGTGCTGAGGTGTTCGACTTCCCGGTCGAGTATTACCAGTCGCCAGCGGTGATTGTGGTCAACGCCAAGGACACCGCCATCACCTCGGGAAAAGATTTGTCAGGCAAGAAAGTTGGCGTCATTAGCGCCTCGACCTACGAGGCTTACCTGAACAAAGATCTCACCATCGAAGGGGCAGAAGACAAACCTCTCATCTACCCGTTTGATAACGCCCAGGCTGCGCCGTATGACAACGAAACTGTCGCCTTCCAGGATCTGGCACTGGGCACCGGCGTGCGCCTGGACGCAATGGTCACCAATCTGATCACTGCCAAGGAGCGTATTGCCCAGGATCCACGCTTCAAAATCACAGGCGAGACTTTGTACGCCGAACCCAACGTAATCGCTATTGAGAAAGGCGATCCGCAGTGGAATGAAAAGGTCACTGAGGTCATCACAGCACTCAAGGCCGATGGAACACTGGCCAAGATTTCCCAGAAGTGGATCGGCGCCGATATCAGTAAATGACAGCCCTCAACCCACATCCCGCAAAGTCCGTTCTCGCACCCAACGTGAAATCGAGCCTGCTTGGTCGGACCTTTGGGTTCAAGACCCGCCTGTATCTGACCTGGGGGGCATTGCTTGGCTTTTGCATCTTCTTCTTCCTGAGCTTTGACCTGAAGTTCTCGATCATCCTGGATAAATGGCCCAACCTTGTAGGCCTGCGGCTGGGACCAAACGGCTTCCTTCAGGGTGCAGCACTGACGCTGTTCCTCTGTATTTGCTCGATAGGGTTTTCGTTGCTGCTGGGCTTTGTTACGGCGCTGGCGCGGTTATCACGCAGCGCTGTGGCGTTCGGCGTGGCGAGCTTCTATGCATCGTTTTTTCGCGGTACGCCGCTGTTGATCCAGATCCTGCTCATTTACCTGGGCTTACCGCAACTGGGTGTGGTGCCGGGAGCGATTAGCGCAGGGATCATTGCACTGTCGCTCAACTACGGCGCCTACCTCAGCGAAATTTTTCGTGCCGGCATCATGGCTGTCCCGCCTGGGCAGCGAGAAGCGGCTGCTGCGCTTGGCTTGAGGCCGACCTCGGCGTTCCTCCATGTTGTGCTCCCGCAGGCGATGAGGACGATCATCCCCCCGACCACCAGCCAGTTCATCTCGATGCTGAAGGACTCGTCGCTCATTTCGGTAATGGGGGTGTGGGAAGTGATGTTCCTGGCGCAGTCCTACGGACGCTCCTCATACCGTTATATCGAAATGCTCGCCACTGCCGCGCTCATCTACTGGCTGCTGTCCATTGGGCTGGAGCTCATTCAGCACCGTCTTGAACGCCACTTCGGCAAAGGGTTCCAGAATCAGCGGTGAGCTGCCAGCTGATATCAATGAAGACAGGAAAAATGATGTCCGACCCCAAACCCCTATTGTTTGCGCTATACGAACAAGCGAGCGTTGGCTGCGGTGGAGCACCCAGCCTATGGACTCATCCAGCTGATGAGCGCCTGGCCGCCAACACGTTTGATTTCTGGTCGAACCAAGCCCGTATCGCCGACCAGGCTAACCTCGACATGCTCTTCTTCGCAGATGTCCTGGGCTTCTATGACGTCTTCGGCGGGAGCGCTGAAGCAGCAGTGAAGTGGGCGGTAGAAGCGCCTGCGAACGACCCGTTGATGATCATTCCGGGGCTAGCTGCGATCACCAGGAATCTGGCATTCGGCGCTACCGTTACCACCACCTACGAGCATCCCTTCACACATGCCCGACGCTTCAGCACGCTCGATCACATGACCGGTGGCCGGATCGCCTGGAACATCGTGACGTCCTACCTTTCCAGTGCTGCTCGCAACTTCGGCCTGGAAGAGATGCTCAAGCATGCCGACCGCTACGAACGCGCGGAGGAATTCATGGATGTGGCCTACAAGCTCTGGGAGGGCAGCTGGGCGGACGACGCAGTGGTGCAGGACAAAGCGGGTCAGCGCTACGCCCGTGGCGAGCGGGTGAGACCGATCAATCATTGCGGGGAGCGCTACCACGTGGCAGGCCCTCATCTGACAGCGCCTTCCCCGCAGCGAACCCCGCTGCTTATCCAGGCCGGTTGGTCAGGCCGGGGCCGAGAGTTCGCAGCCAAACATGCAGAGCTGATTTTCATCGCCAAATCCAACCCACATGAAATCCGCCAGGGGCTGGAAGAAATCTGGACGATGGCACAGGCTCGTGGACGTGCTCGGGATGACGTGAAATCGCTTACGGTGCTGCGCATCGTCACGGCGAAAACAGAGATCGAAGCCCAGAGAAAGTATGACGCGCTTCAGAGCAACTATCACCTGGAAGCACAATTGGTCAGCTATGCCGGCGATACAGGCATCGACCTTAGCCGCTATGCGGACGGCGATGCGCTCTCGACCCATACCGAAGGTTTGACCTCCTACATGATGCGACCAGACGGCAGCGGCAAGCCGTTGACGGCAGGTGACGTCAGGAAGCGTTTTGCCAACGTCACACGCGGTACAGATTTGATTCTGGTAGGAACGCCTGAGCAAGTAGCCGACTGCATCGAGGAGCACGCCCGCATTTCGGGAACAAGTGGTTACATGCTGAACCCGCTCACCAGTCCTGGCACCTTGGAGGATTTCGTCGAGCTGATTGTGCCTGAACTCCAAAAACGCGGGCTTTATCGCACGCAAGCGCAAAGCGGAACCTTCCGGTCTCGCCTCAGAGATGACCGCTCGAGCCGACTGCCATCATCTGCTTATGGAGCGTCTTTCCGGCAGCAGTGACTCAGGGCTACTTTTCCCTGATCCCCCGGCCTTCACGCGCTGAATTTAGTTGAAGGCGGGTTACCGCTGTCCATGCAGGCTGAGACCGATACCTCGATGCGTATGAATGCGTACGCTACAGCCCAGGGCGACGAGTACCTTGCGTAGATAGCTTAGCTGCACTTCCAGCACCTTTGTCCCAGGGTCGAAATGGAAACCCCAGACCGCCTCGAACAGGGCGGATCTCGACACGATTTGCTCAGGATTAACTATGAGAGCTTCCAATAGCCTGCATGACGTCGCTTTGAGGATGATGCGCCTACCATCGCAGCTAACCTCGCGACAAGCAGGATCCAGATGCAGGTCTGAAAAGGCTAAGTGACCTGCACCAGCAGCAATTCTGTTCAAGATTCGCAATGTCTCGGAGGGTTGCAGGTCATTGACCTGCAACCAGGGAGGGATATTACTTGCCAGCGCTCGGCAAAGCGTAAGCGATCACATAGTCGCCACGGTTTTCGTTGGAACCTGTACGGGTTGCCCCGCCCACGGTAACAACGATGCACTGCTTGCCGTCACGACCAACGTAGGACATTGGAGCGCCCTGACCACCAACCGGCAGACGACCGCGCCACAGCTCTTCACCCGTGTCGTTATCCAAGGCTCGGATGTAGTAATCCAGAGTGCCGTGGAAGAAGGTCAAACCGCCTTTAGTAACCAGCGGCCCGCCCATGGTGGGCATGCCAAGCGGCATGTAGACGCCAGGGACGATGCCGTGCACGGGTGCATCCTGAATACTGCCCATCGGCACCTGCCATTTGGTCTCACCCGAGGTGAGGTCGATGGCAGTCATGGTGCCGAATGGGGGCTTGAAGCATGGCACGCCCAGCGGCGACACAAACATCGAACGTTCTACACCCCACGGCGTGCCCAGCTGCTCGGAATATTCGCCTTCGGTAGTCGGTACCAGGCCAATGCGCTTGGCCTCATCCTGTTTGATAAAACGACCCCATTGAGCCATACGGATATCGTTGACGATCAGGGTACCAGTGGATGCATCAATTGCACCGCCGCCCCAGTTGAAGCCCCCATAGTAACCCGGGTAGATCAGTGTGGCCTGGCCTTCAACCAGCGGCGTAAACTCCCCTTCCCAACGCATGCCTTTGAAATCGATTCGGCACATCAGTTGATCAAAGACAGTACCGCCCCACATATCCGACTCTTTGAGACGATCCGCTCCAACGGACAGCTGTGAGTAAGGCTGGGTCGGCGAAATCCGCATACCTGGGACGCCATCGGTTGCAACCTTGCGCTGCTCCACCGGGAACACAGGGGTGCCATCGCGTCGATCGAGAACAAAGATCTGGCCACGTTTGGTCATCGCGATCACAACCGGAGTCGTGTCACCCTTTTTGTTCGGGAGGTCGTACAGAATCGGTTGGGCGGACACGTCGTAGTCGAACATGTCGTTGTTGGCAGTGCGGAAGTGCCATTTATCGACACCGGTCCTCACGTCGATAGCAACGATCGAATCGTTGTACTCATCCGAGCCAGGCTTGCGATCACCGTTCCAGAAGTCCGGTGTCTGATTGCCTGTAGGAATGTAGGCCAACCCCAGCTTTGCATCATACGAAGCGGTACCCCAGAAGTTGGGCGACTCTGCAGGATAGTTTTCACCCGCAGGTAATGGCACGCCCCGCTTCGGGTTCAACGCCTCCCAAGCCCAGAGCAATTCGCCGGTTCGAACATCAAAACCGCGCGTCACACCTGACGGTTCGCCGGTCTTGAGGTTGTCGTTGATCTTGCCACCGACAATGATCACGTCCCCGGCCACAAGCGGAGCCGAAGTCAGATAGTAAGAGCCGTCGGTGTTCGGGCCAATGCCTTTGAGCAAATCAACGGTACCGTGATTACCAAAGCTACCGCATGTCTTACCAGTATCCGCATCGAGCTCAATCAGGCGAGCATCCACTGTCGTCATGACGATACGGCGACGACATTCAGCAGGCTGAGCAGCTACCGATGGGTCGACTACCGTATCCCCGTTTGCTACGGCAGCTTGAGCCTTGTCTACATCGTAGTAGCCAAGTCCACGGCACCGCTTCCACGTACGGTTGGACGGGGTTTCCTGAATCACCGGGTCGTACTTCCACTTTTCGGCACCCGTCACCGGATCAAGTGCAAATACTTTGTTAAGTGGTGTGCAGAGGTAAACCGTGTCATCAACCTTGAGCGGTGTGCCCTGGTACTCGGCGCCATTGATCGCCATATCGCCAGTACGGAACGTCCAGGCAACTTGCAGATCCTTGACGTTGGCCTTGTTGATCTGGTCGAACTGAGCGAAACGCTCACCATGGGTATTGCGGCCATACGCTGTCCAATCATTACCGTCTGATTGACCTGCATCCGGCACGACCACTGAGGAGGTGCTGCCCTTCTTCGCCACTACGGTTGCATGTGGCTGGAACATACCGTAGCCAAAGCAAACCAGGCTGATGATGAGGAGCGAGCTGATAGCGGCGCGTGCCGGATTGCCCATCAGTCGACGATTACCCTCAAGCAGCGGCACGATCAGCACCAGTACCAATGCAATCACGATGAAGGTGATCAAGCGCGGAACAAGCTGCCAGAAATCAAAGCCAACTTCCCAGAATGCCCAGCACGCGGTAGCCACCAGCAACGCCAAGGAAATCCAGGTCGCAACGATCTTCTTTTTGACCAGGGTGAGACCAGTAGCCGCCATGGCTAGGCCAGCCAAAAGGTAGTACCAGCTGCCGCCCAGCGATATCAGTTTGGCTCCACCAAAGGCGAGCCCTGCGCCAAGCAACGTCAACACGACACCGATGGCTATCGGTAAGACGCTCTTAAATCTCATGCGTTTTCCTAGATTCACGCGAGGGGTCAGGCCCCTCAATCAAAAACCGTCCAAAGCGCTGCGCCAGACCCTCTCCCGAGGCTCCATCCACGCGTCCCTAAACCAGACTTTCGAACATCCATGTTCTATGAGAGCGCTCTCATTTGCACGCCTGAACGGCCTGCAGACTAGAGCACGTCACCGCCAATGAGAGCGCTCTCATTTGACGATCAAAAAACGGCGCTCTCCGAGCGCCGCCTACGAAACGGGCGCATGGTATGTCCTGTAACAAAGTGAGTCAATGTGACGCATATCAAAAGATGGGAGCTATTTGCATCTCGGACAGTGACGGGGCTCGCTTAGCCTGAGTTTGACCCAGTTGACTTTCGAGTTATGAGAGTGACCGGCATGTCCACACGGCGGGGGTGGGCAGCATTGCCTGCCAACATCGCCTGCAAAGCCACAACAGCTGCCTGGGCCTGGGCATCCGTATCCTGCTTTAAAGTCGTCAGCGAGAAGAGGCTGTTTTCGGCATCAGGAATGTCATCAAAACCGACAACCGATACGTCAGATGGGACGCTTAACCCCATGCCCTTCAACCTGTCCAGAACACCCAAAGCGATGAAGTCGTTCGAGGCGAAGATGGCGCTTGGACGCTCATCCCGGGCAAACAGCGCATCCACTCCTCGCCTACCGAACGCGGCATTGTGCTCGCCTCTGATCAGGATCGGATTCAAACCAGCAGCCTTCATGATTTCACAGTAGAACCTTGCCCGGTCTTTGGAGGAAGGCTCGCGTCCCCCTGCCAGGTGAGCAATTCTTCGGTGCCCCAATGCGAACAGATGATCCATCGCAAGACGCACTCCTGTCTGGTCATCGACCGCGATTGAGATGACTTTTTTGTGAGCGACCCGTTTGCTTCCGATAAAAACGCAAGGGAGCTTATCGGCGATCTCGCCAATGACCTTGGGATGATGCGGAGTACCCAGGAGGATCACCCCAGCTGCTCGAAGCGTAAGCAACCTTTCTATCTCGAAAGCTGCTGAATTACCTTCAACTGGCCGTAGGGAAGTGACAGGCTCGAAGCCCGCAGCAAGCAGTCTCTTGTCGACCGACTGAGCCAACTGGATATGGAAAGCATTGTTGGGGTCTCCGATCACCAACCCAACGATGGATGATCGGGCGGAGACTAAACTCCGAGCAGCCAGGTTCGGACGATACTCGAGCTCAGAAGCAATCTGATCGATCCGCTCACGCGTTTCAGGCCGAACACCAGGATCCCCTCGAAGCGCCCTCGACACCTGAGCACGTGACATCCCAGCAGCTTTAGCTACGTCATCCAGGGTAGTGAAAGGCTTTGCCATGATCTACAGAAAGCTCCGAGCATGATGCCCGCAGGCTTCGTCGGTAGACGGGCAAGCCAAGAACTAGGCATAACAGTGTTCGGGTCGAGGATAACACACGCCCTGAGCAAGGACTTAGCTGCGCATAGCTAGGCGGGCTTTACCATGCTGCTTGTGGAAAATAGTTTTCCTAATCCGGGCCTTACATCCCCTCAACCGCGCGAATACATTGGGGTTTTATGTTGAGACGCACGGATGACGCACAGAGTAGAAGACCTGACGCCCAGCCTGACATACACCATGCCGTTTTCTAATGTCCTCCACCTGCCCTTCCCGGACAAGGTAAGAGCTACTCGGTTGGCAGGTTTCCATGAACTTGCTATTCAACCACAGGAGGTAGCCAGGATCGCGGCATCCGGTCTTTCCATTCAGAACATGCGACTGATCGCTGAGGATAACGGGATCAAGATCAGCCGCCTGGATCCTCTCTGCACATGGAATCCTGATTGGCACCCCAATAACATGGATGACAGCTTCATCGCGGATCACTCGACAACCGCCCTGGAATTTTTCGAGATCGCGAGTGAGCTTGGCTGCACCCACATGAGCTTGAACGCTACATTCACAGCCAATGCCTATGCACTGGATGAACTGGTCTCGCACTACGCCGAGATCTGCCGTCTGGCCCACGAGGAAGGCATGGTTTGCGACCTTGAACCTATCCCTATGTGGGGAGTGACGTCTCTTGAACAGGGCTGGGAGATCGTCGAGCGTGCCGGTGCCCCTAACGGCGGCCTTGTGCTCGATACGCTCCATTTCGTTCGCAGTGAATCCAAGCTCGAGACTCTGGCAACGATTCCAGGCAGCTCGATTCACTGCGTGCAGATCTGCGATGGCATCCATCCGTTGAAATCCGGCGTGACCCTGGAGGCCGATTGCTTTGAACGCATGTGGCCTGGCACCGGTAACTTCCCACTGGCAGACATTGTCTCCGGTCTGCACAAGATCGGTGGCCTGAATGGTGTCGGGCCAGAGGTTTTCTCTGTGCTGAACCAAAATATGGCGACAGAGGACGTTGCCAGACTCTGCAAGCAGTCGCTTTTGGCGTATGCGGAGCTCAGGGTCTAACCACGGCTACTAGCTTTTGCGCCACTACACAGCAGAAAAAAATCCCGGCTCAGTAGCCGGGATTTTTCCATCAGATTTGAGCCTCTACGCCCTGTTCTTCTGGTACACGTCTACGAACACGGCGGCCAGCAATACTGCCCCCTTAATCATTTGCTGGTAGTCAACGCCGATGCCCATGATCGACATGCCGTTGTTCAGCACCCCCATGATGAAGGCACCGATCACCACGCCCATCACCTTCCCTACCCCACCGGATGCCGAGGCTCCCCCGATGAATACGGCGGCGATGACGTCCAGTTCGAAACCGCTGCCCGCACGGGGCGTTGCGCTGTTCAGGCGTGCCGCGAAGATCAGGCCCGCCACAGCAGCCAGTACGCCCATGTTCACAAAAGTAAAGAAGGTCACTCGGACGGTGTTGATACCGGAAAGCTTCGCGGCCTTCAGGTTACCGCCCACTGCGTAGATCCAACGCCCGATCACCGTCCGATTCATGATGAACGTGTAGAGGCCGATGAGTGCACACATGATGACCAGTACCGTAGGAAGCCCTCGGTAAGTCGCCAACATGAAGCAGAAGGCGATGATGGCGCCACCCAGGATGCCATGCTTGAGCGCAAACAAAGGCAGGGGCATGACCTCCCCACCAGCTTTGCTGACCCTCCTACGAGCACGCCATTCAATCCAAAGGAAGCACGCAACTACCAATACACCAAGCACCAGGGAGGTGACTTTGAGACCTTGGCCTTGGAAGGGGTCAGGCAGGAAGCCCGCACTCAGGGCGACGAACTCTGCCGGGAATGGCCCAATCGACTGCCCTTCACCAATGGCGATGGTCGCCCCACGGAAGATCAGCATGCCGCCCAGTGTCACGATGAATGAGGGCATTCCCCAGAACGCCACCCAGTAACCTTGGGCAGCACCTATGAGGCCGCCGATGAACAAGCAAAGCAGCGATACCGTGATGAAGTCGAACTGGTACTGCACCATCAACACAGCTGCTATCGAACCGATTACCCCAACGATGGAACCAACCGACAAGTCGATGTGACCGCAGACGATGACCATGAGCATGCCCAAGGCCATAACCACGATGTAGCTGTTCTGCAGGATCAGGTTCGTCAGGTTGAGAGGCTGGAGCAATGCGCCGCCCGTGGCGATTTGGAAGAACACGATGATGACGAGCAAAGAGCTCAACAACCCGTACTCGCGGGCACCTCGTTTGATAGCAGGAAGCAAGCTCGGTTTTACCGCCACAGGGGCGATGACATCAGTCATTGGATGACCTCATTTTTCATGATGGCGTGCATGATTCGCTCTTGAGACGCCTCTTGGATTGGGAACTCCCCGACGAACCTTCCCTCGTTCATCACATAGATCCGATCACAAGTGCCCAGCAGTTCGGGCATCTCCGAAGAGATCATGATCACAGTCTTGCCCTTGGCCACCACTTGATTGACCACCCCGTAGATCTCGTACTTGGCACCGACATCGATGCCCCTGGTAGGCTCATCCAGAATCAGTACCTCGGGGTTGGAGAACAGCCATTTCGCGAGCACGACTTTCTGCTGGTTACCGCCAGAGAGACGCTCCACTGGCTGACGAAGATCAGGGCTGCGAATGCGCAGGGTTTTCTTGTAGCCTTCACCGACACCAAGCTCCTCGGTTTCGTTGATGACCCACCGGCGTGCCAGCGATTTCAGGCTGGCGATACTTACGTTTCGCCCGATGCCATCCCCCAACAAAAGCCCAGCGCCCTTACGGTCTTCAGTTGCGTAGGCGATACCGTTATCAATGGCTTCACGAACGTTTCGCACGCGTAATTCCTGGCCATTGAGGCGAACAGTGCCTCGAATATTCTTCCCAAAAGAACCGCCAAAGATGCTCATGGCAAGTTCGGTTCGGCCAGCCCCCATAAGCCCGGCAATCCCAACCACCTCACCTTTGCGAGCAAAAAAACTTACGTCACGGATGAAGTCCTCGCCTGGGCGTTCTGGATGCTCTACCGACCAGTGCTCCACCTCGAATTGCTTATCGCCAAGGTTGGGCTCTCTGCCGGGATACCGGTCGGCCAGCTCGCGGCCAACCATCGCCTGAACAACTCGGCTCTCGTTCAACGGCGACTCTCGGCAATCAATGACATCGACTGTTGTTCCATCCCGAATAACCGTGACCCCATCTGCTACGCGGGAAATTTCATTGAGTTTGTGGGAGATGATGATCGAGGTTATGTCCTTGGCTTTCAGCTCGAGCATGAGCTCCAGAAGCCGCTCGCTATCCTTTTCGTTGAGGCTGGCGGTAGGCTCATCGAGGATTAAAAGGCGAACGTCCTTGCCGAGTGCTTTTGCAATCTCGACGAGTTGCTGCTGACCGATACCCAGTTGGTTTACACGGGTCTGGGGCAAAACGTGCAGACCTACCTTTTCCAGCAGAACCTTGGCTCTGCGATGAGCAAGCGACCAATCAATAACCCCCCTTGTGGCGATCTCATGCCCAAGGAAAAGGTTTTCTGTGATCGAGAGCATCGGCACAAGCGCAAGCTCTTGGTGGATGATGCAAATTCCCAGGGCCTCGCTGTCACGCAGGTCGCTGAACTGGCGAACCTCACCGTCGAAACTGATCGAGCCTGCATAACTTCCGGTTGGGTAAACGCCACTCAGGATTTTCATGAGGGTAGATTTGCCGGCACCGTTCTCACCGCAGATCGCGTGTATTTCTCCCCTGCCCACCTGAAGGTTCACGCTGGTCAGGGCTTTTACCGGGCCAAAGCTTTTTTGAATGCCGCGCATGTCAAGAAGATGAGGTGACATGACTATCCTCCTATCGCAAAAAAGCGACCCGAAGGCACCGGGCCGCTGGCATTGGGTAGTTATTGCAGGCGGTCTTTGCTGTAGTACCCGGAGTCGACCAACACTTTTTGCACGTCTTTGGCTTCTACGGAGACAGGAGAAAGAAGTTGGGTAGGCACGACCATGGAGCCGTTGTCATAGGAGGTGGTGTCGTTGACCTGAACATCTTTGCCTTGCAGGGCGCTATCGATCATTACGGCTGCAGCTTCAGCCAACGCTCGGGTGTCCTTGAATACGGTCGAATGCTGATCACCGCGCATGATCGCTTTGACACTCGGGATTTCGGCATCCTGGCCTGTCACGATGGGCATCGGAGTGCCGCCGCTACCGTACCCGACACCGCGCAACGAAGAGACCACGCCAACGGCTAACTGATCGTTCATCGCGAGCACCGCATCGAGATGGGCTTTGCCGTAGAAGGCGCTGAGGATGTTGTCCATTCGGGACTGGGCAAGCGCCCCATCCCAGTTCAACGTCGCCACCTGGTCGAGCTTGACCTGTCCGCTACGGATCACGAGCTTTCCGCTGTCGATGTAAGGCTGCAGAACGGACATGACGCCGGCGTAGACGACGTGAGCGTTGTTGTCGTCGGTTGAGCCTGCGAATATCTCGAAATTGAAGGGCCCGGTGCCTTCGTTCAATTTCAGGGCACTGACAATCGACTCCCCCTGAAGCACACCCGTCTTGTAGTTGTCGAACGTGGCGTAGTAGTCGAAATCTTTTGAGTTTCGGATCAGGCGATCATACGAGATGACCGTGATGCCCTTCTCTTTTGCCTGCCGCAGCAAGTCGGTCATGGTGGTGCCATCGATAGGAGCAATGATCAGCCCTTTCACGCCTTTGACCAAGAGGTTCTCGAGCTGCGACAACTGGGTCGAAACCTCATACTGGGCGTATTGGATATCAGTTTTGTACCCAAGTTTGTTGAGCGCATTCACCATGCTCTGGCCATCTGAAGTCCACCGCGCCTCGGCCTTGGAGGGCATCGAAATACCAATAAGACCTTTGGTATTTTCTTCTTTCTTCGAGCAGCCGATAACCGCAACCGCCACGCACAGAGACGCAGCAAGTTTCATAAACTTGTTCATGACGTTCACCCAGTACTGTAGGAATTATTTTTCTTTTTACTCAGAACCGCCCCCATTGCGGGGGCGGTACAGCAAGGTGGAGCGAGTAACTACTTAGCCGAGCTTAACTTCCTGACCTGCTTTATCGGAGGACTCAAAAATTGCTTCCAGCAGGATGTTGATGTTGTGAGCCTGGCTAGCTGGCACTTGCGACGGAGTACCGTTCTGCAAGGCCTGGACGAACGCCGCAGCTTCACGGTCGAAGTACACCGGATTACCGATTTCAGCGATCTCGGGGGAGTACACGGTTTTGCGTACCGCCCAGATTTCGGGGAAGCTGGTTTCATTCCAGTGAGTCCAACCTTGCGGATGGCCATTTTTGCCGTCGTGGTACAGCTTGTAGGACGCCGGCATTGGAGTGGAATGCATCACACCATGGGTACCGTAGGCAGTGATGTCCCAGGTTTCAGTCCACGGCATCGGATCCCACGACATGAAGTCGATGGTGACCATCTTGTCGTCGTAGTTCAGAACAGCGGCAGCCGCATCTTCACGAGCAGAATCGCTCATCTGGCCAGCGAACTTGCTAATGCGGGCGTTGACGGAGCGAGGCATGCCGAAGTGCAGGAGGATCCGGTCGATGGTGTGGCAACCAATCACATAGAACGCACCGCCACGGTCACCTGGCTGCTTCATGTGGTTGGTATCAGCTTCATCATGGGAGCAGCCGGCATGGGCACGCACTTGAAGTACCTTGCCGATCTCACCGCTCTCGAGAACCTGCTGCATTTTTTCCACCGAAGGCGCGAACCTCCAGCAGTAGCCGACCTGGAACAGACCTCCGGTACGCTCAACGGCCTCGACGATGCGCTGGGTGTCCTGCGGCCCACGACCGGCTGGTTTCTCACACAGCACAGCCTTACCTGCTTCCAGGGCTTCAATTGCCCAATCGGCCATCAGGTAGCTCTTCGGGTGAACCAGCACTACGTGAACATCAGGGTCGGCCAGGATTTCGTCCTTGGTGCGAGCCTCGAGCTCAAGCGCATCAACGAACGGCTGCAGCAGCGGGCTGTCGTCATAGGCGCCGAGGAAGCGAACGCCTGGGATCCGCTTGAAGGCTTTGACGCGTCCCGAAGTATGCGGGTGGGTGATACCCAGGCAAGCGACGCCCAGTGGTTTGCCATTCAGATTCAGCGACATCGTTGTTCTCCTATCTCACGAAATCGGGCGCCCGAAGGCGCCCGTCGTCAATCAAAGCTTTACAGCGCGACCAGTGCTTACGGACTCGACACAGGCATCAGCCAGGCGCAGGGCCTGGAGGCCGTCAGAAGGAGTAACCGGCAGCGGCTTCTCTTGCACCAGAGCTGCAACAAAGGCGTCCAGTTCGGACTTGTAGGCCTGCTGGTAGCGCTCCAGGAAGAAGTTCAGCAGCGGCTCACGGGCGTCAGTTGCTTCCTGAGTCCAGCGGCGCATGGTAGTTGGGCGCAGGTTGTCTTGGAGCAGCATGCCTTTGGAGCCGAAGACTTCGATACGCTGGTCGTAACCGTAGACGGCCTGACGGCAGTTGTTGATGTGGCACTGCTTACCGCTGGCGGTCTTCATGTGCACCATCGCGGTGTCGTAGTCGTCGTACTTTTCCATCAGGGGGGAGTCGACCAAACGGCTACCCATGGCGGTGATTTCCACCGGCTCTTCACCCAGCAGCCAGCGACCGATATCCAGGTCATGGATGGTCATGTCGCGGAAGATACCGCCGCTGTATTGAATGTAGTCTTCTGGAGCGAGGCCAGGGTCGCGGCTGGAGATGATGACCTGGCGCACTTCACCGATTTCACCGGCGATGATCGCTTCACGCATCGCTGCGAAGGTGTTTTCGAAACGGCGGTTGAAGGCCAGCATGACGCGACCGTTCAGGCCTTCGATTTCTTCGACGGCTGCTTGGCTTTTCAGCAGATCCAGATCAATCGGCTTTTCGCACAGAACAGCTTTACCCTGGCGAACCGCACGCATCATCAGCTGGATGTGGGTATTGGTAGGGGTACCGATTACGATGGCGTCAACGTCATTGCGGTCGATTGCGGCTTCGCAATCGGTCATCGCGTCAGCACCCAGCGCGCCGGCCAGGGACTGAGCTGCGGAAGCATAGGGATCGGCCACAGCGATCAGACGAGCATTTGGGTTTGCGGCAACGTTGGCTGCGTGAATTTTACCGATACGGCCTGCGCCCAGAACTGCAATTCCAACCATGATGCATTCCTCGTTGTTCTTAAAGTGATGGTTAAACGCGGGCTCAGAAGCGCGCGTGTACGAATTGGGCCATCGTCGAGTCGAAGGCACGCTTGGCCACAACTTCCAGGGGAAGCTTGCGCAGCTCAGCCGAGATGAGCTCCACACCCCATGGGCCCCGATAGCCGGTGTCGAGAATTGCCTGAACGAAATGTGGAAGATCCAGCTGCCCCTCACCACAGCATTTGCGGTGGTGGGTGGAGTCGTTGAACACGTCGCCGACCAGGGCCAAGTCAGCGTCATCGATCTCGACGCCCTTGATCAGCTCTAGAGGAATTTTGCTGATCTCATCGAAGCCCATGCCACCACGAGCGATGTGCCAGCTATCGACCATGAGGCCACCGTTAGGGCGAACGCCTTCGGATACAGCCAGCGCCTTATCGATGGTGTTAACGCTAGAGAACGGCAGGAACTCGATGGCTACGTTGACCTTGTATTCCGCAGCTTTGTCACAGAGGATCGCGAACGATTCACGCATCAGCGGGACGTTAACGTCGCCTTCTTCAAACAGGCCTGCAGCACATTTCAGGCGAGTGGCGCCGACAGCTGCAGCGATGTCGAGCAGCTCTTTGCACATACGATCCGACACCGAACGACGCTCGCAAGCCAGGTGCCAGTCGATCAGGAACTCGACCTCCAGGTGCTTCATGCCGTTGTCCTGGAAAATCTGGCGAACGGTTGGCAGCCCAAGTTTTTCGATGGAGTGAACAATGTCGGAGTACACCAACCCCATGCCTCGCCATCCGGCTTTGGAAGCTGCTTCGGCGCGCTCCTGCAAGGTGTAAGGACTGATTTCGCTCTGCGCACCTGGATAGGTGTCACCTGCGATAGTCCAGTAGGAGGCGATCAGATCAACTTGATTACTAGGCATGTCGAATCACTCAAATTACGAGGGAAAAGCGAACGGTGTTCGCGAAGCACGAAGCGCCATCCACATGAATACCATCCATGGGAAGCTGGGTAAGGCGTTCAGGAAGATGAGAGTTGTTGAGGTCGAGCAACAAGAAGGACGAGCGGAAGCCTCGGAATGGCTGACCGCGAAAATATGAAGTGCACGAAGCTTGGGCTTGGCGTCTCATGGTTTGTACCAATTCTTGTTTTTGTGACGTTGAGGTGAGTCTAATTTCTCCCATGGAAGGAAAAAACCCGTAAGATCGGGATACAGCTTCCCACTTAGCGGGAGAATCGCGTGGATCCGTTCAAAGAAGTCGAGTTTTTTATCCAAGTGGCCGAGGCAGGCAGCATCAGCAAGGCAGCCGAGCGACTTGGATTGTCTGTCTCTGCGGCAAGCCGTCACCTAATCGCTTTGGAAACGAGGTTGGGTGTTCGCCTTGTGCAGCGCACAACTAGGCAACTGTCACTCACCGAGGTGGGAGAGGAGTTCTACAGGCGCACCAGGTCTGTGATGGCAGACCTGAAAGAAGCCGAGAGCGTGGCCAGGGACGCGGTAGTGCAGCCACGTGGTGTGCTCCGGGTTACTGCCTCCCTTTCATTCTGCCTGCTCCACATCGAACCGCTGCTTCCTGAGTTCACTCGGCGCTACCCCGAGATCAGTGTCGACGTGATCGCTGCCAACCGATACCTGGACGTGATGGAAAACAACGTAGACGTCGCCATCCGCACCAGGCAGTTCGAAGCAGATAACAACCTCACGATCAGGCGCCTGGCAGAAACCCGTAGGATCCTCGCCGCCTCCCCCGCTTACCTCGAGAAGAACGGCATCCCCAAGCATCCGATGGATCTTATCCGCCACAAGATGCTGGTCTACGACTATGCGATCAACCCGACCGAGCTGCCATTCAAGCGGCGTGATGAAACCGCGACAGTGAATGTGAGATCTTTCATTTCTGCCAATGACGGCCAGTTTGTATTGAAGGCAGCACTCGATGATCTCGGGATTTTGATCCAGCCGAAATACATCGTGCAGGATCACCTGGAGCGTGGAGAACTCGTCTCGGTGTTGGACGACTGGGATCTTCCACGCCTCACCATGAACATCGCCTTTCAGACACGCCGGCACATGCCTGCAAAAGTGCGGCTGTTCATTGAAGCCTTGGCGGAACGGTTCCGGAAAAACGACTACGAGCGCCTTTGGACTAAGTAAGCAGTTTTTCACAGGTGAAATAAAGATTTCCCGAAAATCGGTTTTTAACCGATAAAGGTAAATATACGCTGACCCGATCAAGTACAAGGTTCAGGTCAGTCCAGCATGATCCACATCACCGAAGAGATCAGATCTCACATTCATGATCTGGAAGGTCGTCGATATCGCGCCATGCTTGAGGGCGATATCGACACCTTTATCGCCCTCTCCCACCCGGACCTCGCCTATACCCACTCCACAGGTGTCATCGACTCGCTATCGAGTTATGTGGCCAAGTGCAGGGACGGCTACTACCAGTACCTCAACCTCGACGTCCCCATCGACAACATTCAGGTCCTCGGCAACGTTGCGATTGTGCACGGTCGAATGGCCGGTGAGATCGTAGCCGGCGGCACTCACAAAACGCTGAATAACCGCACCCTTTCCATATGGTCGTCATTGGGTGGCGAGTGGAAGTTTCTGGCCTACCAGCCGACCCCCATCAAATAGCGCACCGTAATTCATCTGCAGCGCTCCGCCTGCTGCCATTTGCAGTCAACAACAATAGGACTAGAACCCGTGGCTATCGCGAATTTCACCTACACCGGTCTTCCTTCCCGCGTCATCTTCGGAAAAGGCTCTCTTCAGCAACTCGAAGCTGAAATTGATCACCTGGGATCGCGCCGTGCGTTGGTACTCTCGACTCCAGAACAGCGCAGCCAGGCAGAACGCATCGCTGACATGTTGGGCTCTCGCGCTGCCGGCATCTTCGACAAAGCCGTCATGCACGTCCCAATCGAAACGGCGCGTGAGGCTCGTGAGGTTGCTCAAGCGCTGGGGGCTGACTGCGCTGTGGCCATCGGCGGCGGCTCGACCACCGGCCTGGGTAAAGCGATTGCCCTGGAATCCGGCCTGCCAATTCTTGCAATCCCGACCACCTACGCCGGCTCCGAAATGACCTCGGTGTATGGCCTGACTGAAAACGGCATCAAACGGACGGGCAAAGACGTGCGCGTTCTGCCGAAGACCGTCATCTATGACCCTGAGCTGTCGGCGACCCTTCCGGTCGAATTGTCTGTAACCAGCGGCATGAACGCCATCGCACATGCCGCGGAAGGGCTGTACGCCCAAGACGGTAACCCCGTGATGTCGCTGATCGCAGAAGAAGGCATCCGAGCAATGGCTGAAGGCCTCAAGCTGATCATCGAGAACCCGGAAGATCTGGATGCCCGCTCTGACTGCCTGTACGGTGCCTGGCTGTGCAGCACCGTCTTGGGCAACGTCGGTATGGCGCTTCACCACAAGCTCTGCCACACCCTGGGCGGCAGCTTCAACCTGCCTCACGCTCCAACGCACACCATCGTGCTGCCGCACGCTATTTCATACAACTCAGAAGCAGCACCTGAAGCGGCTGCCCGCATCGTTCGAGCCCTGGGCGGTAAATCTGCCTCGGCTGGACAGGCTCTGTACGACCTGTCCAAATCCTTGGGTGCGCCACTGGCGCTCAAGTCTCTGGGTGTTAGCGAAGCTGATATGGATCGCGCCACAGAAATTGCGTTAGCCAACCCATATTGGAACCCTCGCCCAATCGAGCGGGATGCGATTCGCGAGCTGCTTCAGAATGCTTATGAAGGTAACCGCCCGATTTAAGTTGCGGACTTTCCTTAACCCACTCAATCCTCGTGCGGGGGGCTGAGTGGGTCTTTTTTTAGCGAGTCCAATAGCGCTCGTAGCCTTCCTTCTTGAAATGCTCCAGCAAGAAGTCGATGAACAACCGGGTTTTGGCAGGCATGTATCGACGATCTTGGAAAGCAAGGTTGATCGTCAGTCGCGGCAGGTCCCAATCATCGAGAACAGGTAGCAACCTGCCAGCAACCAAATCGTCGTAGATAATGTATTTGGGCTGCACCAAAATTCCCGCACCAGCTAGCGCAGCCGCCCTGACTATCTGACCGTCATTCGATTCCATCGAAGGCTGAATCTTGACCGAAGCTCTCTCTTCTCCCCTGGTGAACTCCATCGAGTTGGGATGGTTGGCGTGGCTATAAATAAGCAGGTCGTGATGCTCGAGGTCGGCCACTGTTTGTGGAGAGCCACGCTGGGCCAGGTAGGACGGTGATGCTGCAAGTACTCTTCGCGTCTGCGCCAAGCGCCGAATCGTGATGTTGGAGTCCGCTTCAAACTCCCTGGTACGGATCGCGAGATCAATCTCGGTATCCATGATGTCGTAGTAACGGTTGGCACCGATGATCTTCACCTTGATACCCGGGTACAGACGCTTGAATGCCGGCACCAGAGGCGCCAGGTGCAGCATGGAGAAGGAAATCGTCGCAGTGATGGTGAGGGTACCGGTGGGCTCAACCAACGCCGCATTCACCGACGCTTCAGCCTCCGCCCATTCGGCGAGCAGCGCCTTACACCGCCCGTAAAAATCATGACCCGCGTTGGTCAACGCCAAGCGCCGGGTATTCCGGTCGACGAGACGGACACGAAGCCGACTCTCGAGCGCAGCCAGGTGACGGCTCGCTGCAGCATTGGAAATGTCCAACTTCTCAGCAGCCTTACTCAGCGTTCCCAGCTCCGCTGTCTGGACGAAGAGCTCAATCTCGGTGTAGCGATCCACGGGCTGCCTCTCAGTTTTTCACGGGTGAAACAAAGAATTTCATTGTCAGTATTTTATTCCACTGGGAAGCACTTTAGCGTAGTTACACCAATTCGAAAAT
Source organism: Pseudomonas putida NBRC 14164 (assembly GCF_000412675.1). NCBI lineage: Bacteria > Pseudomonadati > Pseudomonadota > Gammaproteobacteria > Pseudomonadales > Pseudomonadaceae > Pseudomonas > Pseudomonas putida. The sequence continues at coordinate 2,439,455 of NC_021505.1, read as the reverse complement.
GCTGGGGGAGCACCCCGACATCGCCGATTACAAGAAAGAAGGAACCAGGGGCAACCAATGAGAAATCTGGACGAACACACGATTACCCAAGCTGTTTTGACACGAAACGCCAACGCTGATGACGCGCGTCTGCGCGAGATCATGACCAGCCTGGTTCAGCACCTTCACGCTTTCGCTCGTGAGACCAAACTCACCGAGCCAGAGTGGGAGAAAGGCATCGAATTCCTGACTGCAGTGGGCCAGATCTGTTCTCCGACACGCCAGGAATTCATCCTTCTCTCGGATACGCTGGGCCTGTCCACCCTCGTGACGGCACAGAACCACAAGAAGCCAGACGGCTGCACTGAAGCCACCGTGTTCGGCCCATTCCACGTGCAGAATGCCCCGCAGTACGACCTCGGCGCCGACATCAGCGATGGTTTGCCGGGCGTGCCGTGGTATGTACGCGGCTCTATTAAAGACATTGATGGCAACCCAGTGCCTCACGCTGTCATCGAGGTATGGCAGGCTGACGACGCCGGCTTCTACGACGTCCAGAAACCCGAACTCGGCCAAGAGACTTATCAGGGCCGCGCGGTGCTGCAGGCAGACAGCGAAGGCCTCTACCACTTCAAGACCATCGTCCCTGAGTGCTATCCGATTCCCCACGATGGCCCGGTAGGCAAAATGCTGCAGGCGCTAGACCGCCACCCGTGGAGACCTGCGCACCTGCACTTCATGATCATCTCGCCGAACCATGAGCGCCTGGTAACCCACGTCTTCCGTGAGCATGGTGAGTACCTGGATTCCGACGCCGTATTCGGTGTCCGCTCCTCGCTCATCGCCGACTGGGTAGAGCATCAGCCAGGGGTTGATCCATACGGTGAGAAAGTCGACACCCCGTACTTCACGCTCGACTTTGACTTTGTTCTGAATCCTGTCACCCGATAACAAAATTCCACTACAGCCCGAGCAAAATTGCTTGGGCTTTGCCCTTCCATGGAGCACCAACATGCAACCTGTCAAACACATTGTCATGTGGAATTTACGCGGTGACAGCGAACAAGAACGCACCGAAAACATTCATAAAGTGAAGCAAGAGTTTGAAGCAATCCGGCACGAGATTCCTGGCCTCAAGCTTCTCGAAATCGGTGTCGACTTCAGCAAGATCGACTACGCATGCCATGTCGTCCTGTACTCAGAATTTGTGTCGGCTCAGGCGCTCCAGGACTACGCGACCCACCCCGCGCACATTCGCGTGAAAGAAGCACTGGGGAACCTGCGTACACATCGCTACCAGGTTGATTACGTAGGCTAAACCCACGACAAAGGAGCCCGTTCACTGAACGGGCTTTTTATCGCCTGTTGATTCTCTGCATGCAGCATCATGAGACACTACCCACGATTGGCGCCCAACAAAAAGCCCGACATAAATGTCGGGCTTGTTGCTCTAGGATCGGCTTAGAACTTAACAGCCATCTTCAGGCCCGCAACCACCGCACTGTCGACCTCATCCACGCCACCCGGGTGACGAATGTACTGAAGGTTCGGCCTCAGGGTGAGCCAGGGCGTTATTGCAAACCCGTAGTAGATCTCCGCATCGTATTCGGTATCACGGATAGGCATGAACGCCGGGTTGTCGTAGTCACTGATGTCAGCGAGCTGGTTGGTGAGGCTCGCCTGCTTGGCGACTGCTGGATTGACGTGGATGCGTGCGACCCCAAAGCCGAAGTCATCCTTCGGTCGTGAGTCGAACGGGCCTTTATACGACACACCTGCCTGAACGAAATTGTCGACCAGGTTGGTTTCCTTATCGTGCATCGTGGCATTGAAGAAGACAGACAGACCTCGATCAGTGGAACCACCGCGAGACGTCAGCTGTTGCTGGATGACTATCCAAGCCCCGTGCTTGCTGCCGTGACTCTGGAATGCGCCACCTGAGACCGGCTGTGGCTGGCCGTCGGCGCCGTCGAAGACATCGTCAGCCTTCGCATTGCTGTAGTAATACCCAGCTCGATATTCGCCTGGCAAGCCATTTACCTTCGGTGTCCAGACCAGCTCTACAGGGAACAAGGCCCCCTCAGCACCACTGCCGCTGAGCTTGAAGCCATTGCCGGTCTCAAGGTAAGAGGAGTTGACCTCAAAGGCCCCCACCTGCGCATATACCTCTGGTGTGATCTTGTACTTCACCCGCGCTGCCCATTGGCTTACAGGCCAGTTGTACCAAACGGAGCCCGCCCAGTTCGCCACCTGGGCACCGCAGAAGGCGTTGTTCTGGAAATCGCAGGGGAAGGCGTTGAAGTCCTCACCTTCACCGAAGCGCCCGAATTTCACATCCAGATCACCCTCCAGAAACTCCTGGCTCAGCCACATCTGGGTCAGGCGCCAGGTCTGTCCACGGCCATACACCTCCTGAGTCGAGCTGAGCATGCCTGCGCGTGGATCACCAATCCGGTCCCCCGCCAGGTTGCGACCGGTGCGCTCGGTAACCATCAGCTGGAACTTCGCTCCGTGCCATCCGGCAAGCTTGTTCATGTCAAGGGTCGTCCCCAGGGCGAGCTGGTCGGTATAGCGCGCAGTCTTGTCCTTGTTGTACCCACCGTGCAAATTTGCAGCGGCCTCCCCCACATACTCGACTGTGATATCAGCACCCTTGTCGTGCAGCTCAGACCTCAAACCGCCCCAGTCACCAGACAAGTAGTTTGAGGCATCAAATTTTTCATCAGCCCTTACATGATCCGACATTAAACCAATTAACCCCAATACAGTAACACCCAGCAGAAGACGCGGATTAACGGGACGAAGATAAACGACTGGCATATACTCTCCTACGGTACTTTTATTATTGTTACTTAAGGCGGGCTTATCGGCAGCAAGCCCCAATGCCTGAACGACACGCAAACGAGCTCGCCCCCACGCGCCAAGCAGTGAAAGCAAGCAATGAACGAGAGGGATTAAGCGGACGAATTTAACGGGGATGGCATTAATACCCAGTGGCACTACGCTTCGGTAGCGCCACTGCGATTTCAACTACTTACACAGTTTCACCAGGAAATACTCGCATTAGGTTTAACGCCCGCCTCTTGAAGAGCATCGCCCTTGCCACCAAAGCGACGCTCCATGAGCCGCTCGATCTCTTCTAGCGAAAGCCCCTTGGTTTCAGGGATGCAGCGCAGGCAGAAGATGATGGAAAAGACATTCACCACTGCGAACAGGAAGAAGGTCATTCCGCCGAAATAGCTGAGAGCAATCGGGAAAGCAAAGGCCACGATAGCGTTGAAGATCCAGAACAAGCCAACCGCGATCCCGTTCATGACGCCACGGGCGTGGGTGGGGAAGATTTCCGACATCAGCACCCAGTAAACGGGGCCGATGCACATCTGCATGAAGAAGAGGAACACCAGAATGCCGGACAGGGCCAGATAGCTCTGCGTGAGCGAGCTCGGCATGAAATTGATGACGATACCAAGGAAGATTTGGGTCAGGACTACAACTGCAAGACCCAAGAGCAGCATCGGACGCCGACCCATACGGCTAATAGCCCACATCCCAATCATGCAGGCTATTACCGAAATGACCCCATTGCCAATCGTAGCGACCAGCGCCGCACTGGTACCCATACCAGTGGATTTTAGAATGCTCGGTGTGTAGTACATGAAGGCGTTGACGCCAGTAGCCTGGATAACGAAGCCAAGACCGATACCCACCAACAGCAGCTTCATCAGCCAGGGCTCACTGAGCTTGCTGACAAGGCTGGTATGAGTCCGCTCGAAACTGCACTGCTCGACGATTTCCCGCACCTCTTCATCGGTTTCTTTTTCCGTATCCCGAAGACCGAGCAACACCGTGCGAGCCTCGTCAACGCGGCCTTTGGCAACCAACCAGCGTGGCGAGGTCGGAACGAAATTTGTACCCATGTACAGCAATGCTGCGGGAATCAAGGCAATGGCCAGCATGTATCGCCAGATGGCAGGGTTCTCAAACAGGTGGGCCAGTAGTGCGCTGGACACGTATGCCAAACACTGCCCAGAGACGATCATCAACTCGCTCTGGCAGACCAGTCTCCCCCGATGCTTAGGGCCGGCGAGCTCGGCGATGAACACAGGAACGATGGAGGAAGCCCCGCCGACAGCAATGCCCAAGGCGAAGCGAATCATGATCATGGCCCAGATACTCGGGGCCAGCGCGCTACCGATAGCGCCGAAGGCAAAGAGGAGGGCCAGGAGCTTTAGAACAAGAAGGCGCCCGTAGCGGTCCGCCAGTTGACCGGCCGCAAACGCCCCAATCGCGCCACCAAAGATCAGAGAGGATGCAACCGCACCCTCAGTCACAGGGGTCAAACCGAGCCCCCCCTGACCAGGGTCGAGTGTCATGAATGGAAGAGCGCCAGAGATCACGCCGGTGTCGTAACCGAAGGCAAGAGAACCCATGGTTGCGATGGCCGCTACGCGCCAGAGGATCTTGGATTTTTGGCTAGGCAAGGCATGGTCGCCAGGATGCATGATCATCTACCTTTCTTAGAGTTATTAATGTATTTGGTAGTGGGAGGCTATCCCCCCTATAGCCAAAAAAAAACTGACTCAGGGGGAAATGTGTTTTTCAGTAGTGAAATTCTGTTCAGCTAAAGCGCCTGCATTGTTTCATTGACAACGCAGACGCAATGAGGAGCTGCCTTCGAAGCGGTAGCAGGCGTCGCAAACATGGCTAGTCACCGCCAAGTCCAGGTGCTCGTACCTTTGACCGTTAGTGCCGATACGGCACGCGGCCCGGGCCTGGTTTCAGATCAGGCTGATAACGAAGGCATACTTGACGGCGAACGCTGACCTGTCAGCAAACCAGGGCCCTGCTGGCTCTGGTTTGCTCCTGCATGGCCAACCTGGAGCGCGGTGCGGGCCAAGGCGGATTCAACTGCCCCCTACAGCTTGAACTTCACACAAATCGTACTGTTCTCGGCTAGCCGGTCCAGCGTAATTGCATTGGCCCCATACCCTGAATAGCTTTTCACCAGCCGCATGCCCAGGCCTGTTCCGCTTGGTTCGGGATAAGACTCCGGAAAGCCCTCCCCCTCGTCCCTTACCGTAATGACAGCATGGTCGCCTGCATCCTGGACGCTCACGCCTATGGTGCCCTTGCCGTACTTGAGGGCATTGGTAATCAGCTCGGAAATGACCAGGCCCAACGGCGCCATCCGCTGTGGAGGGAGAATGAAAGCGTCGGCATCGAGAACGATCTTTCGCTCAGCCAGCGCCGCCCCCAGGTCACTCAACAAGGCGCCAAGATACTCTGATGCCAGAACACCCTGGGTTTCTGCGGTCTGATAGAGGCGTTCATGCACACTGGCTATCGTCAGCACACGGCTCGCCGCCGTCTGCAGCTGGATCTTGACCGCCTCATCCGCCGACAGGTTGGCCTGAAGCTGCAGCAGGGTGTTCACCAGGTGCAGGCTGTTCTTCACCCGATGGTGAATCTCTTCGAGATAGAGATCGCTGTCGCTCAGCTTGGTATTCTGCACGGCAATCAGCGACAGCAACTGAGCCTCATGCTGATGCCGCTCGGTAATGTCCCGCGACACTGCGATCAGCCTGTCCACCTTGCCCTCGGTGCTGAGAATGGGCGCAATGGTGACGTCCCACCATCTCGGCTCATCGGTGGCCGTAGGGCAGTAGGCCTCAAACCTTGCCGACTCGCCGGCCACGGAACGCGCCATGGCATCACGCACCACCGCCCTGGAGTCATCAGGCCACAGCTGGGCCCAAGGTTTGCCCCGCACCTCTGCCAGCTCGCCGATGTGCATGAGGCACATGCCGGCCTCATTCATGAATTCGATGTCGCCGTGCGTGGTGAGGATCTTTACACAGTCCGGACTGGCATTGAGCATGCTCTCGGAATAGCGGTCCGGTAACTGATCATCCGCCGCATTTGCCAGGCGCTCCACGGCCATGGAGATGACGTTGGAGATACCCTCGAGGAATACCAGGTCGCTTTCGATGAAGTCGTCACCGTCGGTGCTGTCCGCCTCCAGCACACCAAAGGGCCTGAGCGCACCCCGGATGGGCACGTTGATGGCGCGTTCGATACCGTACTTTTTCAACAGGTCCGGCGTGCGGAAGCGTTGCTCCTGGCCCAGATGGTTGGAAAGCACCGGCCGGTAGGTGGAAATGGCATAACCCGCCGGACTGGCCACATCCCCACCGACCTTGGCGTGGCCGATATCCGAGGGATCCCAACCGACGCCGTGGGTCAGCAAAAAGTCGTCACTCCCAGGCAAGGGCATCAACACCTTGGCAAAACGCGTGTTCATGCCGTTGGCCACCACGCTACAAGCCTGCGTGAGCAAAGTATCGAGATTCGTCGACCTGAGCGACGACACACCATACTCCACCACCAACTGATGCTGCTTGTGTAAACGGGCCTGTGACTTCTGTAGTGCAAGCCTGATCATTTCATCGGGAGGCAGTTGATGCATGGGTTCATCCACAGCTGGCCAATATGGAAGATTATTTTCGAGCGTGCCTTTCGACACCGTAGACCCTGCGCACGTGCCGGACCGGGATCGAAAAAGTTTCGTGGCTTCATTTACCAACGATCCTGGATCGATGGCAATGACGAAAACCGTCTAAGCGCGACGGTAATGGGCAAGTATAGATCGCTGGGCTTGCCAACAACCCAAGCACCACCCGTCAGCCGCACGAAACCAGTGGTCATGGCCGCTGGCCGTATGGCTACATGATCGGGGTTTTTATTATGGCTCGCAGTGTATTGGTGGTAGAGGATGACGAGTTGATCCGAACGCTCGCCTGCGAGGCGCTGGAATCGCTCGACCTCGACGTGCACAGCTGTAGTTGTGTCGATGAGGCGATAACAGTGCTGGAAACAATGGCCCACCTGGACCTCGTATTGACCGATATCCAGATGCCTGGCCAACTCAATGGAGTGGATCTTGCCCACCTGATCATTGATCGTTGGCCTGCTACCGCCGTGATCGTGATGTCGGCCGGCCAACTTGATCCCGGCGTTCGCCTGCCTGAGTGTTCAACGTTCCTGTCCAAACCCTGGACGGTTGACCAGTTACTGAACGCTGTTGAGCGACAGCTATCGCCTAAGGCAAGTGTTTAGACATCGGCATTTCTGCCAGGTCAGCTAGCTCCTCATTTATCCGCTTTCAGGTAACAAACTGCGGTCAAACATGAATGGCTTCCCCCCCTGCGGCGTGTACTGATACACCTGCTGCGGCCTGCCCAGCCTAGGCTGGTGCTTCTCCCCCGTATCCCTCACCCACCCCAGCTCGCGTAAACGCTCCAGGCGTTTGCGCACAGAGGTACCGTTCACCGCCTGGCCCAGGCAAGCCTGCACCGCCCCGAGCGCATCCTGCACTGTAAACTTCTGCGCCAACAGGTAAAGCGGCAGGCTGCTGTACACCGTCTTTGCCGCCAGCCGTTCGCGGGCCCGCTCCACCAGCAGATTGTGGTCAAAGGGCAACAGCACCTTGCGCCCCAGCACACTGTCCAGATCGAAAAACGCCAGTTGCTCGCCTTCGACGGCCTGCGCGGGGTCGAGCAACGCCAGGTAATAGGTGCTCAACGACCACCCTCGTGGATCGCGAAATGCATTGCCCTCGGTACCCACCTGCTCCATGTAGCACGGTTGCACCCGGGCCTTCTCGTGCAGGGCCCGGCTGGCGGCATCCTCCAGACTGGTGTCGGGGGTACGCCCATTTACGATGACCCCGGGCAAGGCCCATTGCCCGGCATGCGGCTCGCGCTCACGACGGTGCAACAACACTTCCAGATGCTGGGCATCAGGGGCCAGGCGCAGGGCGACAATGTCGACACTGGCCAGGACTTCGACTGTACTCACCGTGCAGCTCCTTGTTCAGTAGCACAATAATCCACCAGAGCATCTAAGTAAGGCAACCACCAACCCCATATCGCTTTCCACTTGACACACTTAATACACCAGGTGAATTATATAGCCATTCCAGCAAGGAGAACCGCCATGAAGATCGCCAGTTTCGATGTCGACGCGCAAAACGGCTTCACTGCTAACGCCCCGCTGGAGCTGCCCGTGCCCGAAGGCGACGAAATTGCGGCTGACCTGAACGACATGGCCTTGCGCGCCGACCTGCGCCTGGGCAGCAAGGACGCGCACCCGGCCAACGCCGCCTGGGTGGTCGCCGACCCTGCGCACATGCTGCAACCCCTGCAACTGGCCAACGCCGACCTGACCTGGGTCAGCCACTGCGTCCCCGGCACACCGGGCTTCGCGCTACTGCCCGGCCTGCCCGCCCCCATCGACTATGACTACTTCGTGTGGAAAGGCGTCGAACCTGACCTGCACCCCTACGGCGCCTGCTACCACGACCTGGCCGAGCGCCGGTCCACCGGGGTGATCGAATACCTCAAGGTACAGCAGGTGGGCGCGGTGATCGTCGGCGGCCTGGCCCTGGACTACTGCGTCAAGACCACCGCCCGCCAGTTGCGCCAGGCCGGCTTCCAGGTGCTGCTCTACCTGCCGGCCTGCCGCGCGCTTACCCAGGCCGGGGCCATCGAGGCGTGTGGTGCGTTGGCCGCCGAGGGCGTGATCCTCTGCGGCGACGAGGACGCGCTTGACCACCAGCTTGCCCTGATCAAGGAAGACCGCCCATGAGCGACAGTGTTTTTGGCCCACGCATCATCCAGAACCTGCTGGACACCGACTTCTACAAGATCACCATGATGCAGGCGGTGCTGCACAACTACCCCAACGCCGAGGTGGAATGGGAGTTTCGCTGCCGCAATGGCGAAGACCTTTCCCCCTACCTGGCCGAGATCCGCTATCAGGTGGAGCAACTGGCCGAGGTTACCGTCACCCACGACCAACTGGCCTATCTGGAAAAAATCCCCTTCCTCAAGCCGGACTTCATTCGCTTCCTCAGCCTGTTTCGCTTCAACCTGCGCTATGTCCAGGTGGGCCTGGATGGCGCCGGGCAACTGGCAATCCGCGTGCGTGGGCCGTGGTTGCACGTGATCCTCTATGAAATCCCGCTGCTGGCGATCATCAGCGAAGTACGCAACCGCTACCGCTATCGCGAAGTGGTGATCGAGCAAGTTGGCGAACGCCTGTACCAGAAGCTGGACTGGCTCAAAGCCGAGGCCAGCGCCGATGAGCTGGCCGGCTTCCAGCTGGCGGACTTCGGAACCCGACGGCGCTTCTCCTACCGCGTGCAGGAAGAGGTGGTGCACATCCTCAAGCACGATTTCCCCGGGCGCTTCGTCGGCACCAGCAATGTGCACCTGGCCCGCGAGTTCGAGCTCAAGCCACTCGGCACCATGGCCCACGAATGGTTCATGGCCCACCAGCAGCTCGGCCCACGCCTGGTCGACAGCCAGGCCGCTGCGCTGGAGTGCTGGGTACGGGAGTACCGCGGGCTGTTAGGTATTGCGTTAACCGACTGCATCACCATGGATGCCTTCATAGGCGATTTCGATCTGTACTTCGCCAAGCTGTTCGATGGCTTGCGGCACGACTCGGGCGATCCACTGGCATGGGCGGAAAAAGCCATTGCCCACTATGAGCGGCTGGGGATCGACCCGAGGAGCAAGACCCTGGTCTTTTCCGACGGGCTGGATTTTGCCAAGGCGCTGGGGCTGTACCGGGCGTTGCATGAACGGATCAATGTGAGCTTTGGCATTGGCACCAAGCTCACGTGTGATATCCCAGGGGTTGAGCCGATGAACATGGTGATCAAGATGACCGGCTGCAATGGGGCGCCAGTGGCGAAGATTTCCGACAGCCCGGGCAAGACGCAATGCCGGGACGAGAATTTTGTTGCTTATCTGAAGCATGTCTTTCATCTGAATTGAGGGTGCCTGCACCGGCCTCTTCGCGGCACAAGGCCGGTACAGTCAACCGACCTGTTGCATACCCACACACAACTCAAGAAACCGCGCCGCCGCCCGCGATGGCGTCGCGGCATGCGGCATCAGAATGGAAAACCGCCTGACCAAAGGCTGCGGCGCAACCTGCAACCTGTGCAGCGCCCCATCCTCATGGCGGATGGACATCGCCGACACAAAGCCAACCCCCATCCCCGCACGCACCGCCTCCTTCACCCCTTCCACCCCGGCAATTTCCAGCGCTACGCGCATCGCCACACCATCACGGGCAAACGCCCGCTCGACAATCTGCCGCACTCCCGAGCCGCTCTCGCGCAGCACCAGCGGGTAAGCACCCAGCGACGCCAAGGCCTGCTGGTCACTGCCTGCCAGCGGATGACCACTGGGCACGATGGCAACGATCTCGTCCTCGCGCCAGGCCGTCACTTGCGTGCCCAAGGGCAACTCCTGCCCAGGCGGCCCTTCGATCAGGGCGATGTCGACACTGTCCAGCGCAGCGACGATCTCTGCCGTGTTGCCGTGCGATGTAGTCACCAGCACGTCCGGGTGGCGGGCATGGAAGTCGGCGATCAGGTAAGGCAGCAGGTAGCTGGCAGGTGTGGTACTGGCACCGATACGCAAGGTACCGCGCTCCAGGCCACGCATGGCCTCACGCAGTGCCCTGGCCTGGCGGAAGGTTTCGCGCAGGCGCTCGGCATGGGCCAGCAACTGCTCGCCGGCTGCCGTCAACCGCACACCACGGCCGGCACGCTGATACAGCGGCTCGCCAAAAGCCTCCTGCAGCAGCTTGAGCTGGCCGGACACCGCCGGCTGCGACAGGTGCAGCGCCTGGGCCGCATGGCTGATGTTGCCGTGCTCGGCGACAGTGGCAAATGTTATCAGTTGTTCTGGGGTCATTATTCAAAAATATCAGCTAAACGGATATTTGCCATTCCAAATTACGATTTTTTATAAGCTTATAACCAGATTAACGTAGGCCTTGTCGAAATACCTTTCCGGAGGACTCACATGGCCACGGTTCCGTCCCACCCCGCTTATTCGCCTACCCTCTCTACCCGAGGGCGGCTCAACGGCATCCTGTTCGTCGCGCTTTTTGCGCTTGCAGTCACTCAGCTGGCGGCCTTGCCTGCCATCGCCAACCTGGGCATCAGCCCGTTGATTGTCGGCATCGTCGCCGGCGCGCTGTACGGCAATGCCTTGCGCGATGGTGTACCGGCCAGCTGGGCTGCCGGCATAAACTTTTCGGCCCGCGGCCTGCTGCGCATTGCCGTGGCCTTCTTTGGCCTGCGGGTCAGCCTGCAGGAAATCGCCGAAGTCGGCTGGTCGGGGCTGCTCGTGTCGTTGCTGGTGGTGTCCAGCACCCTGCTGATCGGCCTGTGGTGTGGCATGAAGCTGTTCAAGCTGGACCGCGATACCGCTCTGCTGACCGCCGCTGGCAGCGCCATCTGTGGCGCCGCCGCCGTGCTGGCCTTCGAATCGGCACTGCGCAGTGCACCGCACAAGAGCGCCATGGCCGTCGGCAGCGTGGTGTTGTTCGGCACCTTGTCGATGTTCCTCTACCCGCTGGCCATCAACGCCGGCTGGCTGCACCTGGACACCCTGGGCGCCGGGCTTTTCCTGGGCGGCACTATCCACGAAGTCGCTCAAGTAGTGGGCGCAGCCAGTAACGTCAGCCCTGAAGCCACCCACATCGCCACCATCGTCAAGATGACCCGGGTGATGCTGCTGGTACCGGTACTGCTGGTGGTAGGCCTGTGGATCAGCCGCTCGCGCAAGGCCGGCCAGGCGCAGGGCAATGGGCGCATTGCGATGCCCTGGTTCGCCTTCGGCTTCCTTGCCCTGGTGCTGGTGAATTCACTGCAGGTACTGCCGGGTAGCGTGACCCAGGCGGTGAACAGCCTCGACACTTTTGCCCTGACCATGGCCATGACTGCACTGGGTATGGAAACCCGCTTCAGCCAGATTCGCCAGGCCGGGCCAAAGGCGCTGGCTACCGGGGCGATTCTGAACCTGTGGCTGGTAGGCGGTGGCTTGGCAATTACCCTCGGCGTGCAGAAGCTGTTGGGATAAATCGGGACCGGGTTGGCTTCTTCGCGGGCTCGCCCGCTTCCACAGGGATCCGCACTGTACCTGTGAGGGCGGGCAAGCTCGCGAAGAAGCCAAACCGGTCTCAAGGTTTTTCACCAGCCCCCTCGTTGCCGTCCACATTTCTCGGTATGGTGTTGTCAAAGAAGGATGTTTTACCCGCACAGGAAAGACTTAGATGCCTCAACGCAATGTCATCAATGCATCCGTCAGCCCCAAAGGCAGCCTGGAAACGCTGTCACAACGTGAAGTGCAGCAACTGAGTGAAGTCGGTACCGGTAGCCTTTACACCCTGTTCCGCCAGTGCGCCCTGGCCATCCTCAACACCGGCGCCCATGTCGACAATGCCAAGACTATCCTCGAGGCCTACAAGGACTTCGAGGTTAAAATCCACCAACAGGACCGCGGCGTGCGTCTGGAGCTGCTGAATGCCCCGGCCGACGCCTTCGTCGATGGCGAAATGATCGCCAGCACCCGTGAAATGCTGTTCAGCGCCCTGCGCGACATCGTCTACACCGAGAGCGAGCTGGCCAGCCAGCGCATCGACCTGGAAAGCTCCCAGGGCATCACCGATTACGTGTTCCACCTGCTGCGCAACGCGCGCACCCTGCGCCCGGGTGTGGAGCCGAAGATGGTGGTGTGCTGGGGCGGCCACTCGATCAGCACCGAGGAATACCAGTACACCAAGAAGGTCGGCCACGAACTGGGCCTGCGCAAGCTGGACGTGTGCACCGGCTGCGGCCCTGGCGTGATGAAGGGGCCGATGAAAGGCGCCACCATCGCCCACGCCAAGCAGCGCATGCATGGCAGCCGCTACCTGGGCCTGACCGAGCCGGGCATCATCGCCGCCGAGGCGCCCAACCCGATCGTCAACGAGCTGGTGATCCTGCCGGACATCGAGAAACGCCTGGAAGCCTTCGTGCGTGTCGGTCACGGCATCATTATCTTCCCCGGCGGTGCCGGCACGGCCGAGGAGTTCCTCTACCTGCTGGGCATCCTCATGCACCCGGACAACCACGACGTGCCGTTCCCGGTGGTGCTCACCGGCCCGCGCAGCGCCGAGCCTTACCTGCAACAATTGCATGCCTTCGTCGGCGCCACCCTGGGCGAGGCGGCGCACTGCTTGTACGAAATCATCATTGATGACCCGGCCGAAGTTGCCCGGCACATGGTCGAAGGGCTCAAGGAGGTCAAGCAGTTCCGCCGTGAGCGCAACGACGCCTTCCACTTCAACTGGCTGCTGAAGATCGAAGAGAGCTTCCAGCGCCCGTTCGACCCGACCCACCAGGCCATGGCCGAGCTGGACCTGCGCCGCGAGCTGCCACCCCATGAACTGGCTGCCAACCTGCGCCGGGCTTTTTCGGGCATCGTTGCCGGGAACGTCAAGGACAAAGGCATCCGCCTGATCGAGGAACACGGGCCGTATCAGATCCACGGCGACAGCGCTGTACTGGACCCCCTGGGCCGGCTGCTACAGGCCTTCGTCGACCAGCACCGCATGAAACTGCCCGGCGGCGCAGCGTATGTGCCGTGCTACCAGGTAGTAACCTGACACCCGCTGCCTGAACAGTCATCCCAGGCTATTGGGGCCGCTTCGCGGCCCATCGCCGGCAAGCCAGCTCCCACAGGGCCCGCGCAATACTGAAGGTCTGCGCAGTACTTGTGGGAGCTGGCGTGCCGGCGATGGGCTGCGCAGCAGCCCCATTAGTCTATTGGTTGAGGTCAGCCATCGGCCGCTCAACAAACCGAATGCTATCGCGCCCACTGCGTTTGGACTGGTACAAGGCCACATCCCCCTGCTCGATCAACGCCGCCAGGCTCGCCGGCGGCTGGTCGAACAGGTTCACGCCGATGCTCAAGGTAACCGCGTGCGGCGTAGGCACGGTCTTGCTGGCATACTGCTGAAATTGCTCACGCAAAAACCCACCCAGCTCCATGACCCGCTCGCTACTCGCCCCGCTCAACAAGATGACGAACTCATCGCCGCCCAACCGCGCGGCCAGCGCGCGCTCGGGTAGCACCGTACGAATCATCTCGCTCAGGGCAATCAGCAACCGGTCCCCGGCGATATGCCCGTGCAGGTCGTTGACCAGCTTGAAGTTGTCGATGTCGATCAGCAGCAACGCCCCGGGCTGCGCCGGGCTGACGTCCTTGAAGAAATGCCCTGCCCGTACCTCCAGCGCTCGCCGGTTGTACAGCGCGGTCAACGGGTCGCGGGCTGCCAGCCGGGCAATCCGCTCCTCGCGCCGATAGCGCACTGTGCCGGTCATCGACAAGGCAATCAGCATGATCGCCATCGCCCCCTCGACCAGGGAAATCTGAATGATCATCCCGCCAAAGGTGGCCAGGTCAATCAACGTTCCCGGCGTGATCGCAATGACCGCCTTGGCCACATAGAACAGCCCGTGAACCAGCAGTACATAACGCAGCTGCACGGCCCCGACACTCAGCGACTTGCCGTGGGGCCGCAACAGGAAGCTGGCCTTCAGCGTCAATGCCGCCACCAGCAACGAGTTGACCATCAGCATCACCTTCGACCACTGCGGCCCTACGGGCAACAACAGCAAGGCGAACCAGACCACCACAATCATCAGCCAGGCCCGCGACAAGCGGTCCTGGGTAAAGCGCAGTACGCCCATCAGGAAAAAACAGTGTGCCACCACCAGCAAACCGTTGGCGAACCAGATGCCGATGAACAACAACCCGACCCCGCGCAACAAGGCCAGGATACAACCGACAGTAATAGTGGCAAAACCGGCACTCCAGAACAGCAGTGAGGTTTCGCGGACACTGCGCCACTCAATCGCCAGGTACAGGGCAGCCGCCGCTGCCAGGGCGACCGAGATGGTCAGCATCGTGGGTGGATCTAGCGCCATATACGCATTGGCCTATCTGGTTAACGAGGAAAAGGCCCGATTGTATGCGCTCGTGATGACTTTTCAGAGGGGCCTTGCACGGTTGACTGCAAATGATAGCCCAGCCCCTGTAGATAGAGGCATGCCAGCAATATCATTTTGACATCAAGGCACAGTGTTCACTACAGAAATCGCAGTGGTCTCGCCCCCCTCAAGCCCGGAGAGAAAACTCACCAGTTGCCGCCCATGCGAGCTCAATTGCTCCCAGTCACGGAAGCACAGGCGAAGCTCCAGGGTGGCCCAGCTTTCGGCCAGGGCCACCCTGCGCACCGGCAGCTCCTGTTCGGCGCGAAGGGCCGCTGTTTCAGGCAGCATTGCCACCCCTGCACGCTGTGCCACCAACTGAGCGATCGCCTCGAAACTCGGTGCACGCACCCGAACCTTCAGGGGCATGGCCAGCTTCATCGCCATTTCCTCGACAAAACGCTGCATCGGCCGCTCACCCGGGAGGCAGATGAACGCAAAGCCCAAGGCGTCGACCAGGCGTAGCTGCTCGCGCCCGGCCAGTGGATGACCGGCAGGCACCAGCATCACCAGGCGCTCGGTGCGAAACGGCAGCGATACCACGCCCTCACTGTTCAGGATGCCGTCATACACACCGATCTCGCATTCGTTGGCCACCACTACCCGCAGCACATCCACGCTCTTGTGCTCGACCAGCTGCAGGTCGACTTCCGGGTAGTCCGCCAGGAACGGCCCCAACACGGCGGGCAGCAATGTGCTGTTGGTCACGGTGGAAGCCGCCAGGCGCAAGGTGATGCGGTGCTCACCAGACAGCTCTTTCAAGGTGCCCTGCAGCTTTTGCGCCTCAGCGAGGACGGTTCGCGCGCCCTCGAGCACCAGTCGCCCGGATGGCGTTAGCTGCATGCCAGCGGCATTACGGATGAACAGCGCCAGCCCGCAGCGCTCTTCCAGCAGGCGCAGGCGATTACTGGCGGCCGATACGGCCACCGGAAAGGTGGCAGCCGCCTTGCTCAGGCTGCCTGTGGCAGCGATGGCCAGCAGCAGGCGCAGGTCAGTCAGGTCGAATGGCATGACTTCTCCAAAAGCGAACACCCTGTTCGATTAAAAGCGATTCTAGCTTAGCCGCCTTCTGTTCAGAATAAGCCCTGTCATTCTTCTGCTTCGGGTACTCCATGAACGCATTACGCAGCCTGATCCAACGCCAGATGCAGAGCGGCGCCTTGTACGCCGTGCTGGCCGCCCTGGGCTTCAGCTTCAAGGCGATTTTCGTCAAGCTCGCGTACGCTGCCGGGCCGGTGGACGCCATCAGCCTGCTGGCGATGCGCATGGGGCTGGCGCTACCGTTGTTCGCCTGGCTGGTATGGGCCAGCCGTAGCCAAGGCAGCGCCCCGCTCAAACTGGGCGACGGTTTGCGTGTGTGCTTGCTTGGGCTGCTGGGTTATTACCTGGCCAGCCTTTTCGACTTTTATGGTTTGCAGTACATCAGCGCCGGGCTCGAGCGGCTGATCCTGTTCACCTACCCGACGCTGGTGCTGGTGTTCCAGGCCATCGCCCTGCGTGAGCGGCCAAGCCTGCGCACCTTGTCGGCCATGGGCCTGTGCTACCTGGGGCTGGGCATCGCCTTCGTCCACGACGTCAGTGTCGCCGGGGTTGGCCAACAGGTGGTGCTGGGCTCGCTGTGGGTGTTCGCCAGTGCGGTGACCTACGCGCTGTATTATTCCGGCACCGGGATGATGCTCAAGCGGATGGGCTCGATGCGCCTGGCCGGGCTGTGCGGCACCGCGTCGTCGCTGATGGTGCTGGCGCATTACCTGCTGGTGGCACCGGTCGGGCAGCTGTGGCAGTTGCCGGGCGCGGTGTGGGCCAACGCCGGGTTGATGGCGGTGTTTTCCACGGTATTGCCGATCTACTGGGTGGCGCTGGCAATCCAGCGGCTCGGGCCGACTCACACTGCGGCAGTGGGCAACCTGGGGCCGGTGCTGACGGTGTTGGCGTCATGGGCACTCTTGAGTGAAGAGATTTCGCTGTACCAGGTCATCGGGCTGGCAGTGGTGCTGTTTGCAGTGTCGCGGCTCAAGCCGCAAAGCAAGAAGAAAGCCGAGATAGCCACAGCGACCGAACCGGCACGTTCTCTGTAGGAGCGGCCTTGCCGGGACGCTCCTGCGAAGAGCGCACCCGACAAATCATCAGAGCACCCGCTTGATCAACGGCTCCAACCGGCTAAAACGCAACCGCCGCAGAAGCTTGCGTACTTCCTTGGGGTGTTCGGCCTTCACCCCCAAGGCCTCTGCCGAGGCAATCTTCGGCGCATGCCGGCGTAGCTCGGTCAGCTCCGCTTCCCGTGGCGCCAGCCATTGCCCTTGCGGGTCATCGATCAGCAGGCCGTTTTCCAGGTCCAGGTTGAACCCGCGCGGGTTCAGGTTGTTCCCGGTCAGCAGCGAATAGCGCTGGTCGGCCCACACGCCCTTGGCATGGAAGGTATGCCCGGGATCGTTCCAGATCCGCACTTGTAGCTGGCCGCTGGCAATCGCCGCATGGCGGCGTCGGGCGAAGGCACGCAGGTTGTCTTCGTACAGATAAGGCAAGGCGCCACTGGCACTGAACGGCTCACCCGGGGCGATATAGAAGTCGTTGGCCGTGCGGTCACCGACGATCAGCTCGACGTGCACCCCCCGCTCCAGCGCATGGTCAAGCTCGCGCATGACCACACGCGGCGGGTTGAAATACGGCGTACTGATGATGAGTTGCGTGCGCGCCGCCGCCAACAGGGCGCACATTGCCCGGTTCAACGGGTTGCCACGGCCCACGCCCAGCAGCGGAATCACCCGCAACCCCTGCCCTGCCACGCTGGCTGGTGCCTCGTAGGCCATGCGCCGCAACCGCGCTCGCAAGCGCCGGATATCGCCGCGCAGGCTGCGGGTGGCAGGTTGTGCAGGCAAGTCGAGGCGTGGTGTAGCGGTGTGGTGCAACAGGCGCTGTACCAGGTCGACCATGGCGTCGGCAAGCCCCGGCGACTGGAACAGGTGGTAGCGGTCCAGGCGATAGCGGTCGAAGCGGTGCAGGTAGACGTTGTTCAGGCTGGCGCCGGTGTAGATCACGCAATCGTCGATGATGCTGCCCTTCAAGTGCAGCACGCCGAACAGCTCGCGGGTCTGCACCGGTACCCCGTGAATGACGATATCCAGCCCGCGCAACTGGCGCTGGGCCTGATACCAGGCAGCGTTACCCGGCTGGCGCCCGCCCCCCAGCAGACCACGGCGGGCACGGAACCAGTCGACCACGATGGTGATTTCCAGGCCTGGCCGCTCGGCCTTGGCCTGGTACAAGGCATCCAGCACTTCCTGGCCGGCCTCGTCTTCCTGCAGGTACAGTGCGACGATGACGATGCGCCGGGTCGCGGTGCGGATGCGCTCGAGCAGGCAGGCGCGGTATGCCTTGGCATCGGGCAGCACCTGGATCGACTCGGGCGATATGGCGTAGCCTGGCAATGCCGCCAGCATGGATTCGGGGTTCACGAACGATCACCTTCTCTGTGCAATCACTGTCGGCCCTGCCAGCCGGCGGGGCCATTCCTGGCCGCTGCGCCCGGGGTGTAAGATCAACCCGGCAACGACCTATAACAACAAGAACCACGCGAGGCTGTATTTCTTTCTGCCCCTGACGAACTCTGCCTCAGCTTGCACAGGAACAGCGCAATGGTCCACCCCGCTTCTACAAACCTGTCGCCGTCTATTGTAAAGAGTTGTTCCGTAAAGACCTTCGGCTTTCTGATTTTGCCCAATTTCACCACCATCGGCCTGGCGTCGGCGGTGGAAACCCTGCGCATGGCCAACCTGGCCGCGCGCAAGCCTCTGTTTCGCAGCGTGCTGATTGCCGCAGACGAGGCACCCGTGGTCGCCAGCAACGGCATGCGGGTACTGCCCGACTACAGCATCGCCAACGCTCCGGAGCTGGACACGTTGCTGGTGGTCGGCGCCAACCCGATCGACCGTGGCCGTAGCAGCCGCCCGCTGATCGACTGGTTGCGCAAGCTGGCCCGCCAGCACCTGCCATTGGGCGGTATCTGCACC